>JBEBAU010000043.1:0-18416 GCA_041158765.1 Candidatus Parcubacteria bacterium | reverse complement strand
CATCAGTAACAATTGCCGCACATTTGACCAATGCTGGCATGATTGTTGGATTGGTATTTATACTAACAACAATATCACCATCACGAACCTTGTCGAGCTCATCTGGACTATTCACAACAACAACTCGACCCTTCGCATAACCCTTATTCGCAATATTTCCCTTAAATTCAGTTATCTCATCTTTTTTTGCTACGTAGACATATTGTTTGAGATATTTTTCAATAAGAGATTCATCGTATATTAATGTATCGTGAGTATCTTCTGCATTAAATTCAATCATGAATAATTTTTCTCTTTCATTAATCTTAGGGTCCAGAACAAATGATGATCTATTCTCAATAATTTGAACCACTTCATCGTAAGTAAATTGTAATGCGGTTTGTTCAGAAACAGCGAACTCAGTTGCAAGATATTTTGAAAGTTTTGGAAGAAAAGCATTTTGAACCTTCACATACTTCGAGTCTCCTCTCAGTTTTTCACACACCTCTTTTATACTATTCTTATACTCACTCGATAATACATCGCTTTCTGTAGCCATTAACAAAAAATACGGCAATGTGGTTGTGTACATGAATATTTCATATGCAGAATCCAGATGCATTCTTATATTTTTTACGAAATCATCTTGAGACGCATGTGCAATATTAGAAATGTGTTCGTCTGCCTTGTTGTACACATCGAGACATTTTTGCATGAGTTCGCCTGTAGTATTCTTGAGGGTATTTTGTATATAGCTTGCGTGTATTTTATAGAAATCGTGAATTTCACCTGATGCACAAATGAAATACACAGTATTATCTTTGAAAATACAAAACTGTTCACTCCAGCCTGCACCAATAATTTCTTTCATTTTTGGACCCTCAACTACATAAAAAAGAGAAACGAGAAAAGGAGAGAGTTTCTTTCTTTCCATCCACAGTTCGAGCTTATGAGGTTGCTCTTCTTTCATATTGCTAATATTAGCCTAGATTTTAAATTCCATCACCTCCCCATCTTTCACAATGTATTCCTTGCCTTCCGTACGCAACCACCCCTTCTCACGCGCAGCACCGAATGAACCAGCTTCGAGCAATTTATCCCACTCGATTACTTCAGCACGAATAAACTTGTCTTTGAAATCTCCGTGAATAGCAGTGCCTGCCATAGGTGCAGTCCAACCACGACCAATAGTCCATGCGCGAGTTTCCTTTTCACCTGTTGTGAAATACGTGATGAGATTGAGTAATTCATATCCTTTGCGAATAAGCGTATCGATGCCGTTATCAATATTTCCAAGTCCTACACGCATTTCTTGTTTGTCTGTTTCTGAAAAATCCTTGAGATCATTCTCGGTACCAGCATCAACAATGACATACCCCGCACCAGTTTCTGTGAAAAACTTCATGAGCGCATTCCATCGCTCGTCTTTTATTTCATCAAGATTTGTACCACCAGACTTTTTGTTGAGCACATACATAATCTTTTTTGCGGTGAGCAAATGCATGCTTTTCACAAATGGTGCTTCGAATTCATCCGGAGTCACCGCGCTTGCGAGCTTACCCGCTTCAAGTGCCACACGAATGCGTTCGAGCACTCCAGCTTCAATGATAATTTCTTTCTTTCCTGATTTTATTTCACGATTGAGATTGGCGAGGCGCTTCGTCACGGTCTGAAGATCAGCAAGAATGAGTTCGAGATTGATTACTTCAATGTCCTTGATTGGATTGATCTTACCGTCAACGTGAATAATGTTTTCATCTTCAAAAATTCGCACAACTTCTGCAATAGCATCGGTCTCGCGGATGTTTGTGAGGAATTGATTGCCGAGACCTTCACCTGCTGAAGCACCTTTCACGAGACCAGCAATGTCTACGAATTCGACGATGGCGGGAACAGTCTTCTGCGTTTTTGAAAACTCCGCAAGCTTGTAGAGACGATCGTCTGGCACCGCAACAACGCCAACCGATGGGTCAATCGTTGCAAAAGGATAGTTCGCAATCAAAACGCCCTTTTTTGTGAGCGCATTGAATAATGTTGATTTTCCAACGTTTGGGAGGCCGACGATGCCTATACTAAGTGACATTCCGTAAAGATACAGGAAAAATGACTGGAAGTAAAATTTGGTGTAAAATTAACTTAATGGAAAAAATCTCAACAGATATAATAAATCAGCCTGAGAGTTCACAAGAACAAGATATCAGCCCCGTTGAAGATATAAATGAAGCAGATATTTTATATAAAAATGCTCAAATTAAACTTTCTGAGTATAATGAAAAATTAAAAAGTGGCACTGGTGATGTCAGATATCTTAAGCAGGAAATACAATATCTGACAGCAGAAATTTATAATTTAGCTCCACATGTAGGAATACCGGACAGAGAGGAATGGAGGGGTAAAGATCCTTTTGTTTTTAGGGAAAATAATGTAATAAAATTAAAGGAATTAGTGAAAAACTGGCATGACTATAAACCAGATTATATTTTTCTAACTGAAACTAGTGCAATTCCTTATGGTTATGCAATAAAGGAGGCTTGGAAAATAGCCTATCCCAATGAAGAGATTCCAATATTTTATAGAATTGAATCCTGGACAGAACAGGCACATATTGTAGAGATTGATAGAAAAGATGACATAGATAACCTTATAAGATATTCAAATCCACAAGACTCTAAACTACCTTTACTTAAAAAAATGAAAGAAGGGATAACAGATTACTTAGTAGATAGGATTAAAAAAGATAATGCAAAAATACTTATATTTGATCAGTACGATAAAGGATTAACACCGAGTCCAATAAATAGACACAACGATGGTGGTCAAACAATTTCAGGACTTGCACACGAGCTAAAAAAGAATTTTCCTAGAACAACATTGTTTTATGCTGGTGTAAATAGTCACGGAAGAAAATTAGATTTTGGTCGTTCAGGATATCCGATTAATAAACAACATCCTCGTGTCACATTAAAACGTAACGTTAACCATGACAATAAAAAACTCTCGGATGAAGGAAACCGAATTGATGCTATGGCAAAAAGGCCATCTGATGAAATAATTCAAGATATACTCACGAATGGTTATAATCCAACTGGGATGACTATAAAAGACCCAGAGAGAAGAAAAGAGGCCTTAGAATATATTAAAAGCCTAAAAGAGATTGGTGCTATTGCAGGTAATGATTTATTTGCGGAATTGAAAAAATAAGAATTTCAATAAATATAAATATTGTACCCGCTAACCAGTTTTTATAGTTTGCATACTACACCTAAAATATGAGTAGCATATATTATTTCCCCAACATCTTACGAAGCTCTGCTTCGTTTTGTTTCATCACGAGCATCATGGCTTGTTGTTGACCCATGCCGCCTTTTACTTTTTCTTGAATGTCGTGAGCGATTTTTGTGAAAAAGTCCGGATTCTTTTCAATCATTCCAAGAATCATATCCTGCTGATCTTGCGGCATTCCTTTCATCTGTCGCTTCATCATTGCTTTCATGAGAAATCCTTTGAGCATAAATATATAGTGTGAAATTAATTTTGTGCGAATACACGAACTGTGCACATGTAATAATGTGTGGCGATTATACCTCCTTTGCGCCTTTTTTGTAAAATGTGAGCGCAACACCCGTACGCCAAACATTCACAATTGGTGTGATGAATTTCCACGCAGCGACTACCTCATCAGTACTTGCAAAGAGTGTCTGATCACCAATCACTGCATCATGGAGCACACGCTCATATGCATCAGGGAGTGTCGCAAAATCAGAAACTTCACTATATCGGAACTTCAATGTCTTCGGTTCGAGCTGATCAATGTGGCTCGCGATTTCTGCTGCACCTGCCCCACCTCGTGTATACCCCGGAGTCTTCACCCAGAACTTAATCTTAATACCATCATCTGGTTGTATGCGGAATGTGAGGACGTTTTGACGTTCAAGCACACCACGATCACGAGTGCGACGACCGGGATTTTTGAAATACACATCAATTTCAACACGAGATTCAGACATGGCTTTGCCAGATTCGAGGAAAAATGGCACATTCTTCCAACGAGCATTATCTACGTATGTTTCAAGTCTGAAAAAAGTCTCGGTCTGTGAATCAGGCTTCACACCTGGTTCACGCATATAGCCTTCATACTGTCCGCGCACTGCACACTTGGTGACAGAGCGCTTGGTGATAGGACGAAGTCGTGAAAGAGCCCGCGCGCGCTCTTTGCGTATTGGTGTTGCCTCGAATGAAACCGGCTCATCCATTGCAACAAGAGCGAGCATCTGGAGCAAGTGATTTTGTCCAACGTCCTTGAGTGCGCCAACACTATCGTAGAGTGCCCCACGACCTTCAATATCAATTTTTTCAAAAAGCTTGATATGAATCTTGTCTATATGATGACGATTCCACAAAGGCTCGAACAGTGTATTCGCAAAACGAAAGGCTAAGATGTTTTGCATTGATTCCTTAGCGAGATAATGATCAATACGGAATATTTGCTGCTCTTTGAAAAGTTTGCCGAGCTTCTTATCAAGTGCCTTAGCAGTATCTACATCATTACCAAATGGCTTTTCGATAAGAATACGTGTCCAACCAAGATCTCCCCCACATGGAACGGTAAGACCGGACTCAGAGAGACGATCGAGTATTGCCTCATATAATGAAGGAGGTGTAGCGAGATGGAAGAGTTTATTCGAACATTGTTTCCATGAGTCATCAATTGATTTGAGTTTTTGAGCGAGAGTCACATATGCTTCCTTCGCATCGAATTGTCCTTGTTCATAACTCATATGATCAAGGAAATGCTTCACATCCTCTTCTCTGAATTGCCCCGGACGAATATGCATATTGTCACGAATGAGCTGACGGAATTCTTCACGGGTGAAAGGTCTACGCGCGAAACCCACAATTGAAAATCGCGTAGGAAGCTCTTTCTTCACATATAGATTAAGCAAAGCCGGCAGGATTTTTCTTCCTGCAAGATCTCCAGTCACACCAAATATTACAAAAATAGTAGGTGTGTCCTGCATTGCTATATCGTATTAACTGGCGGAATCGTAGATGTCTGTGTCTCTTCGGATTTCACAATTGGCTGTTCCGGACGAAGCTGTATCGTAACTGCGATAATAGCGAGCCCAGTAATAAGTGCGAATATCTTATCCCAAAACGGAGGAAAGCCGAGAAACAGAAATACAATCACCCAAACCCCAAGAAGCATTAATATTTGTCTTTTTGACATAGTCACAGTATAGCGCACCACACCAAAAAATAAAATCCAAAATAAAAAAATCGGTCGATCATACGATCTACCGATTTTGCCTTTGTTTGAGCTTTTCGATGCAGCTAGTCCAAAATTCGCACGGCGTTTTTGACATGTGAGAGACTGCTATGGTGGCAGTTGTGATATCGGGTATCTCTAGAAGACAATTCGTTATCACAATGAGAGTATTATCCTTGGTCGTAACATCAAACGATGCAATATGGCCAATGAATTCGTTGACGAATTCCTCTCTATCTTCTCTTGTCGAAAGCTGGCGAATTTCAAACGCTACACCTTTTGGGCTGCCGCTATTCACGTGCCCACTCGTTCGGCGAATACGATCAGCGAGAACGCTTGCATTCATAGGTGGTATCAATTTACTGGAGAGCAGTATAGCACAATTGCACTAGCAGTTTATGCTGAAACAATTACCACGAATTCTCCACGGATTTTGTCGGGATTTTGTGTGAAATATGCGAGGATTTCTTGTGGACTACCTGCTACCACTTGTTCGAAGATTTTTGTGAGCTCGCGACATATCGTAATTTTCTTTGGTGCGATTTTTTGAGCGTTTTTTTCATCTGTTTTTTCAGCCATCATCTCCCCTGTCATTGCAACAATAGATTCGAGAGCTTTCATAATGCGATGCGGTGATTCATAGAAGACCGTTGTGCGTTCTGAACTCATCATTTCTTTGAAAAGAGTCTCACGGCCCTTTTTGTGTGGAAGAAAACCAAGAAAAACAAAATCTGCACACGGAACACCCGCTATCGAGAGAGCCGCGGTAAGTGCTGATGGACCAGGAACGGATTCAATCTTGATTGAATTACTTTCATCATTACTTGATGTATTGAAATGTTCGCGAATTTTGGAAACAAGCATTGAACCAGGATCTGAAATCCCCGGAGTGCCCGCATCGGAGACAAGAGCGATGTTTTTGCCGGCGACAAGCATTTCAAGTATTGTGTCAGTCTTAGAAAGTGCGCTTTGAGCGTGATAACTCATAGTTGGCGTTGTAATGCCGTATTTTGAAAATAATGTGCGAGTTACTCGAGTATCTTCACAGAGTACGAGATCTACTTCTTTGAAAATTCGAAGGGCTCGAAGCGTAATATCTTCGAGATTTCCGATGGGAGTACCGATAACGTAAAAAGTAGCCATATATGATGAAAACTAGGGTGATTTTGGCGCTCTATGGTATAGTAGATTGCGTCTACAACACACTATCATGAAACTGTCTCCAGTCATACACCCCCTCATATATATAGTACGTGATATCGAGCGAGCACTCGGAATGTTGCCTGGCGCCAATAGCTTGGGCGATACAGCGTGCAATTATTTCATCATAACTAATCGCACGCCATATGCTGAGCGTGTTCAAGCTCAATATCCAGATAATGTATGGCTTGTCGGTGGAGGTGCTGATGGAGCGGGAAATGCTCAGAGTGAAAGTCTCGACACACATGAAATTCTTGCGCTTCCCGAAGTTGTGCAGAGCATTACAAAAAGTACCGTCGAAGAACATGCGCGCATAGTTGTATTCAAGAACACAAAGCAGATTGAAAAAATCGCAAGTGAACGTGGTTGGGTATTGTTAAACCCGAGTGCGGCGCTCGCCGAGACAATAGAAAACAAAATCACCCAAGTAGCGTGGCTCGGCGAGCTCGCTGCATATTTGCCTGCGCACAAAATTCAAAAAATAAAAGATGTGAAGCCTGAATACGCAGATAAGAAGATAGTGCCATTTATTATCCAATGGGCACACAGCCACACTGGAGATGGAACAATACTTATTTCAGATGAAAAAGAACTCACGGCTTTGCGAGAGAAATTCCCTGAGCGAGAAGCTCGAATTTCAGCATTTATAAAAGGACCTTCTTTCACCATGAATGTAATTGCTGCTCCAACAACATCAACACTTCCCCACGAAGCCAATATCAGCTATCAAATAACTGGTGCACTTCCATTCACCGAGAATCCATGGTCAACAATTGGTAATGATTGGAGTGTAACGCACAGTATTCTTTCAGAAAAAAACCTTGCTGAGATACAAGAAATGACTGCCAAAATTAGTGAAAAAATGCATACAGCCGGCTGGCGTGGTCTCTTCGGTATTGATCTCATATACGACGAAGAGCGTGACGAAATCAGACTCATCGAAATCAATGCTCGCCAGCCGGCTTCAACATCATTTGAATCTCAACTCCAGCTTGGTTTGCGAATTGCAGGTGTTCCAGGAGTAACTACATTTGAAGCACACCTTTCTGCGCTTATCGCTACACCAGTCAAATCAGCCACAAAAAAATCAGTCGGTGAACATAGTATTCACATAAATGACGGTGCTCAAATTATTCAACGAGTAACCACAACCATCAAGGCTCTTGATACAAAAAAACTCGAAGACGAAGGTTTTGTAACAATTCCATATATCAATACGAAACCAAACACTGATCTTCTTCGTATCCAGAGCCTTCGCGGTATTATGGAATCACATAACAAGTTCAATGTGCGAGGCAAAAAAATAATTGAAATTGTCACACAATAATTATTTCAATATATGAATACAAAACTTCTATCAGAAAAGGCGCTCAGAATTATTGATCAATACGCTCATTTTCATATTGGGCAAACAGCGTCAACAAGTGGTGATATGGGCGCCGCCCGGAGAGACACTGCAACGTTCGCTATCCCGGGCGGCGCAATCGCGACATCTCCTGCTGGTGGAATATGTTCTGTTCCCTATTTCAATAACAATCGTCGCGATGGTATTCGAGCGGGTCTTCGAGCGCTTGGAGGCAAAGGTAGCCCACGAGACATTTATGAAGAAGTTGAAATCCTCACCCTTCGTGAAAAAATCCAACCAAAAAATTTCACCGATGAAACTCTCAAAAAATTCCTTGTTGATCACAATATCGGCATTGATTGTTCAGGTTTTGCATACTATGTACTCACTGCAGAATCACTGGCTCGCGACAAAGGCACTCTCGACCGCCATCTTTCATTTCCATTTGCAAAAGGCATTATGGGAGCATTCCGTGCGAAGTTTCGTCCAGCAGAAAACACCAATGTTCGCACACTAGCTCATAATAAAAATAGCCGTGTCATTAACCCAAGTGAAATCCAACCCGGAGATTTCATCAGCATGCTTCGCAAGACAATCGCTGAAGGAGGAACAGCGACAGATGAACCGAGCCATATACTTATCATTCATCAAGTTGAATATCAAAACTTCATTCCAATAACAATTCACTATACACATTCAATGGCATGGCCAACTGATGGAGTCTACGGTCACGGTATTCGTACTGGTCGAATTGAAATCACTGATCCAAAAAATCCATTGCTCGAACAACGCTGGATAGAATCCGAAAAGATCAATGATCATTTCACTTACGCTCGTGCGACAAAATCAATTACCGAAATTCGCCGACTCAACTGGTTTTAATATTGTGCGTTAGTTATATATAAAATAAAAAATCCGCATTATTATTCTGCGGATTTCACCAAACCAGGATCTTCTTGGTAGTAGAGCTGTTTTTTCCAGATGGCGCGAGGCTCGTTGATCTGTTCTGCGAGCGTGAATGCATTCGCAAAATAATCATCCAATTGATCCCAGCGACCTTGTTCGAGGATTGCCGAAAAAATCGGGAAGCTCGGCACCAAACGACCAGCGGCGATTTCAGCTACAACGGCAGCCGTAACTTCGCTTGAAATAATGAGCGGGGTGCCATACTTGCCACAATATTCGAAGCTTTCATTCATGCCGATGAGCGACGTTGAGAAGTCAATGAAAACAGCTTCCGGATACGGACCTGTGAGGGCTGGGGTCAGAAACATGGATGAGAATCCCTTTTGTGCGCAAAAAAGCGCAAAGGCATTGGAAGTGTTGACATTCCGTCTTGATAATATTGGAAGTATCATGTGTTTTGTGGGGTTGTAGGTTGACTGCAGGTTTATGCGAATACTACGCTCGAACACGATAATGTCAAGGAAAAATTGAAAAAAGGCTGATTTTGCGCTACTATCAACAATATGATCATAACCCCGTCAGATATAGCTAGTCTCTCGTATATTCTCGGTTTTGCCGTAATTGCATGTATTATTGCTTTTGCTTGGGCACCAATACTTATCAAGGTTCTCTATCGACTCAATGTCACCCGCCGTGGCGAATATGATGCAACTCTCACTATGGAGAGCCGTCGCAATAAGGTCCACACTCCGGTTATGGGTGGACTCCTTATTATTGTGACTGTTGCAGCTGTTACATTCCTTTTCAATTGGGACCGTTCACTTACGTGGACACCTGTTGGTATTATGCTTTTTGCAGCACTTCTCGGTGGTATTGATGATATTCTCAATATTTTTGGTGAAAAGCGCCGAAGCCGTTCTCTCAAACAAGTCCTCACACTCATTCGAGTTCATCAAGAATTGAAGATGCGTATTTGGTATACCGTCACACTTCCTTGGTCTGTATTCAAGCGCGCTTCTCTCTGGCTTGGTTCACACCCTGGCAAAGGCGTCTATGTGCATGAGAAACTCCTTCTTCAATTCATCGCAGGATCTGTAGCTGCATGGTGGATATACGAGAAGCTCGGTGCGGCGTGGCACTATATATATTTCCCATTTTTTGGTGACTTCTTCGTCGGTTGGCTTATTGTTCCTATCGTTATTTTCATTGTTATGTTCACCGCAAATGCAGTGAATATCGCCGACGGTATGGACGGTCTCGCTGGAGGTATGCTTATTTCAACATTCTCAGCACTTACACTGCTTTCATGGCTTGATGGTTTCGGCAAAATCGCAATTCTCAACGCAACAGTTGTTGGAGCTCTCATTGCATACACATATTTCAATATCAAACCTGCTCGTTTCCAAATGGGTGATGTTGGTTCATTGGGTCTCGGTGCCCTTCTTGCAATCAACGCTCTCGCTATTGGTGAAATTGGCACAATCTTCTTCCTTGGTTTCCTCTTCTATATCGAAGCAATTACCGTACTTATCCAAGTTGGCGGACGATATGTTCTTGGTCGTCGTATTTTCAAAATGGCTCCACTGCATCACCACTTCGAACTCACTGGCTGGAGTGAAGAAAAGACCATTATGCGCTTCTGGATTGTACATCTCTTCTTCGTGATTTTTGGCGTTTGGCTTTCACTCAATTAATTATGGAATATCTCCATTGGGAAGAAAAAACACTCACGGATTTTTCTGAAAAAAACATCACCGATATGTATGATGCTGGATACGTTTTTACCCGTATAGACAAAGGCGTCATGCACCAGACTCGCAGTGTTCGTATTAATCTTTCACAATTTGAACTTTCAAGCGAAAATCGTCGGATTCTCAAAAAAACCGATTTCCTCAGTATTGTGACCACCAAACTCCCTCTTGCTACAACAGAAACAGGCGCCGCTCACGAATATCATTGGTCAATTGGCAAGACTGCTAAGGATTTTTATGAAACAAAATTTGGCGCAGGCATTATGAGTGCAATCAAGGTGAAAGAAATGCTTACTGATAGTTCAAAAAGTAATTTCAATATGTTGTGCGCATATTCCACAAATGGTACGAGCATTGGACATACGATTGCATATGAAAATTCAACACTACTTCACTATAGTTATCCATTCTATGATCTTACACTCGCAGGAGAGACTCCTGCACCAAAAGATCTCGGTATGGGCATGATGCTCCGAGCAATTCAATATGCCAAAGATACTGGCAAGCAGTACATATATCTCGGTTCACTTCAGCGACCAAGTGATACCTACAAATTGCAATTTGGAGGACTTGAATGGTTCGATGGTGGCGCAAATGGCAGTGGAGTGTGGACAAACGATATTGAAAAGGTCAAAAGTATTCTCGAGAAATAAAAAGCGCCCTCTACGGGGCGCTTTTTATTTTCATTTAGTTACTTACCTAATTAGAAACCAAAAAATCCTGAAAAGAAGTGCTTGATTCCACCAAAAAATCCTCGAGATTTCGGTTTGTCATCATTTCCATTAGTAGCTTTTGCATCACCTGCAAAAACCGCAGAAGCAGTAACTGATGTACCGTTAATAGTTCCCTGTACGAGAACAGAATTCCCTACAACAATGGTTGTTGACGAACTCACAGCTGAAATATCTACAGTGTATGTAGTACCTCCAGCATTAGTAAGTGTCATACTTGATCCATTGATTGCAGTCACCTTACCACCAATCACTGGTTGACCATTACCTTTGATAATTGGAGCTGTTGAGCTGGCCTTTTTCTTATCATCATCTCGTCCATAGGCATTTCCTTTGCCGCGATTATCATCGCGATTACCCATCGCCACATCTCCAACAACAATACGTGTCGCTACAGCATTGGTACCTGTAAGTGTTCCCTGTACCATCACAAAATTTCCTACGACAAGTGCACTAACTGTTGTAGTTGCTTGATTTTTCACAATGACGGCGTTTGAAATATCAACTGTGTATGTTGTTGTCGCGAGCACAGAAGCAATCGGTCGCACTGGTATTGTGGTTGTAGCTGCATGACCACTTACGATAAGCGTACTACCATTTACTGAAACGATGCTACCCGCGAGAGCAGGACGATCGCGATTTATCATTATTTCACCTCGCTGGAAATTTTCCATACTTCTTACCTCACCACGAAGACGATCGTCATTCTCTCGATTACCCTTGCCATTATCTGCATATGCTGAAGTTGTAGTTGAAGCAAATGAGCCAACAAGCAAAGCGAGCATAGAAACTGGAACTAGATATTTTTTCATAGATATTTTGTAAATAAAAGTTATAAATACTTAATTGGTAATGTGAGCAAATCCTAATCTGAGTATTTTGTTCACATAGAGGTATACGAAACCGGACACGTAAATGGTGCATGAAATATATTAGACCACACAGTTGTACTCTTGGTTTTCGGCCATTTTTCTGTACAATACCTATATGAAACAAGATTCGACACAAAAGCCGCAGCATATTCACATTACTGGTATATGTGGTGTCGGAACTGGTGCACTTGCCATTGCGCTCCACAAAGCAGGTTTCAAAGTTACTGGTAGCGATAAGGGCTTTTATCCTCCTGTCTCAACAAATCTTACTGACGCTGGTGTTATCTATTATGCAGGTTGGCATCCTGAGAAATTCGATCAGACGATTGAAATGGGTGGCGTTGGAGAACCCGACAGTATTATTGTTGGTGGTTCTGGAACGAGTCTTTCAAACCCCGAAGCACTATATGCAAAAGAGCACAATATTCCGGTGATGTCATTCGCACAAGCAATTGGTAAATACATCGTACAAAAAAAGTCCATCGTCACTGTTGGTACTTGGGGCAAAACAACCAGCTCTTCTCTACTTTCATTCATACTTCTTCGTGCGGGCATGGATCCGAGTTATTTTACGGGAGGACTTTCACTTTCACATCCAACAGGAGCTCTCACCACAACGAATAGCCCGTGGAGTGTCGTCGAAGGAGATGAATACCAGGCTGCAATTTGGGATCGCCAAGCTAAGTTTAATTATTATTCACCAACACACCTCCTCCTTACTTCGGTTTCATGGGACCATGCTGATTTATATCCAACCGAAGATGATTACTTCCACACATTTGAAAAACTCATCAAACAAATTCCCGAAAATGCAGAAGCCGGCGTAATTATCGCTTGTACCGATAATGAAGGAGTACAAAAAGTCTTAGCGTCCACACAACGAAAGGCTATTACCTACGGCCAGTCTACGAACGCTGACTATTATTTTCATTCAATTACACACACAAAGGCCGGCATCGCTTTTGATATTGCATACGCGGATATTGCAGCGAATAGCAAAAAGACTGTGCACATCACATCACCAATGCTTGGACGTTTTAATGCTGAAAACATCGCTGGAGCATTCGCAATGGCACATCATATTGGTATTCCAAGTCAGACAATTGTGGAAGCTATTGCCGAATTCCAAGGTATTCGTCGACGACTTGAGCGACGCCTCGATGGTACAGATAGAACTGCTTCACCATCTGGCATCACCGTGCTTGATGTACACGCTCCGACAGCCGAAAAGGCTAGTTCCGTACTTGAAAGTATACGCGAAGTCTATGAAGGTGCGCTCATTGCAGTATACGAACCAAATATTGGTGGTAGACAAAAAAGTTCTATTGCTACATATGATGGTGCTGACAATACCGGCGCTTTTGCACAAGCAGACACAGTATTCCTCCCGCATTTCACCAAATTGAAAGTAGATAGTACCAAAACTAATACAAATGAACTTCCCCTCGAAGCGCCCGAACTCGCTGCATACATATCAAAAAAGCATGCGCATGTAACTTACATAGAAAATGATGAAACACTTATTGCACAAGCAATACTAGCAGCAAAAAAGGGCGGCGAGAATTCGGTTATCGCCTTTCTTGGTTCACACGGTTTCAGAGGTATGATCGAAGCTACTATTACTTCCCTTCGTCAACAATCTCAGTAACAACATTACCGTCGAGCACATTCACGACTTCAAGGGTAATTCCACAAAAATTACATTCAATAACAACCCCCTCTTTGATATCAGAATAGCGGGTAAGGTCAACTTGATTTTTGCATTCAGGACAGACGCAGGTATTTTTCATATGCTTTATATACTACCGAAAAGAGTGTAGTATAGCAATATGAAACGAGAAATAGGCACACACATAACCCCACACGAATCATACCCAGAGCTTGCCGCTGCGGTATCAGGAACACCAGCTTTTGAAAAGCTTTTTTTGAAACGAGAAGATCTTCATCCGCTTGGTTCACACAAAGGTCGTTCAATACCCCATATGATAGACAAAGGCATTGCTGAGGGTATCAAGTCTTTTGTGATTTCGTCTTCAGGAAATGCGGCGCTTGCTGCTGCGCTCTATATTACGGATTTGAATGCCACGCGTGCGAACACCGCAGATAGCGAACCAATTATTCTCGAT
Source organism: Candidatus Parcubacteria bacterium (assembly GCA_041158765.1). Classification (GTDB taxonomy): domain Bacteria; phylum Patescibacteriota; class Minisyncoccia; order Phycocordibacterales; family PALSA-1337; genus JAQBRD01. The sequence continues at coordinate 4,240 of JBEBAU010000043.1, read as the reverse complement.
ATTCTTATTGGACAAAAAATCCCCGCTCGCAAGCGTGCAAAGCTTGATGCGCTCAAATCTGAATATATTCGTGTAAGTGCGCACGAACGCCCGCTCCAAATGCTTTTTGCAAAAACACAAGAAGCGGGCGTTCGTGGTCTTCGCCAATCAAACGATGACAGTGCACTTGTCGGATACGAGAGCCTCGGCGAAGAACTCATGGCAATTCCTGATCTTCGTGCAGTATTTATTGGTGCTTCATCGGGCACAACTGCACAAGCTCTTTCAGACTTTTTTTTGAAGAATGCTGGAAAAAACGGCAAACCCCGCAAAGCAATCGAAGTACATATCGTACAAACGACATCATGCCACCCACTATCAGAGGCTTTTAATGAAGACAGCGTCGCTACAAGTATTGGTGAAGGACATGGGGTAAGTGAAGTATCAATTGCAGATGCAATAGTTGATCACACTGCTCTTCGCAAAAACAAACTTGTTCCTCTAATAGAAAAGACTGGTGGTTCAGGCTGGATTGCTACGAATGAAATAATTGATACTGCTCGTAATCTTATTGAAAAGCATGCAATTAATGAAAGTGGCGGTCGGCTCAGCGTGTCCGCAAATGGTGCGTTAGGTGTCGCTGGTCTTATGAATGCACTCTATGCAGGAAGAAGTTGGGATGGGGCTGTCGCTTGTATTATATGCGGCGAATAACTCATGGATACACGCACAGACATAGAATTAATAACAGAATATCTTGCTGGAAATTCGCGGGCGTTCGATACTATCGTACTACGACATACGCGATCTATTTTTGCTTTTGTATATAGACTTTCATCTGGACATGCAGACACTGCTGATATCGTACAAGACACATTTGTCAAAGCATGGAAACATGCGAAGCGATTCAAAGTATCAGAAACAAGTAATGATCGCGCTTTTCAAACATGGCTCTTCGCAATAGCACGTAATACTACAATAGATTGGTTCAGAAAAAAGAAAGCGACGCCGTTTTCTGCAATCGATGAGTGGAGCGATACACATGCAGAAAACGGCGACGAACGCGGAATTACAGATACGATTGCTGATACTGAACCACTTGCGCACGAGCTTTTTGAAAAAGAAGAAAACGTACAAATTATTGAAAAAGCTCTTGAAACCCTTTCACTTCATGAACGCAGCATCATTCTCCTTCATAATTACGAAGAATTAACATTCGAAGATGTCGCAGAAATCCTCGACATACCAATGAATACCGTGAAGAGCAAATACCGGCGAGCACTCGAAAAACTAAAGCAAATTATCGAGCGTATGCACCAAAATAGGCCATAACAACGTATTACAACATATCAGATGAACCACAACACAAAATACAGCAGAATAGCATTCCCTCAAGATCTCGAACAGCATATTGTTCGTCGTATCCACAATGCAGAGCGTACCGCAGCGCGACGGCACTTTTTTGGCCTTGGCGCCGTCGCGCTCGCTTCGCTCACCTCTCTTGTTCCAATCACCAGCTACCTTTCACAAGCACTTACCAAGTCTGGTGCATATGAATATATTTCTTTGATACTTTCAGATGGAACCACTCTCGTTACATACTGGCGAGAGCTGTCTATATCTATTGCCGAATCTCTACCAGTATTTGGCTTTGCCGTATTACTCGGTGTGACAGCTCTCTTCCTGTGGTCTTTGGGCAAGACAGTACGAGATGCACGAGGAGCTTTCATGACAACACAAACCATATAACAAAAAACCCATGACCATCGATATCAAAAATCTTCACAAATCAAAAACATTCAGAATTCTTATTGCTGCACTCATTGCATGTATGTTGCTCCTCGTTGTATTTCAAGCTGGTATTTTTGTCGGATATCACAAAGCTGCTTTTTCATTCAAAACTGGTGAAAAGTACTATCGAGCATTTGATCAACAAAAACCTCGAGGCCTTGGCGAGACCATGATGCGGGGTTTTGACCAAGATGACCTCCCTGGTGGACATGGTGCTGTCGGTAAAGTCGTGAAGGTCACTCTCCCTACTATTATCGTGTCTGGAGTTGATGCTGTCGAAAAGATCGTCGAGATTGATCCTTCGACAATCATTCACAAATTCCGAGATAAGATTTCACCAAAAGACATTCTTATCGGAGATATGGTGGTTGTTATCGGAGAACCAAACGATAATACCAATAACGTCACTGCGCGATTTATCAGAATATTGCCACCACCACCTTCACTAATGTCAGCTAGCTCAACAAAATAACATGAAAAAAATACTCAGCATAAAAAAATACGTTCTTGCATACAAAAAAACAAGCATTGTGATTGCAATCATTATTATTTTTGCTGGGTATATGGGCGTCAAAGCATATACTGATAGCTCGACACAGACGCTCTATACTATTGGCACTGTTTCAAAAGGCACGATCGTAACTACAATAAGCGGAACCGGACAGGTATCTGCTTCAAGTCAAATTGATTTGAAAAGTCAGACTTCAGGAACCATTGTTGCTGTTCCCGTCAAAAACGGCGACACCATAAAAGCCCAGACTCTTATTGTACAAATCGACTCACGCGCTGCAAGTTTGAGCCTCCAGAGTGCACGTATTGCATATCAGAAACTCGTGAAGCCTGCTGATACGCTCTCCATGCTTCAAGCTGAAGAAAATGTGCGCAAAGCTGGTGAAACCCTTTCAAATGACTATGTAGAAGCCCTCGACGCTATTGCTTCAGCCTTCACCGACCTACCAGGTGTCATTGATGGTATGAAAACCGCTCTATATGGAAGGACTGGCTACCTCAGTGATCAAAATCTCTCTTCAGTAAATGAAACAATTCGCAAATACCGAAATGATGCGGGAATAAATTTTGATATCGCATTAAACAAATACAATTCAACACTTATTGATTACAAAGCAATTACTGCATCTACACCCACGTCGACAGTTGAACAATTGATCAAAAAGACTGCCGATGCAGCAAAGACACTTTCCCTTTCACTCAAAGATGCAAAAATTGTCGTTGATACCATCCAAAGTGACTCAACATATAACCTTACAAACACTGCATCCTTTCAAACAAGCGTAAGTACATGGATAAGTGAAACAAATACACACCTTGCTGCACTTATCGGGGCAAGTACTGCAATCTCAAATGACACATCAAGTCTCATACAAGCACAAACCTCTCTCATAGATCTCAAAACCGGCCCAGATGAACTCGAGCTTGCTTCAGCACGAATTGCTCTCGAACAACAGCAGAATAATTATGATGACAACTTCATTCGAGCACCATTTGATTGTGTCATCGCAAAACTCGATGTGAAGCAGAACGATACAATTTCATCTGGAGCTGCAATAGCTACTATTATTACTGCAAACAAAACCGCTGTGATATCACTCAATGAAGTCGATGTTGCAAAAATCGCAATTGGCAACAAGTCCACGCTCACCTTCGATGCGATAGAGGGCCTTACAATTAATGGACAAGTTTCCGAGATAGATGGCGTTGGTACGGTATCACAAGGAGTTGTAACATACGGTGTAACAATTACATTTGATACACAAGACAATAGAGTGAAAGCAGGCATGAGTGTGAATGCTTCAATTATCACTGAGACAAAAGAAGACGTACTTGTTGTGCCAAATTCCGCAATAAAAAGCTCAGCGAGAGGTTCATATGTTCAGGTCTTCACAACACCAATACCACAAGCTGAAATCAAAGCTGCAAGAAACGCTGGCATTACCTCAACACAAACACCTGTATCAAAAAACATAGAAATTGGCACATCAAATGATACCAACACCGAGATTATTTCAGGTCTCAAAGAAGGTGATCAAGTTATTATCAAAACAACTACAGGGTCAACAAAAACCACATCAACAACACCTAATATCTTGAGCGCTGTCGGAGGTAGAGCAACTGGAGCTAATGCAGGTCGAGCTGTAGGACGATAATTTCACCCGAATGATTGAAATAAAAAATGTCACAAAAACATATACGACAGGAGATATTTCATTCACCGCACTCAAAGGTGTGAGCTTCAACATACAAGATGGTGAATTTGTCGCAATCATGGGACCATCTGGTTCCGGCAAATCTACACTCATGCACATTCTTGGAGCTCTTGATACACCAACTTCTGGTACATATTTTCTTGATAACAAGGACGCATCCAAACTCACTGATGATGAGCTCGCTGATATTAGACGAGACAAAATTGGCTTCGTATTTCAATCATTCAATCTTCTTCCCCGCACGA
>JBEBAU010000042.1:0-4714 GCA_041158765.1 Candidatus Parcubacteria bacterium | reverse complement strand
GCGCTCCTGTCTTGGGTGTGAAGTTTGTTGATGCATATATACAATATTGTTTAGTATAACAACATAGTACTATGCGAGGATTTTTTATGAAAGAGATGCGCGGACTTTTTCGAGTCGAATACCATCTGAAACCGTACGATCTACAGCGTCAACAGCTTTCAGTGTTTCAACTGCTTTCTTAATATCAGCAAGAAATTCTTTGTTAATTTGATTCTTCACCTGAAGATAGAGTGTGACGAGAGTGACAATAGCTTGGCCTCGCTCGATATCCGAAAGCTCCCCCGACAGTGCCTCGGCCAAAATACCCCGCGCTTCATCGAGTTTCCCCTGTTGTACTAAGCTTCCGATTGTTGTGATTTTATTTGTACTCATACAATATTATTTTTGAAGCTTTGCTGCGAGCTGTTTTGCAAGAATCTTACGTGCTCTACCCTCAGCTGTATCAGGAAGTCCCTCTGCGACACGACCTATTGTCTCTATCACAAAAGCTCGCGTCTCTGCCTGATTCTTCGAGCCAGCTCCAGTCGCATCTATCACTTCAGTAATGCTCTTCTCGAGACGAGAGAATGTACCTGCACCGAATTTAATTTCTTTGAGATTTTTTGAAATAACTCCTTCAATATGCTGTTCAGCCTGCTCATCAATCTCTTTTCTGAAAGCCTCTTCGCTCGTATCGTCGAAGTATTCGAGTCCTGTATTCTCCCCAGACGATTTCTCGGCGAGAGATCCGGCTGCTTGTGTATATCCAGAGAGACCGCCTTTTTTTGAAATGCCACTGATCTGTTCTTTCAACTTCTGATTTGAAACCTCCATAATTGCCATTCGAAGACCCATATGAGCAAAAATCGCCTGCTTATTTGCCTTCAATTGATTTTGAATATCTTCAAGTGCAGCCACTTTGTTACCTTGAAGCTTATAGTACTGTTCTTGATATGTAGCAGCGAGACCACGAGTTTTGTTGAGATATTCGTCCAAACCTTCTCGACTCACATCAACACCCTTCTCTTTCAATTCTCCTCGAGCATCCAAAATCTTCGCTCCTTCACCCTTTCCATGCTGCAACATTGCAGAATCAAGCAAGATACTTCCAAACATTTTGAGCTTGGCTCCAACTCCAACACCCTTGCTAGCTAATTCAACGTTCTTTTCATCCTTCTCGAATCTTGCCATAGTCTCAGCAAAGCGCATATCTCTTTCAAAATTCTGCAGCTGACCTTGTACAAGAGCAATTTGTTCTGGAAGCTCCTTATTGAGAGCTATCTGATCTTTTATTTGAAAGAGTTTATTGGGATTTTCTATTGCGACAGCTTGGAGAAATAGATCAACGCCCTCGAGATCCTTTTCATTCAATTCAATACCAATCTCACCCTTAATTTCAGTCGTGCAAATTTCTTTCAAATCTTTTGAAACCTCATTTTTGTTTCAAATACATGAAGACGTTCTGCAATAGCCTCTTGCTCGAGTTCTCCTTCTTTGCTATCTGCATACATAGCGAGGAATTCAACGAAACCTTCTGTATCAAGAGCCTTCGTTGCGTTAAATTCTTCGGTCTTTTCTGCTTCAATTGGAGCCTCTCCACCAGCAAAACCCGGAAGCCTTATTTTTTCCTCTTTTGAAGGCAGAGTTTCTTGTGTTTCAGTAGGTTTATTTCTTCTTTCAAGTTCAAATGCAAGCATTTGATTTTGTGACGCATAAGCTGCGGCTTTTTCGGGATATGCGGAAGCAAAACGTGACCATGCATGTACACTCTCTCGTGCATAAATACGATCCCACAATTGACCGTGAGGCTCTGGATGTCGAGACCCCGCATTGGCTAATCGTTCTTTGTCGTTGTTTACACGCTCGAGAATTTCTTTTTCAACTCTCGCATAATCAGGGTCCTGACTTGGATCTTCATATGTTGCATGAGGAGTTTTTTCCATATAATGAAAGTATATCAACTAGAGTGGCTTTTTCACAGCGGGTCCTGCAGTTCCACCTGGTGTATTGCTACCCTGCACCGCCGCGGCTGTTGCTGCATTACTACTCTTGGGCACAGCCATGCTTGCGTATTTTGCCATGATTTCGGTTTCGACTACATCACGTGATTTGCCGAACTTAAGATATGAAAGTTCTTGTATTGATTGAACGACGGACTTATTACCCACCGGTGGAGGTGGTATTTCGATATTAAATGGCTTCACAGGGCGACCATTGGCGAGCATTTTCAAATACGCATTGCGATTGTCGATAGACATAATATCCTTGGCGGTGAAAACAGGTGAAAACTGCTTTTCAAGATACTCAGCATCTTCAGCTCCAACACGGAATGCAGCAATAGAACCGACGTTACCAAATACTGAATCTCGAATGCCCTCTTCAAGCTGTGCAATGAATTGATGCGCGACTGCGAGAGAGAGTTTGTACTTACGTGCTTCAGAAAGAATTGTTGAAATAGAATTCGTCGTGACGTTTTGGAATTCATCAATATAGAGATAGAACGGTGGTAGAGAAATAGCCTTGCCACTGGCATCAGTCTTCCCCACAACATCAACACGTGAAAGCGCAGCCATGAGAAGCTTGCCCACAATAATAAGACCAATGAGGTTGGCATTGATATCTCCGAGGCGACCTTTCGATAGATTCACAAGCAGAATCTTCTTGGTGTCCATAATTTCACGGAAATTAAGTGTTGATTGCTCTTGAGCAATAATCGGACGCATGATGTCATTAGAAAGGAATACATCGAATTTGCTCGTAATATACGGCACAATGTTTGCGAGAGATGCTTCTCCGCCGGCTTTTTCGGCGACTTCTTTCCAGAATTGAACAACGATTGGATTTTTGCAATTTGAAAGCTTCTTTTCTCTGAAGAGTTTATTTGAAAGAACACGAGAAACATCCAGCAATGTATTACCAGATTCCGGATCTTCCATCACGAGGAGCACTGCGTTACGGAAATACTGCTCGAACATCGGACCTCCCGCAGTTTTCATATCAAAAAGCTTATTGAAAATAGAGAGCATTTCATTCACGACGAATGTCTTCTGCTCTGGGAAACGTCGGTCGTATTCGAGCATATTGAGAGACATCGGTCTGTCGGTATATGAAGGATCGAAGTAAATCACATCTTCATATCGATGCTTCGGAATATACGAGAGAATATCTTGAATATCGGAACCGTGTGGATCAATCATACAGACACCTTCCCCGTTTGCGATATCTTGCGCAATCATGTTTTTCAAGAAGGTAGTCTTTCCGGTACCAGTTTGTCCAATGACATAGAGATGGCGGAGACGGTCTTCGGGAGTCATGAAGACCTTAGTCTCAACTCCACGATCTCGATTCACACCAAGTAGTACTGAGCCATTCGCTTCTCGAGGCAAATCAAGCGGTGCAGGAGCAGTACCAGCCTTTGCAACCTTGAGATGTGGAGATGATTTGATAATGGTTGCTGGGAAGTGCACGAGACTTGTTACTTCTTTGATATTGGCGAGTATTCTGCCAGTATTTGAAAAAAGTCTGAAACTGAAATCATAGAGAAGCGACTTGAGTGCGCCACCCGTAACTCGTTCAAAAGCGATTCTATTTCCTTGTGTATTATCAAATTGATTGAAAGCCGACTCCATATCAGCGAGTACCCCATTTGCCACAGCTTCGTTTTCAGCAGAAGAAATAAGGCGCAAATTAATTGCAATTGTTGGTGAAGCAATTTTTGCCTTTATTGCTTCAGTTGCGAGTTCATCAACTTTTGAAGCATTTTCTCGCTTTTTCTCTTCCTCTTTTTCTTTTGATTCTTTTGTCTGAACGATTGATGTCATTCCTCGGAAAAATCCTTCGACGTATTTCATTACACCCTCCTCATTTTTTGAAATTGCCTCTGAGACCTTTTCACCCTTCATGATTGCATCGAGAGCTTTTTTGAAACGCTTATTATGCGTATCACCTTGTGGCTTCACGATAAGTTGAATAGCTGCGCCTTGACCATCGGTCTGAATCTTAGAGAAGCTATTGAGCACAGCATTGAGTGGATCATGATCGAATTGCTCGTACGTTTTGAGCGGCCAAATAGCATTCTTCGTATAGTGAGCATACGAAGCAACAGTTGAGCCGTTTTCATTGAAAATATTGTAGTCATCTTGCTTCTCTACAATCTTGGCATTGTGAAATATCGAAAGGATCTGTTTTTCAAAAATACTCTTCTTACTATCATGCACTGCAACATGGAATGAAAAGTCATCACTGTGATTTGCAACAGCCAATTCAATAGCGAAGTACCCTGTTCCACCAGTATCAGATGTCTCATTGACCGACATCATACCCGAATAGAATTGTTCCATTGATGAAATCACTTCTTTGAGTGCTCGTTCTCGACCACCATCTTCATCCGTCTTTTCGGGAAGTGTGACTTCATACAAAGTCATGTGAAGTGCTTTGAATTCTGGGGCTTTTTCAGTCATGCCCTGCGCTGGGAAACCTGCTTTGAGATATTGCACGAGGAAACGCTCAAAATCGTCTTGAATATGCGGATCATTCATCTTGCCAACAATTTCAAGAGCGTTTTTTATGCCGTGCGTTTGCATGATGCCGAGTATTTCGGCCATCTTATCATCATGAACTTCTGGAGTAAGTTGCAATACAATACCCTCCGCTTGTGCATCGGGCATTCGATAATCCTTGTGAAGGACTTTTGAGTGAGGGGCGTCTTTGTATGCGCGAATTGTTTCTTCTGCAG
>JBEBAU010000041.1:0-25747 GCA_041158765.1 Candidatus Parcubacteria bacterium | reverse complement strand
CAATACGACCTATTATACATAATTATGGCCCTCTCGCAATTGTGCCGGTGGTTGGACTCGAACCAACGACCTTTTCTTTATGAGTGAAATGCTCTAGCCACCTGAGCTACACCGGCATCTTATAATTCTATAATACCAACTAAGTAACTAGCCGTACATATCATCTGCGGTTTTTTCGTGTTGCGGAGACCGGAGTCGAACCGGTGAAACCTAGGTTATGAGCCTAGTGGGCTAACCGCTACCCTACCCCGCGATGTAGAATAGTATAATAACACTCTACACACAAAAAGCAAGCCACCTTCGCATACCGACAAAGTATTCCAACTAAATATAATAAAACTCTTCAAAAACCTCACGGAATAAGCTGATAACACGTCGTACTTCATGAGGATTCAATACGAAATTCGATCCATCATGAGCAATACGATTTCGAATACCGTGTGCTTCACCTGCTTTGTCGAGTGTCTTGAAATCACCGGTATTTGCTCGTTTCAAACGCTCACCAACACCAGCCCCCTGATATCCGAGGCGTACCAACAAGTCTTCGAGCATAATATCTGCTTCAATAATAGCTTGTCGCCAATCGCTATCATTTGTTGATTCAACAAGCTCAAGAACCCTTTGCCATCGAGCGCTAAGATCTGGATCTGGAACAGCTTCATCTTGATCCGCTTCAACAACTTTTGCATAAAGAAGTTCGTGTTCACGTCGACGAATACGAATAATTCCATCAACCGATATGATAATGCCGATAATACAAAAAACCGAAACAACAAGTGATATCCACATGAATGAAGTCACTACTGTTTTCAAAATAGGGAAAATATTTGTGTAGTTTTCAAATTCATACACAATAGCACTACTAATACGTGAAATAACATCAAGCTGAGGAACGGTTACACCGCCATTCCCTATTTCTGTACTACCAAGTGCAAATATTTGATGCATATAATTGAAATTGTACCACGTCTATTCCCCAAGGAAATCCTTTCCTGCTTGGAAAAGCACCTTCTCTGCTCCATGACTTGCGGTAAGTTGCACTGCAAGTGGTATTGATGGATTCCCTGTAGCATCTACCTGTGTCATTCCAGCAGGTATAGACATTGCTGGTAGTCCGGTGAGATTTGCAGTTACGGTGAAAATATCTTCAAGATACATAGCCACAGGATCTGAAACTTTTTCTCCGATTTTGAAAGCGGGAGATGGTGCTGTCGGTGTCATAAGTATATCAACTTTTTTGAAAGCCGTATTGAAATCTCCGGTAATAAGTCGGCGAAGTGCATTTGCACGATTGTAATATGCATCATAGTACCCAGATGAAAGAACATATGTGCCGAGCAAAATACGTCGGCGTGCTTCTCGTCCGAATCCTTCCGCACGACTTTCAAAATAATCTTCAACACCTGTTGTGCCATCTTTGTGAAAACCATATCGAACACCATCAAAGCGAGACAAGTTAGATGAAACTTCAGCGAAGTTAATAATGTAGTATACCGGCAATGCAAAAGCATTATTTGGCAAATCAACATCAACAATCGTATAGCCAAGTTTTTTGAAACGGAGCTCGGCGGCAGCAAATGCGTCCTGCACCGCAGGACTAATGCCGCCGAGCTTCATAAACGCTCGCGGAATACCAATCGTAAGCTTTGCATTTTTTGAGGCACTTTTTTCACCATATGTTGTTTCACTAATCGTTGTGCCATCCATCACATCCTTACCCCGAATTGCATTGAAGAGAATTTCAGCATCAGCAACTGTACGTGTAATTGGCCCAATTTGATCAAGAGATGAAACCGCAGCCGTAAGACCGTATCGAGACACCGATCCATAGGTTGGTTTCAGGCCAACGACTCCACAAAAAGCCGACGGCTGTCGAATCGAACCTCCCGTATCCGAACCAAGTGAAATCAGTGCCATATTCGCGGCAATCGCAGCCGCTGAACCTCCCGACGTACCCCCTGGAACTCGTGATACATCATGCGGATTTTTGGTTACACCAAAAGCAGAGTTTTCGGTTGAACCTCCCATCGCAAATTCATCCATATTTGTTCGCCCAATGAACACGACACCTTCAGCACGAAGCTTGCTAATTGCAGTTGCATCATATGTTGCGACATATTTTTCAAGCATTTTTGATGCACAACTTGATATGCGACCCCGTATCAGAATATTGTCCTTCACCGCACATGGAATACCCGTAAGAAGTGTCGCTGTGCCATCTTTGAAACGTGCATCAGCAGCTTCCGCCTGTTCAATCACATCAGTGAAGACTTCGAGATATGCGTGGATTTCACTATCGAGCTTTTTGATATTTTCGAGATATACTGTCGCAAGATCAACCGCGGTGAAATCCCCCGACTTCATTGCATCGTGCGCTTTTTGTATCGTAAGTTGTGCTATATCAATTTTTTTCATAAAAAAGTGCAACTATATGTGAAATATATTATGAAAGTATCCGTTTTACCGCAACAAAATCTCCCTCTCGATCAGGAGCAGCGTTGAGAATTGCTTCGCGAGTTTCAGATGAAATATCACGCGAAATATCATCTCTCGTCACATTGCGAATAACACCAACCGACGCTTGTTGAGACATTTCAGCATCTCCAACAGGAGCTTTTTTGATTTCATCAACATAGGTCAGAATAGAGCCAATCTCTTTCATGAGAGCCTGTGTTTCATTGGGTGAAAGCTTAATTCTCGACAAATTCGCAAGATCTTGAACGTCCTTTTCTGTAATCATATGGAAATTGTAGCATAAAATAAGAAAAACGCCCCTCTATAGGCCTATTTGAAAGCTTATCTGTTTGTTATGGAAGTTAACCTCATTTTCAGGCTCACTTGTGTTGATATCACAGGAATGATATTGACATATGTATAAAAAAGTGCTTAAATGCATTTAAACAATACAACCAATATGCGTTTATGGCGTACAGTCATGAACCGGAAAGGATACCTTGAAAATTGATCAAATCTGTGTGATACCAAACTGCACTGTATTTAGAGTGACTAGTCCGGTGATTACTCCGGAAATGGTTGCTCGATTTGCTGAATCCTGCGGATTTAGCTCAATGGCGCACATCAAAGGAGAGCCCTCGATCTTTTCTATCAAGATGGGAATCGAAGGTGGTGTTGCGTGCCTCTGTGGCGCTGCGACCATATCCCTCTTGAATGCGGCGCTTGAGAAAGTGTTTCTTTTTGGTGAACCATACGATGTCATCTCTTACGGCTATGACAACATTGAGTTTCCAACACCAAACATTGCCGGTGGTTCAGTGGAGTTCACTTTCACGGTGCTCTCGACCAAATCAGCGGCATTCCCTTTGAAGCGAATCAAAAAGAGCTTGCCAATGAGTAATATCAGCTTCGTGTGCCACGGCACAAACACCCTCACTGGAAAAAAGGTGATACAGCTCATCTGGCACCTCGGTTACATTGCAACCTCAGAAATCAACAACATTACTTGAAAAAACCATGAAACGTCCCTCCGCCTCCAAGGTCCGCGACTTCAAAGCAAATCGTCCCGGTTTCATTCTTGAAACTACCAACGATATCATCGTTTCATTCGGCGTCCAAAAAGGCCCAGCCTTGTTGTGCGCCGCGCTGAAAAACCTCAAGAAGGTTCCGAACTTTGGCACTCTGAAATCTGTGTTTCCCCAAGAACTCTCCAACCATCGCTGGTGGTTGGAACAGTTACTTGTCGGCGAAGCAGATGAGTTGTATGGATACATCCACCATGCCTCATCGTTGGCCTATCGGTATCTTCGCAAGCACAAAAATAAATAGTTGCGCTACGCCCGCTCCACCAAAAGACCTCGATCTTCTGGAGCGGGTTTTTCTTTTCAGAGGTCAGACCCATATAGCTAATTACCTCACTACCGGATGAGCTTGCTTTTGTTAAATAAATGTATTATAATACTCTACCGTTCTTTATATGGATAAACTCCAAGAAACTTTTGCCGCACTTTTGAAGCGGCATAGCATCAGTTCAGACGATCAGCGATTCGACGGACTCTCACTCCTCGGCAAAATCGCGAAACTCGGTGAACTAGTCCGACTGTAACTGCCGCGAAAATTCGGCCCTGCAGTTGTGGACTCAACGCGCGGCTCGCTTTGCGAGCTGCGCGCCTTCTTTTTTGGCGATATCTCGTATTACCTCTTCCCCACCATTTTCATAAAATCTGCTTCCGAGATAATAGCAACTCCGAGTTCGCGAGCTTTATCGAGTTTTGATCCAGCACTTTCACCAGCAACAACATACGATGTCTTCGCTGATACCGAGCTCGACACCTCACCCCCAGCCATACGCACTATATTCTGCGCATCATCACGACTAATTCCCTCGAGTGTTCCCGTGAATACAAAACTCTTTCCAAAAATCGCATCATTCCGCTCACCCACTGGAGCCCCGTCACCAACAACAACTCTGCCATCAACTATTCGATTTTTTAATATTGTCACTTCTTTCATCAAACGCTCAATCAATTTTTGATTTGCTTTCACCCCGAACCAATCTACAACAGAACGAGCAACAATCGGACCGACACCATATATCTTTTCAACTTCTTCAAAAGAGGCCGCCGCAATCCGCTCAATCGAACCAAAATGCTTCGCAAGATCAAAAGCTGTCTCTTCTCCAACTTGCGGAATAGATAGTGCCGCCAAAACCCGCGCAAGAGACACTGATCGTGCCGCTTCAATTGAAGCAAGCAAATTATCCACCGACTTCTCAGCAAATCTCGGCAATGAAAGCAGATCCCCTCGTTTCAGTGTGAAAATATCATCAAATGAGCCGATCAAACCCTTTTCAAGTAATACATCAATAATTCGTGGCCCCATACCATCAATGTTGAAGCACTTTTTTGAAACAAAATGATAAAACCGTCGCTTCTGTTGATCAAAAGAAAATCCTCCTTTTGCTGATGAAACACATCTCCACGCAGCCTGACCAGGAATACGCTCAATTCTACCCGCATCAGGACCCTCACCACCACACGCAGCTACATGTGTTGGAAATGCATATGCTTTGGCACTCTTCGGTCGCAATTCAAGTACCACTGAAACAATATCTGGAATAACATCTCCTGCTTTTTGGAGAATCACCGTATCCCCAATGCGTACATCGAGACGTTTGATTTCATCTTCATTGTGAAGCGTCGCCCGCGATACTGTAGAGCCAGCAACAGAAACCGCTCGCAAATGTGCAACCGGCGTCACCACTCCAGTTCGTCCGACTTGGAGCACAATATCTTCGACAACCGTCGTCACTTGTTCTGCAGGAAATTTGAAAGCAATACCAAATCGCGGAGCCTTACCCGTATATCCGAGATTTTGTTGATATGTGTGCTCATTCACCTTAACCACAACACCATCTGCAAGATAATCCTCTTTTGGCATCCTTTTTTGCCATTCTTTCCAATATGCAATTACTTCATTCATATCACGGCATTTTTTGAAATATGGATTTACTTTGAAACCAAGTTCTCGGAGAAATTCGAGTTCATTATATTGTGTTTTCGGCATGTCTTTGCCCTCGTATTTTGCAATATCATATATGAACGTACGTAATTTTCTTTCAGCTGCAATACGTGGGTCGAGTTGGCGAATGGATCCCGCTGCGAGATTACGAGGATTTGCAAAAGGTTCTTCACCTGCCTTCGCGCGAGCTTTATTCAACGCTGCAAGCTGACTCTTGGCCATCCAAACCTCACCTTCGACGATAATATCAACTGGCTGTGCAAGACGAAGTGGCACTGACTCAATTGTCTTCACATTCTCCGTAACATCCTCACCAATAACGCCGTCGCCTCTTGTCGCTGCGCGAAAAAAAGCTCCGGCCCGATACTCAAGCACGATTTTCAAACCATCAATCTTGTGTTCAACAACATAACTCGGCAATCCTGTTGCCTTCCCTTGTACCAAAAACCGCTTAACCCGTGCATCGAATTCAATCATATCTTCTGGAGTGAAAGCATCATTGAATGACCACTGTGGCACAATATGCGCGACCTTGGTGAACTCTGGCAACGGCTTACCAGCAACTCGTTGTGACGGCGAATCAAGAGTTATGAGTTCAGGATATTGAGTCTCAATTTCAACAAGCTCATGTTTGAGCGAATCCAGAGCCTCTGCTGATATACTCTGAGTGTCTAATACATGATATTCATAGCGATATTTCTCGATAGCCTTCTTCAGACTTTCGAGTCTTTCGACAACGGATTTTGGCGCCTGTGTGGCTCTTTTTGGCTCCTGTTTCATATATACATAGTATCAGAAACTCGCCATTTTTGCCCCCTCATCTTAGTGAACAAGCAATAGCTTACGTTCTACCTTTTTTGGATTTACTGCACTACAATCTGGCGGCGTTACTCCAATATTCCAGCCAACATTGTATCCTCTCGAACCAATGAGCGTGACAACTGAAAGTCCTCCTCCACTCGTATCGTATTCTTTTGTCACATCAACACTGAAACACTGTGAAGTGCCGAGTTTGCCACTCCATATATATGTGTAGCTCGTAATTGCAGGATTTGTTGAAGAAGCGACAATTGTCGGAGCAGGAATAGTTGAAGTTGCATTTGCGCATGAAATTTCCGTTGGAGGAGTTGTTGTACTTGAAAATATTCCATTCACAAGATCATTGTATGCTGCGCATTCCATTCCGCTATCTGCTGCATAGAATGCAAATTGTGATTCTCGTGCAGATGTTGAAAGAAGAAATTCCTTTCGGCTAATAGAAAGGATTGAAATTGCAACCGAAAGCACGATAGCCGTCACAAGCACTGCAAAAAGAAGCGTGTAGCCGGTATTTTTTTGTGGTGTGAATATATTCATATGAACATGTATTATATGTAACAGGTATTATCTGAATGTATCAAAAATCTCATTCTGAAGAACAACTGAATTCGGAACAGTGCCATTTTTCCACGACACAGTGACTACAAGCTTCGCTTCGCCCGTAGGATTGGCACTACTTGATGTTATATAGAATGTGCGTGTGAACTGTGTTTTGATACCACTTGCTGTGTGGCTATATCCCCCAAGATCACCACTTGAAACGAGATACATCTGACCACATGTTGGTGAACCATATGAACACTGCACAATACCGTATGTAGTAACTCCTGTTGGATCACCATTGATCGTATCAACCGTACATGGTGCGCTCTGTGAACATGTTGTAGCCCCTCCTGTAATACCAGTAAGCCAAGTAGTCGATCCTCCAGCTAATTTATTATTATCACGCACGTTTTTCAAAAACTCGATTGCATCTTGTGCAAGATATGAACCAATCATTTGATCACGAGCATAGAGCGCAGCAGTAAGACCTTTGCTCACCACAGTGAGCGGTCCTGCAATAGCAATCATAAGAATCGTGATCGCAACGAGTGTCTCAATGATGGTGAAACCGCTATTTGATTGTGTGGTATTGGTTTTCATATATCAAAATGCATTACGTTGAGATACTGTTGTCTGAACATCGAACAGTGTCTTTGTTTTTTCACTTGTACCTGAATGTCCTCGTAGTCGCAATGACATACGTGGCTGTGGACCAGCACTGCTATTGGCGGTTACGATTTTCACATATGCATTATCAATAGTTACATCTGCGGAAATAAGCGGTATGAATTCACTTGAACCAAGTCCCGCTGCACTTCCGCACGCAGTCTGTGAAGCTTTTGAAATAATGAGCTTGCCTGTTGAATTGTCGAAATAATATGCATGAATAAGTCCACAACCTGAAGCGTCAGTCTTCGAAGAAACGAATGCTATTGTCTTACCACTAGCATCTCCGCTATAGCTAAATCCATATGCGGGGAGAGTGCTTGGCACGCCATTACCATTGATAAGAGTGTAATTGGAGCCAACGCGCATTTCACGAGTCATTGATTCGAGAGCAAAATTCACATTGTTAATTGCAGTCTTGAGTGTCTGAGACTTTTTGTTTGCATCAATAATCTTAAGGAAAGCTCCAACAGCCACCACCGCCACTACTGCGAATATAGCGAGTGAAACGATGATTTCAATCAAAGTGAAACCACCTTGCGTATCACTGAATGTATGCGTGCTTTTTTGCGCACACTCTTGCGCGTTTTTTTGTGCACTCACTCGTATGTATTTTTGTATGAAAGTGAACATGGGGTTTTATTGAATAGCAATTTGACCAGTTCCTCGAACAACAATTGCCTTTTTTGAGCCATCAGGAGCACTAATATTAATCTGAACAAACTGACATACGTGTGGTGTTCCCCCGATCGTTGCTTTGATTATAGCATCAGGGTCAGGTCGTTTGAATGTCACATCAGCAACAGTCGCATTCTGTGTAGTTGGACCAAGATCGCTACACACCGCTTGAATACTTGCTATTGCTATACCCTTCTTGAGATTTGATGTTGAGAGAATTTCACCTGTATCTTGCACTCCATCATCATTCACATCAGAAAATGTATAAAATACTGCCCCTGGAGAGAAGTGCGCTCCGAAACCGTGTTTGAAAGGATTCACAACATCAACTGATTGCATCACATTGAGGCCGTATGATTGTGCGCTTCGTACCGCAAGAGCAATATCGTATGCAGCATTTGTAACGATCACGCCTTGATTGAAAGTACCGTATCTCACCACAAGAAATGCTGTCATGAATACGAATATCGAAACTGAAACAATGAGTTCCACCAAAGTGAAACCTCCATCTGAACCAGACTTTTTCATATCTGTGTGTCGAGCACGTCGAGCTATTTTTTTGTAATTAGAATACAAAGACATTGATATTGAAAAGTAATACAAGATACATACCGAGGATAAGATACGGAGCAAACGGTATTTCATAATGACCGCGGAGTTTGCCAAATCGTATCAGCATCCAAATTACTGATATTGCTGCACCGATCCAGAATGCGAGCGTAATTGCATTAAGTGCTCCAAGTAGGCCAAGGAGCCAACCAATACCGAGCATAAGCTTGGCATCTCCGAGTCCCATCCATGCGCCTTTTGCGCTATTCCGTGACACGAACCAAATGAGCGCAAAAGGCGCTGCGCATATCGGCCCCGCAAGCACCGGCCACACCAACATTCCCCAATTGAAGACTGCTGGAGCAACCACATTCGCACCCTCGAATATAAGAGGCTCGACAACAAAAAGCACCGCGGCGCCGAGCGCAATCGCATCGAATGTATACACCAATGGATCAGGAATAATTTTGTGCTTTATGTCATACACCGTAATCACAAGCATAAGACATGTGATGAACAGATATATCAATGTATGTATTGTAGAAACCATATCAACCGGCGGGAATACTGCTATCACAAGCACGAACAATATACCTGAAAAGAATTCAACCAATGGATATTGCCAAGAGATTTTGCTTTTGCACTTCTTACAAGAGCCTTTTTGTACAAGGAATGAAAAAAGTGGCACAAGCTCTTTCCATGTGAGCGTCTTTCCACAAGAAAAGCACTTCGATCTTCCACCAATACCCATACCTGTGTTGTATCGCAATGCCACAACATTAAGGAAGCTACCAATTAGTGTTCCGAATACGAATGGAATAATGAAAGGAAATAATGTCATGCTATTTTGGACCAATACAATAATAATATGTTGAAACCGAACACGGCACGGTATATGTCGTAGCACCAATAGAGTCTTTCAATACATCCGTATTCCCTTCGAGCTGAATTCCAAGCACATAATCACTAGCGGGCACTCCTGGAACTAGGCTGTCATAATTTGTTTTGTACGTATACGAAGTAAGACCTCCTGGTTGAGGGGTTGGAGGCGTTGGGATTTTTGAAAGGAAACTTCCAAGTGTAATACCGGGTGCTCCAGCAGCTGCACATCCCTCATCAACTGTTGTTGTGAGTGCAGTATTCGGATACTGTCCGCAACGATCGAAGTAGATTGAAAGTGAAAGCTGAATATTGGCAATATCTGAAATACGTTTTGCATCGCGAGATTTTGCGCGAGCTTGAGTGAAATTCGAGGTGACAATAGCCGAAAGCACTCCGATAATAGCGACCGTCACCATAAGTTCAATGAGCGTGAATCCTCGATTCTTTTTCATCCCTATATTATACACCATTGTGAAATAAAAAATCACAGCTTTCAATAAAACTGTGATCTGTGAAGCAGGCGACCCCCGATGAGCACCACGAGGCCAAACAAAACCAAGACCCACGTGCTCGGCTCTGGAACAGCGGCTACCGGCGAGTATGAGACAGTGAAGTCACTCGCTAGTATTCCACTCAGACCAGCACCGGGTGATCTCGCAAGGAGGCCGATCCAATTCGGATGGAGTCCAGGATTAATGGCATAACTCCCGATGGGCACACCATTGATCGTATAGGTGAGGTAATTGCCCGTCTGGCTAATGCCGAGGAAGTCGCGACCGTTCGGGTCAGATGACGTTACACCAGGATGGACACTGCTGGGCGCCGACGTTCCTGTTGCTGGATCAAGACTGCTGTATGATGCGACAGTGCTTCCGTTCATATTCGAAAACGTAAGCACCGCACTTGTCGAACCCAAATTGACCGTGAAGTCGAAGATGAGATCGTTCGCGGAATACAGAATCATAATCGCGACCGATGCGCTCCAGTCCCCCACACCAGATGGCGTGAAAGTCCGGATTCCGCTCGGCGGAGCACTTGCTCCCCAATACGGAATGATTCGCAACTGTGGCTGTCCACCGAAGAGCGGACTTGCTCCGTTCGGTGAATTATACATCTGCCACTGCGCACCGAGTGTCGGTTGGTTGAACTGATCGCTCCAAGTGACTGTCCCCTGAGCGTGAACCGGCGTCGTCATGACCGTCGAAATCATTCCTGCAGCGCATACAAGCGCCACAATGAATGACGGGATTTTTGTCTTCATAATTTTACAAAACTGCAATGGTGATTTGGCTTTTTATTCGCCAATTTTGCTTGAATGGTTACACCGTATTTAACCAAGTAATACCACACTTATTGAAAAAAAGCAATGCACCCGCACAAGACAAAGAAGTGGGAACAAAACATCCCCATAAAACAAAAACACCCGCAGAGAGCGGGTGTTTTTTGATAATCAGACTAGCTGATTATTACTGACAAGCTGCAAGAACAGCTGTTGTAGATGCGGTTGATGTTGCATTACCAAATGAGTCAACACAATAATAGCCGGCTGATTTCAAAGGTGAAATTGCTGAGAATAGTGCTGAGCTTGATGCTACACTTACAGCTGTACCACCATTTGCTGTTCTAATACCATCAAGAATCATTCTAATTTGAGAATCAGAACCCATGTTTGCATACGATGAGCTATTTGAGTCGTAGAATAGAGCTGCCTGTGTTCGGAGACTTGCCATCTGTGACTTGATTGCAGCATCAGAACCCTTTGATCGAGCTGTGTTAAGAGATGCGAGAACAACTGATGAAAGAATACCGATGATTGCGATAACAACAAGAAGTTCAATGAGTGTAAAACCTTGATTTTTCTTCATAAACAAATGTAAATAAGTAATTACTATTAAATGAAACCGTATTTCCTAACCTCGTACAGGTAATTATACCAAAATAAGCCTTTTGAGGGTGAAATCGTATGTGGATAACTATCGCAAACACCCATAAAAACAGCATCGTGTGCTGTTATTGAGCGCTTGCGACATTATAAATAGGCACGAGAACCGAAGCGAGGAGCACCGCAACACCAAGACCGAGCATAACAATCATAAGTGGTTCAATAAGGTCTACGAGGGCATCAACTGCTGTTTCCACTTCTCGAGCGTAGAATCGCGCAAGTGTTTTCAAGATATTTCCGAGCTCTCCTGTCTCCTCTCCCACTTTCATCATCTGGATCATAATACCGGGGATTTCTTTGTTGCCGTTTAATGCTTCAGATACTGCCTTACCAGCTTTCACCGATTCTACTGCCCCACCGAGAATCGTCTTATAAATCTGATTATTCACAACTGATGATGTAAGCTCGAGCGCTCGTATCATTGGTATTCCTGAAATAAGCATCGTATTCATATTGTCTGCAAGTCGAGCGAGATAGAGCTTGCGGAAAAGATTGCTGATATATGGTACTGAAAGTTTGAAACTATCGAACGCCGCACGTCCCGATGGAGTTCGTATGTATTGCACCAATAGGAAGCCGAGCACGATTACAATTGCAAGAACGATGAAACCATACTGAACGAAGAAGTTTGAAAGACCGAGCACAACTTTGGTATATGAAGGAATGTCCTGACCAGACTCAGTAAGAATGGAGCTAATCTTCGGAATAACCATAGTGAACATGAGAATCATAACTGTCACGAATGTCACCACAACGAATGCTGGATATACGAGAGCACCTTTTGCCTTCGACACAAGTGTATACGTACGATCGAGATAATCAGCGAGATAGCCGAATGTTTCATCAAGCTTTCCTGATTCTTCACCTGCTTTCACCATGTTCACATAGAATTCAGAGAATATCTTCGGGTGCTTCGATAGAGCTGCTGAAATAGACGTTCCTGCTTGGAGATCATCAGCAATGATATTGAGCTTCGCTCCGAGTACATGATTCTCTGCTTCGGTACCAAGAAGTCGGAAGATACGAAGTGCAGAAACCTGTGCTTCGAAGAGTGTTGCAAGTTGTCGTGAAAGAATAACAATGTCTTTGTTCGAAACACGATCAAAGAACGAAAGATTCATATTGAGAAGAGACTTCTTCCCTTCTGCATCATGAATTGATGTGATGACAAGACCTCGACGCTGGAGAGATGCAATAGCAATATCAACATTCACCGCATCAATTGATCCGGTTTTTGGTTGGCCTGTATTGTCAACTGATGTGTAATTGAAAAGCATGTATATGATAATAATATGCGAAAAACAGGATTCGCGCTATATGAGTCGTTCGAGGGTTTTTGGGGATTGCGAATTGAGGTATGCGCTCTCTACGCTAATCTGCCCTGAACGAGCAAGTTCTGCGAGTGAGCGATTCATATCAATCATTCCCTCACCTGAGCTTGTTTCAATAACTGTCTGAATCTCGTGAATACGCTTCTCACGAATAAGATTTGCTACAGCATTGTTATTGATAAGAAGTTCATATGCAGGAACAAGACCACCAGATATACGAGGGATAAGACGTTGTGAGAATATACCTGTAAGTGATCCGGCGAGTTGCACACGGATTTGATCCTGTTGATTCGGTGGGAATGAGTCGATAATACGGTTGATGGTCTGCGCTGCATTGTTGGTATGAAGGGTTGAAAATACGAGGTGGCCAGTCTCAGCTGCAGTAACTGCAGTAGAGATAGTATTGGTATCTCGCATTTCACCCACAAGACAGACATCAATGTCTTCACGGAACATAGCGGTAAGTGCGCTATGGAAGTCAGGCGTGTCAACGAGAATTTCACGCTGATCAATAATAGATTTTTTCGACTCATACACATATTCAATCGGATCTTCAATCGTAAGAATATGTTCTGCTCGACTCTGATTAATCATTTCAATCATTGCTGCAAGTGTTGTTGTCTTACCTTGACCAATTGGACCCACAACAAGGAAAAATCCTTGTGGCTTACGAGTGAATGTCTCAAGAATCGGTGGAAGATTGAGTTCGGCGAGTGTCTTGATCTTCTTCGGGATGAGACGAAGTGCAATTGAGAGTGTACCCTGTTTGTAATATACATTTCCACGGAAACGTGAATCAACGAGACTATATGAAAAATCAATTTCACGGTCTTTTGCGAGACGTGCGCGATTCTCTGGATTAAGGAAAACAGATACGTAACCTTCCATATCAGCTGCAGTGAGTACAGGCTTTTTTGTAAGAGGAATAAGAGTTCCTGAAACACGCACATATGGTGTTCTACCCTCAGCTAGATGCAAGTCAGATGCATTTTCCTGAAGGACAGCTGAAACGAGTTCTTCAATTTGTTTTTTGTATTCCATATAATAAATATTAACTCTTATTCATGCTTAGCTGAATCATAAATCCGATGAACTTCATCGAGAACCTCTGAAGGAATGGTCATGGCCTTGATAATGTACCCATCAACATTGAGCTTCTTCGCTCGATCAATGTCTTCTGCAAGTCCCTGATTCGTGAGCATAATCATCACAGCCTTCGGAGCGAGCTTCTCTTCTCGAATAACACCAAGAAGCTGTAATCCATCCATACCTGGCATAACAACATCGAGGAGAATAATATCTGGCTTAACTTCTCCATTACGAAGGAATTTGAGTGCTTCTTCTGGACCCTGTGCTACACGTACATCAAAACCATTTTTTGAAAATTTGAGCGCATACATGTCGAGAAGAAACTTATCGTCATCAACGAACATGATAGAGAGTTTTTTTGTAGATTCTGACATATGACTATTATACTAGAGCTTAACTGGTTCCTCAATTGCGGCAGTAGCTGCGAGAATAGCATCTTCTTCTTGATCAATTTCTTGAAGACCTTCGAACTTTTTGACTTCATCAAAAGGAATAATACGCTGAAATGCTTTGAGAATTGCATCTTCTTTCATTGTAAGCATTCCCTGTGAACGAGTAACTCGTGAAATTTCGAGTTCAGTTGGATTTGTGAGGATGACTTTTTCAATCTCTTTATCAATTCTGAAAGCCTCGACCACTGCAATACGACCACGAACACCCTTTGGACAATCAGGTGTAGGGGTTGCTTCGTACACAGTATCTGAAAATGGAATTTTTGCTTTGAACTTCGCTGGCAAATCTTCGAACTGTTTATCAAGCATTGCCTTAATACTTCCTTCAACAGGAATTGGTTTACCTCCTCCCGGACAAAGTGTCTGAACAAGTCGTTGAGCAATTGCACAAATAAGTGTTGGAGCAATCAAGTATGGATCAATACCCATATCAATAAGTCGAGGAATCACACCTGCCGCATTGTTGGTGTGGAGAGTTGAAAGCACCAAGTGACCTGTAAGAGCTGCTTGAACAGCCAATTGAGCAGTTTCTTTGTCGCGGATTTCTCCCACCATGATGATATCGGGGTCTTGACGAAGTGTTGTACGAAGTCCTTCTGCAAAAGTATACCCGATTGCGGCATGTACCTGAGATTGGCTCACACCATCCATATTGTATTCGATTGGATCTTCAAGTGAGAGTACGTTATATGATTCGCGATCAATTTCATTCAACATTGAGTAGAGTGTTGTAGATTTTCCGGAACCTGTAGGTCCGGTAATGAGAACAAGTCCATATGGTCGTCTGATAGCCTCCTTAATGATAGCGAGTGTTTCTTTTGACATACCCATATCATCGAGCTTTTTCACACCCTTTTCTTGATCGAGGATACGCATCACGACTTTTTCACCGTAATACGCTGGGAATGTAGAGACACGGAAGTCTATCTTCCTACCGTCAATATTCGCAGAGAAGCGTCCGTCTTGCGGTTTGCGCTTCTCATCAAGCTTCATACCTGAGAGGAGTTTGATGCGAGAAACAATCTGCGCATGTGCTTGTGGTGGAAGTGTAAGTGATGTAGTAAGCACTCCGTCTACACGGAAACGAACACGAATAAGTTCGCGCATGTGTTCGATATGAACGTCAGAGGCACCTCCTTCAGTTGCATAGTGAATGATAGTTGAAACGATCTTTTTGACAGGAGCCTCTTCGATAATGAACGTATCTGATTTGCCGTCATCGCTTTTCACCTTTTCAAGCAAAGAATCAGTATCAACAGTGAGTGTCATTTCAAGATCCTGCAAAGCCTTGCCAACTTCACCCGAAAGGCCCTTGTATGACTCGATTGTCTTGTCGAAATCCTCAGGACTAATGAGATAAATCTTATACGGGATATTATTCTTTGCTGCAATGAAATTGAGCGCGTCTCGAGCCTCAATGTTGTCTGGATTTACGAGACCAACTTCGAGCATATTCCCTTTCAATCCAATTGGAACGAATTTGTAATGAAGCGCTGACTCTTCAGGAATATATTCGAGTGCTTCAAATGGCACTGATATATTGTCGAGTGTCTTAATTGGAATATTAAGAAATTCACCTCGAGCAGCGAGAATCTCTTCAGGCTTCACCCCGCGACCAATAAGCGCTTGATCAAGAGAAGTTTCACCAGAAGCTGTCTCCTGCTTGATATCAGAAATATCTCCTTTGTTGATGAGCTTTTTATTGAGAAGTATATCGAGAACGCTCATAATATTTGTATGAAAATAAAACTATCTTCCACCTGCGTTATCTGCCGGTACGCAACGAACGTGATGCAGCAGCACCTGCAGGAGATGAAACAACGGATCCAGAAATCGGCGCGAATGGGTTTGGTCTACCGACATTTTCTGGAGGAATAGCAATACTGAAATCTACCAACGATTGATATGAAGCATCTTGGAAAATTGCCGGATCAATACGAAGCTCGCGAATCTTATTGAGAATACTGAGCACGTCCGGTGTTACGAGATCACTTCCATCGCTCACATCAGCTGTTGCAAATGAAGTATCAATAGAGCCAGTATCTGATCCTGGAGCAAGACCTGCATCAGAAACTGTCTTATTACCAGAAGTATAGAGATAGTACACACCACCAAGCACGAGCAATATGCCGAGAAGGATGAAGGTTTTTGAATTTGAATTGGTCTGTTGTTGCATGGTCTTATTGTTTTAGCCAATACGTCTTGAGCTCAACACCGTAATCGTATACCCCATTATCATTTGCCGAGAGAGTAACCTTCGATATATCCATGATACGAAGGCTTCTTTCAACATCTTGGATAAATGAAATGAAATTGTCATATGTCGTCGAAACACTGAATGAAACCGTGACAACACCAACTTGTCCTGCTCCGCTACCCATAGCGGTAGTCTGGGCTTGGGTCTTGGTACCAGTAGTAGCTTCATTTCCTGCACTCGTACGGAGCCCTCGGAGCGTAAGACCGTGCCGCGCGCCGATGCCGTTCACGTCGATAATGAGACGCACGTTGTCTATATTGTCAGGCAACATTTTGTCGAGGCGCGCGGCATCTTCTGGTGAAATCTGTCCGTATGCCTTATTCACAGTATCTCGTTTTGCAATAAGATCACGTGCATTTGCAATTGCACTTGCATAGCTCGCATTCTTGGTCTGTATGTCTTTCAATACGTCCAATTGGCCACTGGTATAGGTGAAATAAATACCGACTGCGAGAACTATAAGTATTATTGGTAGTATATTCTTTCCCATAAAATTATTGTGTTTCGTTTGGAAGATTAGCTGGTGTCGGTGCTGGCGTTGGAGCTGCTCCGCTGAACAAGTTCGAATACAACAAATCCTTCTGTGCGACCTGTACTGAAAGTGAGAATCCTACATAGCCATTCTGATCGACAGAAAGATCTGCAAGTACGGGATTTGTAATGACACGAGCCTTACCCTGTGAAGCTTGTCCGAGGACATCAGATTGGAATGCAATTGCGCTGAAGCTTTTGCCAACACCATGAAGATTCACTTTGATCTTGCCACCAGCAAGATCTGGTGCAGCGAAATCAAAACTATCAAAACGCACACTCTCTGTAGTAAGAGTCGAGAGAATTCCAAATATACCCGTGACATCCATGTGATTTTTCAAGAGTTGCTTTGAAAGATCGATTTTCACATTTGCTTTGCGCAATTGTTCTATGAGATACGGATCGAATTCCTTCTGGCTTGCATCGAGATCGGCCTTCAGCTGTGCTTGTGCTGTAATGAGATGCTTTTGCCATCCATACGCAAAACCTGCACCAGCAATTGAGGCAATGAAAATAAGTATTGAAAGTGTCGTGAAAATACTGACGCCACCTCCACGAGAAATGACTGACGGAGCGGTCAGCGGTTTCTTGGGTATAAATGATGTTTGGAATTTGGTCTCCATTCCTCTTTATTATAACGTATTTTTGGTAAATGCACGTACCGAGAGGCTGTGTATATCTTAATTCGTATCAGAAAGTCGTCGCAAAGCTACACCAATAGCTACCGTAAACTCAGGACCTGCCTGTGCAAACTGCTCTGCGAGGAATGCTGGGGTTTCAAGCTTGCCGAATGGATCTGCATAGGTAATTTCACTCTGGAAGCTCACCTTCGCAAGATCGGTCATTCCTTTCAACAAAACCCCTCCTCCAGTCAAAATAACCTTAGTAACCGTTCGTGAATACTTTTTTTGATAATTCACAAGCGTTGCATTTGCTTCATAGAATACATAGTCGAGGTTGATGGTAATGATTTCGGTGAGAGCTTTGAATTCTGGACCACCCTTGAGACCATGCACTCGTTTCAGGTTTTCAGCTTCAGCAACAGGCACGCTCATTGCTTGAGCAATTGCGAGTGTGATATCTTGACCGCCTTTGTTAATGATATGTGAGCTTCGAAGAATGCCGCGTTCAACAATATAGAGTTTTGTTGAACGCGCACCCATATCGATAACCATCACTGGCTGAATTCCTTGATCAACAGATGCTCGAACTGAGCTGAAGATTTCAATTTCATAAAATGAAGGATTGAGATTGCTTCCCTTCATAATTGCTTGATACGTATTCAAATACTCATTGTGAATTGCAACAACGAGGACTTCTTGTGAAGCTCGTGGAGCGAGATTATTTTGTCCTGCAGTTGGTGTAGTCGGACTATCATCTTCGGCAAAAGTATCTTCCTTAGGAATAATAGACCAATCGAGGAGAACTTCGGTCATTGGTACTGGAATGTATTTACGAGCTTCAAGTGAAATAACCTCTGCGAGCTGCTTCTCAGGAACTTGCGGAACACTGATGAAAGAAATGAGACTTGATGAAAGTGGCAATGCGATACCGCACGCCGTTGTGGTGGTTTTGGCTTCTCGTAGAATATCGCGAAGAGCTTCTGCCATTTTGGCATTATCGAGAGAGGTGGCACGGCCGACTTCGGTACCTGCATATGGACCGAGAGCGAGTTCACCGTAGGTTTCGAGTACTGCACGACCTCGCTTTCGTCTAATCTGAACAACTTTTATTGCTGATGAACCAATATCAATACCCAGAACGCTTTGTTCCTTCTTGGCAAAGAAGCTAGAGAGTGAACTTAAGAAAGACATAGTTTTAGATAGTATACCATGAAAGAAAGCACAGGTGCTATGTATTTTATCAGATTTTTATGGGGATTTCATCATGATTGTATATGCTCTACGTATTGTGTGTGACACACATATATATATGTATGCAGAATAAGATACTTAATTTTATTATCTCGTGGGTGTTTCCTGAGTCGAGAGAGGTTGCTGACTTTCACGCTATGTCTCCCGAGGAGGTATATCAGGCGATTCCGCGAATACAGAGCGATGAAGCTCGAACAAGCGACACGCGCGGTGCTGGTAGCGCGAGTGGTGGCGGACTTATTGATCGTGACATTCGTGCTGTATGGCAATATGATCACCCGCTCACCAAGGTAATGATTCGCGGACTCAAAGAACGTCGTGATTTGCACGCTGCGCGATGTGCAGCTTTTGGCATATATATGGTGCTTATGGATATCATGCAAGTGAGAGGTTCGGACGAGGGTGTCTCAATTACGGAGGTTTCGGATGCTGGGATTTTGGACGTGAGAGTTTTGGTGCCAGATAGCACAAATTCAGAAAATCGGACAGTTGAAATTGCTTCCAACAAAACCCCTTTCACACTAATCCCTATTCCCCTTTCAAAAAAGCGCATTCGTGAACGTGGATACAATCAATGTGAACTTATTGCTCAAGAAATAGTGAAATTAAGCAGTGTAAACATGCCAATAATTGAAATGAAAAGACACATATTGAAACGATCTCATTCGCACGCAGAACAAAAGACAAAAGGTCGCGCTGATCGAATTTCAGAATCAAAAAACTTTTTTGCTGTTGCTTCGGGTGCTGATATCGCTGGAAGTGTGTGTATTGTCATTGATGATGTTGTAACAACCGGCAGCACGCTCGTCGCCGCAAAGCGCGCACTCCTCGCTTCGGGTGCGCGACAGGTTATCATGATTGCCGTTGCGCATTAATACTCTTCAGTGTGAAATATATGAAAAGTTTGTGAGGCATTGAGTAACTCGCGATTTTGTGTAAGAATACGACAACACGGAGGGGTGTCAGAGCGGTCGAATGAGCTTCTTTGCTAAAGAAGTAAGCCCTTTAAAGGCTTCGCGGGTTCGAATCCCGCCCCTTCCGCCACAAAGAAAAAGTCACACTTCGGTGTGACTTTTTCTTTGTCTGCGTGAAATAGAGTGCGAGATTCGAAAGCCGGAGCACACGCAGGTGTGCGAGGCGGGGTCGCAGGCGAGCATAGCAATGCGAGACCTGTGACCGAATCCCGCCCCTTCAGCCAAATCAAAAACTAGTACTTCGGTACCAGTTTTTTTGTTTCTGCGGTAATATGCGGAGATGAGCAAACATAGATGGGAGAAAGCATGGGAGGATAAAAAATTCAGCATAAAAACTCTTATGCCCAGTATTCTTGTATCCAAATATCAAGACAAACTACGTGCTAATGATTATGTTCTTGATGTAGGGTGCGGCAATGGTCGAAATTCGATATATCTCGCAGAACAAGGGATGAATGTAGATTGCTTTGATGTTATCGATTTACAATGGACAAAAAGCCTGCCTGAGGAACTAAAGAAAAAAATACATTTTAGAAAAACAAATATTCTGGAATACTCTTACACACCATCACAGTATCAAGCAATCATAGTGGCGCGGGTGATCCAGTATCTCGATTCCCAAGAATTACATTTTCTTATCAACAAAATTACAGAATCTTTGAAACCAACAGGTTTTTTACTCTTAAGTTACAATACAAAAGGTGGAATTTTTAACAGAAAAGAAATTGATGTGCCCACTTATTCCTACGAAATTAAATATATCGAAACCCTCCTCAAAAAAGTATTTAAAAATGTAAAAGTTTCTGAAGGAAGCAAGAAGAGTCAGCATGTCAATTATACCGATAATATCATTGCTTTTGATATTTTTGCTTCTGATCCACAATGTTGGACTTAAAACATGAAACCCTTCACCCGCGAAATCTGGAACTATCATGCCAAACACCGCCGTGATTTCCCGTGGCGCACGAGTTCGCCGTTTGAAAAAAATGGCGCCGGCAAAAAGCGTGTGGTAACTCCCTACCACATCGTCGTATCTGAAATAATGCTTCAACAGACACAGGCGCCACGCGTCGTGCCAAAGTATGAAAATTTCATACAAAAATTCCCAAATTGGAAAGCACTCGCGAAAGCCTCGACAGCTCAGGTCCTCAAAGAGTGGCAGGGACTCGGCTACAATCGCCGTGCACTTTATCTGAAAGAAATTGCCAAAAAAATTTCGACAACTTCTACAACAAAAGAAATACCCAAAATATTTGACGAACTTGTGTCCCTCCCTGGCATCGGACCAAATACCGCTGGTTCAATACTCGCTTTCGCATGGAATATTCCACACCCTTTCATTGAAACAAATATTCGCTCAGTATATATTCATTTCTTTTTCAAAAATAAAGGCACGCAAAATCACGGTGGTCGTGATAAAAAAGTGCTCGATACTGAAATTCTCAAACTTATCAGCAAATCGCTCGCTCAACCGAGTATTCAAGAGAATCCACGAGAATGGTATTACGCGCTCATGGATTATGGCGTGTATTTGAAAGCGACGCTACCGAACCCTTCTCGTCGCAGTGCACATCATGTAAAGCAATCTGCATTCAAAGGCTCGAATCGAGAACTTCGAGCACAAATTTTGCGTAGCGTTCTCAAGAAGCCCCATTCATCTAGTGAACTCATAGACGCCTTCATAAGCAAGACCCGCAACGCCGCCGCAATAGAAAAAAATATCTCAGCGCTTATAAAGGAAGGCTTCCTTGTTGATGATAAGGGCATATTCAGAATTTCGGACAATTGACCTATTTTTTATTCTTTTTTTATTAAGATTTTATCTCGTTTTGATAGAATTTCTTTGTTATTTAGTAATTAATTTCAAAAAACATATGTGGTATAGTGGATTAATGAAATATATCTTCAGTGCGATATATACAAAGGAAAATAAGGGTTACAGTGTTCTCTGTCCAGAACTTGGAGTTGCAAGCCAAGGCAATACAATAGAAGAAGCTGAGAAGAACATTCGTGAAGCAGTAGAGCTTTATATTGAAGATATTCCCAAAAAGGACCTCGAATTATACATCCGAGAACGTATTGATGTACCAACAGTAAAGGTTTTGGAGGTCGCTCATGCCTAAAACTTTCTCAGGAAAAAAGATAAATGTGAAAATGCTATAATCGGTGTACATAATCCTGCACTAGATATGAAACCCACCGATCCGCTCAAACTTCATTTTCGACTTATGGAACCGCAGGTGGCGGCTCTCAAAAGACTTGGCATTACCACGATTGAAGATCTCTTGTATCATTTCCCTGTTCGATACGGCGATACATCTGAAATTCGCTCAATTACACATCTCGACAAGGGTGATGAAGCAGTTATCTTCGGCCGAATCACCGGACTCAAAACAAGCAAAGGTTTCAAAAGTAAAATCCCCATGGCTGATGGCTGGGTTGAGGATGAAAGCGGTCGAATTCACTGTGTATGGTTCAATCAACCGTATCTCGCAAAAATGCTCACCGATGGTGCGCTCGTACGTGTCGAGGGCAAAGTCTCACAACGACGATCAAAAAATTCGGCAACCACAGGTATAGAAGCGCAAGGCGAGCTCTACTTTTCAAATCCAAAAATTGAAATTGTACACAAACTTCCACAAGGTGTTGGCAGTAATCTATTCAAATCAACAAATGGCGCCACCTCAGATGATGAAAAAAGTGTTACAGCACACAATCTATATCCGATATATCCAGAATCCCGCGGCATCACCTCAAATTGGATGTATCATGCAGTAACAAAAATTTTTAAATCAGCAGGTCATGCGAAGAACGGTGATA
The DNA here is from genome assembly GCA_041158765.1 of Candidatus Parcubacteria bacterium. GTDB lineage: Bacteria > Patescibacteriota > Minisyncoccia > Phycocordibacterales > PALSA-1337 > JAQBRD01. The sequence goes on along the minus strand of JBEBAU010000041.1, from coordinate 2,865 downwards.
CTGCAACGAGCATGAGTTTCCTTGAAACACTCGACGACCCTATTCCTCCGGATATTCTTGCTCGGTACAGTTTGCCACCATTGCGCACTGCGCTTATTTGGGCACATACCCCAATGACCACTGAGAATGCTGAAGTTGCACGCAAACGATTTGCATTTGAAGAAATCTTTTTCATACAATTAGAAAAACAGCAGGCTCGCAAAGCATACGCTCAGAATCCAACATTCACTATTGGAGGACCCGCTGATATTGTGACAAAAGAAGACGGCACGACTGTTTCAACTATCCGAACAAATGTTGATGCTTTTGTGAAGCGCTTCCCTTTCACTGCAACAGATGCTCAACAAAAAGCAATTGATACTGTGCTGGCAGACTTCGCAAAGGGCGCTGCAATGTCTCGACTTCTCGAAGGAGATGTGGGTTCTGGCAAGACAGCTGTTGCAGCAGCTACGGCTTTTGCAGTTGTTCACAAAAAACTCCAAGTCGCATACATGTGCCCAACCGAAATCCTTGCGACGCAACATTTCGAATCGTTCATTCAATACTTCGCATATCTTGGTGTACAGGTTGCGCTCATCACAGGCAACGGCTGCAGGAAATTCCCCTCGAAGCTCAATCCAAAAGGCTGGACTGATATTTCACGCACACAATTATTGAAATGGGTTGAAAATGGTGAAATTCCTATCGTGATTGGTACCCACGCTCTCATTCAAAAAGCCGTGAAATTCAAAAATCTTGCATACGTAATTATTGACGAACAACACCGCTTCGGCACACGACAGCGTGCAGAACTCGTGCGCAAAGAAGCTGCAGTGAAAACCGGCAAAACCCTCGGTACCAGACATCCCGCTCCGGTACCACAGAATCTTTCGTCTCACACCCTTTCAACAAAAACTCCTCTTCCACATCTCCTCTCAATGACAGCAACGCCAATTCCTCGCACACTTGCTCTCACAATATATGGCGACCTTGATCTCACCCTTCTTGATGAAATGCCTCATGGTCGCAAGCCAATCATCACCGAAATAGTCACACCAAATCGTCGTGAGCATATATATGAAAAAGTCCGCGCAGAACTCGCGGCGGGACGCCAAGCATATGTGATTTGCCCACGTATTGATGAGGCAGATCCAACAAAAGAGATGGCTGTTCAAGCAAAATCTGTTATTGAAGAAACAAAGCGTCTCAAAAAAAACGTATTTCCAGAATACGAAATCGGCACTCTCCACAGCAAGATGAAACCCGCTGACAAAGATCGCGTCATGCTTGATTTCAAAGCTCACAAAATACACATTCTCTGCGCAACATCAGTCGTTGAAGTCGGTGTGAATGTACCGAATGCAACGGTCATTATTATTGAAGGTGGTGAGCGCTTCGGTCTTGCACAACTTCATCAACTCCGCGGTCGAGTTATTCGTAGCAATCATCAAGCATATTGTTATGTCTTCACTGGTGATGGCAGTGTGAAGCCGGGTGATATGTCAGGCAATGCTAATGAACGTATTGGAAGTGAAAAAACCGTAGAGCGTCTCCGAGCACTCACCACCGCAAAGAACGGCTTCGAACTTGCAGAATTTGATCTTGCTCAGCGTGGTTCTGGTGGACTTGTTGCTGGCAAACAATGGGGTGTTTCAGATATTGCCATGGAAGCTCTCAAGAATATCAAAATGGTCGAAGCTGCCCGCACCGAAGCAATACGTATCGTGACCGAGAGTTCTTTCACCAAACATCCCCCAATGAAACACCGCCTCGATCAGAATAAAGGCGGTGTGCATCTAGAATAAACTACGAATTAGAACATGCTGTACCCATATTCAGCACGTGCTCTATTACTAAAAATTGTTATGCTGTATGGTCCGAAACCACCACCATAAACTGTAAAAATATATTGACTATTTGCAGGCAAAGGGCGCTCGAGATACGCGACAGCTGCAAAAAAGTAGTCAACTCCATCAGACCAATATCCGAAATAATAGTCCGATGGAATACCGGTAGTATCAACCTTGAACGATCTCAAAAGTGTGGGGATAATTTGGCCGGAACTACCAAATAATAATGGTACATTTGCCACAACATTCGTAGGTGCCCCTGGACCCGTTTCAATTGGAGCAGTACCTCCATTCGCACTCAAAGGATACGAACCATTGCTCGTTTTATATAGCTCAAGCGCAGTACGTATCTGAAGTATTGATTGTATTCGAGCAGCATCGCGACTTTTTGCTCGTGCAACACTGAGACTTGCGAGGACAATACTTGAAAGTAAACCAATAATTGAAATCACCACGAGAAGCTCAATGAGGGTGAAACCTTCTTTTCCAGATCGAATTTTCATGTGTATATTCTAACATAATAAAAAAACGTAGCAGAGCTACGTTTTTTTGTTCTGGTGCGCCTGCTTGGACTCGGTCACAGGTCTCGCCGACATGCGGCTCGCCTGCGACCCCGCCTCCTTCGTCTCGGTTCGCTACGCTCACATCGAGACTTCAGTCCGGCTTTCTCGTCCAAACCAACAGAAAACACAAAAACAGAGTAAAAACTCTATTTTTGTGTTTTTGTGCGCCTGCTTGGACTCGAACCAAGGACCCTCGAGGTATAAGCTCGATGCTCTAACCAACTGAGCTACAGGCGCATTAGATTGATTTTCATCATACGTGAAAAAACCCAATAGGACAACATTGACCCACCCCGTCAAATACGATAGCGTATAGATAAAGTCTGAACAAATAACCACCAAAGGAAAGGGTTTCGTATGCAAATACAAAAAATTACCTTGAAAGAGCTTCGGCGACGTGGTGAAATTGATCTTATCGGTGGCACTATGGAAATTCCATGGCAACCACACGCAAACTCTCCCACAAGAACATT
>JBEBAU010000040.1:0-2865 GCA_041158765.1 Candidatus Parcubacteria bacterium | reverse complement strand
CAATCCGGATGAATTATAGCATCTCTTTTGTTTTTATTTACTTTAAATTTTATAGGGCCTTCTACACGAGAAATAATTTCACCTTTTTTAATATCCTCCCCAGCACGAATACCTTTTCCTTCTATTTCACTTGTGGCAATATATATCTGTTTCATAACTTTATAAAATTGTATCATGATACTGTTTTTTTGTAAAACAAAAACCGTCCTTTCCAAGCGGTTTATTGTTTGGATTGAGGACGGTTGCGCCAAGCGATGTATGTCATGATAGCATGCATCACGAAGCAAGTGACTGGATAGGCCAGCTCAACTAGGTGATTTAGTCTCATGTAGACCGATACCCCAAGCATTGCATATGCACAAGTCCAGATTATCCAAGGAAACACTTCTTCCTTGTCTTCTCCCTTCATTACACCCATAATCATCGGGATAAATGAGAGAACGGTACTGAGTTGGTACAAAAGACTAGCCTCCATTGCAGATGTAAAGAACCACACAAGTGTGATTCCAATATCAGCAAGAAGGATGACCCAGCCTTTCGCGCTTATTCTACCAAATTGCTTTCGGTAGGCGCGAACACCGAATGTTATCATGCACGACAGGGCACAGCAGAACGGCAAGATATCCTTGACCCAATCCTGTGTTAAGCTGCCATACGAAAATAAATTCAATGCCGAACCAAATGCCCAGATTGCCCAGGAAGCGCCGTCAGGTTTAATGTGACCCTTTTGCGCCAGGTGGTTATACACCACGTAGCCGATAATCTGGAGAAGTCCAGATATCACGGCAATCACGATTGATGCTGTGTCCATCTTGGACTCCTTTCTTCAGTTGTTTGTTGTTTAAGAACCCATACCCAGGAATCATCCTAGATACTACTATTATAGCACAAGTCGTATATAAAAGTCAATAGTTATTAGTTTTATACTAAAATACCTTGATAAATATAGCTTACTTCCCCTTTATCGCCATCTCCATCTCTGGAATCACTGCCCCACTTTTGAGCTTGAATCTCTCATCAGTGAAACGACGGCCTGTATCCTCAAAACCTAATTTTGCATAAAAAGCGATTGCTGGCGTATTATAAGTTGCCACTTCTACAACTGTATCTAAATTTGGATCAATAACTTTTTTCACCTCGTCCCATAATAAAGTACCAATTCCTTTTCCTTTGTATTCAGGCAGAATATAAATTGCTTGCAGTTGATTCCTGTCAGTATGTTTTACAACCCGACACACGCCGATCACTACACCATCAATTTTAGCTAAAAATAATTCTTCGTTTTTTGCGTTTTGTATTCTTTCCCAACGTTTCGCGAAACATTCTTCAGTAAATGAATCTTTAAATCGGTCTTCGATATCCTCAGTAGTAATTCCCAATTCCTCATTTGGATAAGTGGCAAGCCAGGATCTATAAAAAACTTCTTGCATACCAGGAAGATCCTCCCGCGTCGCTGAAGTAATTTGAATTTTTTCTTTTATATTTTCAAGGTTTTCCATATTATACTGTATCAAAAGTTTTCTCAATAAACGTTTGCTTTTAATTGTATACTTTATTACAAAATCACTCAATCTTGTATTAAATTCAATACCTTGGCATCACTTTCACTAATTGGGCCGGCGTTTTGAAATTAATTCCCATATGCAATCGTTCGGTATTGTAATGTTTCAAATATGCCAAAATATCTGCCGGTTTGAAAATGCACCAACCATGTCGACCAATTTCTTCTTGAATGGTTCGATTGAATCTCTCCAGGTGTCCATTTTCATTTGGTGAGCGTGGATGAATGTGACGATGTGTCATTTTTCGTCTAGTCACGAAATCAGTGAAGAACAAACCAAATTCTGGTCCGTTGTCAGTCTGAATATTTTGAATTTGGAAAGGAAAATATTGAATCGTCTGAAACAAGAACAAACAACTCTTCAAACAATTGGCTTTGTCGGACAACAGAGCAAAACCATATCGCGAATATACATCAAGAGCGGTGTAGACATACACTTTTGCTCCATCTCGATCAACAAAGTGAATGGTATCGATTTCCACGAGCATTCCAGCCATATTAGCCTCTGGTCGATCACCGTATTTTCGTACCTTCTTCCAGGGGCTTCTCTTTTTCAACAAACCATATCGTGACAGTTTTCTTTTGACCGATGACAGTGACACTTTCACTCCTTCGGTCTTCAACATTTCATACACCACTTCGGCACAACGGTGACTTTTGATGCGAGCGTGAATGATGCGACCAACCGTTTCTTTCGACAACGAGAGAGGTGATGATTTAGGGACGGAACTTCTGGTTTCAACTACTCGCACATAGCCTTTCGGCGCTTTCTGACACCATCGCACCACGGCACTTTGATTGTAGCCAAAATATCGAGCCACTTCTCGAGTACTTTTTCCACTCCTAACCATATTCACCGCTTGAGCGCGGATGGCGGGGAGCTTTTCATTTGTTATGTATGACATATCCATAGTTTATACCTTGAGGTGATGCCAAGCTATTGAACCATAACGAATCTTTGACTATATTCACTAAATATGATATATTTTTCATGGAATTGATATTTACAACCAACAACAAAAAGGAACAGAATGCACTACTTTTTGCAGCATGATTATGAAGCACTCTTATCCTCTATCGAAGAATTGCGAAAACGCATCACAGATATAGGAAAAGAGATGGGTGAAAGTTGCCGAGAAGGAGCGGAAACATTTCACGACAACTTTGCCCATGAGGATGCAACGAGACAACTGGGCATGCTTTCTTTGAGATTTCGTGATCTCTCGAGAATCAAGGAGCAAGCAACTATCGTTAGCGTAACAGCAGACAGCACCACAGTCCGAATTGGTAAAAGAATTAGAGTC
>JBEBAU010000039.1:0-37156 GCA_041158765.1 Candidatus Parcubacteria bacterium | reverse complement strand
AACAAAAGCTGTGAAACGAAAAGATACACCATTCTTTGTCCGTGCGCCTGATAAACAGGGCAAGGACAAAAATACTCGACCACTTGGCATCAACCATAAGTCCAAATGCGACATGAATAACCTGACCTTGGGGGACCTCGTGGATTTCCTCAAGCAGAAAGGCATCCCTCTCGACAACGTCAGACTGCCAGAAAATTTCATGACACGGACATTGTTGGCCATCGAACCGATGGACGCGATACAAGCAGAACCTATCGGCAAAAAACCGATTCTGCTACGTGATGTCCTTTCAAAACCCGGCATCTACAAGCTGCGGAATGAAGCATTTTCTGCAGCAATCGTCATCACCACTGATGGCAAGGTCTTATACGTTAATGACAATTACGTAGGCGATGCTCTCCCGAAACAATTCGACGAGAAACTCGTTTGGAGAACAAAAAGTCAGGCACCATCTCGGGTGAATCCTTGATCGCAGCAACCACAGAGACGCATAACCTTCGGAAGTGCGTCTTTTTTATTAGATCAATAGTTTTTAATTTTATACCTATCCCCACCCCAAAACTCCGCGCGTAAAAAACCACACTATCCTAATTTTAGAGCATATTACTCTTATGATACACTTATTTTGTATTATTTTATTAATCTAATAATAATGCGTCTATCCCTCTAAATAACAGAGCGGAAAGCATGTTGTCTCTGGCAATCTCTAGAAGTAAGTAAACGTCGATATGAACACCACCAAGACAGTTCCAATACACATGACACTCACCGTTGATCCCGCAGAGTCACTGGGGTGGAAAACCATATTGTTCAATTGTAACTGTCACACATTTGAATCCGTCACACTACAAATCACACGAGCTATTCAGTGCACCCGAGAAAAAGCTAATAATCTAGCGTTCTTTGCTGAACGAATCGGAAGTGTAACTATTTGTGAAGGAACCAATGAAAAATGTGAAAAAGTAGCCAAAATCTTGGGGAGCATCGGTTTGAACGTGACAGTGACTCAATAGACAAATCTACAACATTATGTTATAGTGTTTTCATAACGCTCTTCGAATTTTAAGAGCCCGAAATAAACCCTCAACCACAAGAAATGGAGGCAGTATGCCAATCATCAAAATCTGGTGTCTTCCAACAAACATAATGGAGGATCGCCTGAAAAAACTGTGCGAGACAATTATCGCAGCAGTCGAAAGCATTCCCGAACTCGGCTTGGCTGGAAAAGACGCGGTCACAGTTCTCTTCCCCAGCGATCGTATGGAATGGGGACTCGGCGAAGAAATTGTCGCTGAAGTCGCCATATTCAACAAACCCGAACGGACTGAAGAAGTTCGCGTGAAGCTTGCTGAAAAAATTGGGACACTCCTGCACGATTCTTTTCCTGGTGCGAAAATTGAATGCTTCATTTATCCTCTGGAACGCTTGTCTGGGTTCTGGAAGTTTCACCCACGCTCTGAAACTAAAAAATAGTGGAGGTTCAACATCGTTACAGCCGCCTATCGCAAGTCCTATTTTGCGAGGCGGTTTTTCTTTTACAAAAACAACAAATTTCGATCAAGGTCCTCGCTCTCTGTTCCCTTCACATTCTGTTTCAAAGCGTTATGGGTTGAAGCGAGATATACCGTACGCTTACCAAACTTATTTTCAAGAGAATCAATTTGATTATGTATCAACTCAAATCTATTCGCTCGAGCACTACCACCAAATAAATCAGCTTGGCTAGCTGTACCTGCAACAAGATCATGGAGAATCACTCCTGTCGTACGATAGAGCACTCCTTTTGTATGAAGCTTTGCAAACTCCTTTTGAGCTAATGAAAGTATGATTTCGGGTGCATTTGTTGCTGACGACAATATCACAGTACGAATTACAAATTTAAAATCTTTGGTTTTAAGAAAGAATGATGCTTTTTTTGGTGAAAGTTTGAAGTGTCGAGCTTTTGAGCATACATCCTCAATGTGTTTTGAAAGTTGTGAAAAAAGAAATACGGCATCGTTTGTTGCTGGATGAAATGACCTTGTTCGCTGCATTGATGAGTATACTGTCTTAGGTCGTGGATCTAGTTCCATCACAGAGATACCATTGAGTTCTTGCCAAATTACTTCATAAGGTTTTGAAAAGTTCTCTCGCACCCACGTGAGTTCTTTTTGAACAAAATCCCCTGCAGTATATATTCCCCTTTTTTGTAATACCTCTGATGTCTTCGGACCAATGCCCCATATTTTTCCTATCGGAGTTTTCATAAGAAAATCTAATGCGGATGCTCTCTCAATAACAGTCAGTCCGTTTGGCTTTTTCCATTTTGATGCAACCTTCGCAAGCACCTTCGTAGGAGCAAGACCTATGGATATTGATAGCTTAAGTTCTGCATTTATTTCTCGCTTTATACGCTCCGCAATCTGGAGATACGTCATCTTGAGTGGTCGGTCGAGTCCAGTGAGATCAGCAAAACATTCATCAATACTGTATTCCTCAACATCATCTGCATAACGACGCACGATATCAAACATAAGGCTCGAATAACGCGCATAGGAAGCGTAATCTCCGGGCACAATGATTACATTTGGGAAATCTCGCTCTACACGGTATATCGGCATACCGCGGACAATACCAATTGCTTTTGCTTCGTATGATAATGCTGAGACAATTCCTCGCTCTTCACCTGTAACTACAGGCAAACCTTTTAACTTTGGATTCTTTGCAATCTCGACACTCACAAAAAAAGCATCTCCATCCATGTGGAGGATTACTTTTTGCTTTGGAATTTTGGTAGACGTAAATTCGCTCACATATATATTATAGGTGAACGCTAGTTCACTAACAAGGGCGATCTTCTTCGCTTCCACTTCATCAAACTCTCCCAACCTGATACCATTAGGACATGACAACAATAAATCCTTGGATCAATTTCAATGGCAATGCCGAAGAAGCATTCACTTTTTATAAATCAGTCTTTGGTGGTGATTTCAGCCGTGTTATTCGTTTCAAAGATCTCGCAAGTGCTGAATTCCCTGTTCCACGAAAGGAAGAAAATAAGATCATGTATATTGCCCTACCTATCAGTGCAGGTAGTGTGCTTATTGCAAATGACGTGCCGGAGTTTATGGGCAAGGTTAGTGAAAATGAAAATCGAAGTAAAATTTCAATCAATACAGAAACCAAAGAAGAGGCGGATAAACTATTCAATGACCTTTCAGCTGGAGGAACAATCGAAGGACCTATGGATAATAGCCCTTGGGGTACATATGCCGGAATGTTTCGAGACAAATACGGCATCGAATGGATCATTGAATTCTCTACGGTGAAATAAGCTCCGATCCTCTGCTATACTTATCACATGAAAAAAACACTCACCTTATGTGTCCCAATGAAAGATGGCAAGGTGCTACTCGGTATGAAAAAGAGAGGTTTTGGTGCTGGTAGATGGAATGGCTTCGGTGGGAAAATAGAGGCTGGAGAGACAATAGAACAAGCTGCGCTTCGGGAGCTAGCGGAAGAGGTTGGTATACGAGATGGGAAATTGAGCAAGGTTGGGATACTTGAATTTTCTTTTGAAAATGATGAAAAGATTCTGCGGGTTCATATTTTCAAATTAATAGACTTCTTGGATAATCCTATTGAAACCGAGGAAATGAAACCACAATGGTTTCCATATGATGAAATACCTTTTTCTCAAATGTGGTCTGACGATGAGTTCTGGTTCCCTCTCTTTTTGAAAGGCGCATTATTTGAAGGAGCATTTTTGTTCGACAGACCATCCGACGCCGAATATTCCGCAAAAATACTTTCACAAACCCTAAAAGAGGTTTCAGTCCTACAATAAAATTACTCGGTATCTACCGTCCCCTCTTGTTCCATCTTTATTCAGAACAAAAATACGTGAAAAAAGCCACATGATATACTATAAATTATGGCAAAAGAATTCAGTGGAGAACAATTTCAAATAACAGAGGATGAAAAGATATTCAATGGCCCTCATTCTACAATTGATGCGGTTACCTTATCTTCGGGCGAGCATTCTTTGAAATTATTACGAAAAAAGGTCAAGGGACATAGTAATGAATTTGAAGCGGGGGCATTATGGCACACAGAGCTACAGAAAGCTGGCTACCCTGTATTTCCAACATATCGATACGATATAAAAAGTGAAACTGAATATATAACTGATTTACGCCGTGATGGCACACATCAAATTATTGATTTTTGTAATCCTAGTCCAATTGAAAAAATCTATATCTCCAATATGGATGAACTCGAAGCTGATTTACAGAAATTATTAGAAAAATCGGCAGATGACGATCTCGTAATTAATGAACCGAATATCTTTTTTGATGTTGAAATAAGTACAGGAATTGCAAAAGTCGTTATGGGAGACTTACGAGAACTTGGATACGAATCTGATGATAAACACCATATACCAACACACCAGATGATTTTTACTCATAACCAAAATATTATACGAGAACACCTTACTAGATTGAAAAATATTGCAACAGAAGAAAAATAAAGTAGCAGAATAGTGCAGTGGAAAAATGCTATTATACTAGTATGAAACTCAATACATTTTTCAAGTTAGTCATTGCCGTTGCCGTATCTCAACTCGCAGGACTTATCGGTTCAATTTTCACCTTTTCTGAAATACCAACGTGGTATGCAACATTGGTGAAACCAGAGCTCAATCCACCGAGCTGGATATTCGGTCCTGTATGGACAACTCTCTATGTCCTCATGGGTATTGCCGCATTCCTTGTGTGGAATAAGGGTCTCGCACGCACAGATGTGAAAAAGGCTCTCTCTGTATTCGGCATACAGCTTATTCTCAATGCATCATGGTCAATCGTATTCTTCAGTCTACACAGTCCATTCTGGGCATTCGTGAATATCACTGCTCTATGGCTTGCTATAGTGTGGGTAATGGTCCTCTTCTATCGAATATCTCGACCAGCAATGTGGCTCCTTATTCCCTACATTCTTTGGGTGAGCTTCGCAGGATATCTCAATTATTCAATTTGGATACTCAATCCAGCGAGCGCAACAATTCAAACACCATCGCAATCAACAACGCCATCAACAAATGGTTTTGATGGAAAAAATGCAACAATTACTATTGATGGCAAATCAATAACATTGGTGAATGGTATTTCTCAAATTTTACCTATTCCTAACTCATCATCAAAAATTACCACTCGATACTTTGGCAATGAAGCAACCGGAGATCTCACTGGCGATGGTATTGCCGACACAGCTTTTCTTGTTACCCAAGATACTGGAGGTAGCGGACTCTTCTACTATGCAGTTGTAGCTATCAAAACCTCAACTGGCTACAAGACCACGAACGCTTTCCTCATCGGCGACAGGATTGCTCCACAATCTACATACATACCAGTGAATTCTCGAGAATTGCAGGTTAATTATGCGGAACGCAAACCAGGAGAACCAATGACGACAGCACCATCAGTCGGAGCAGTACTTCTACTCAAGGTCACACCAGCAGGAATTCTAGAAGGTTTAATGAAATAACTATTTAATAAGAAAATAAAAATCGCATACTAGCTATGTGCTGTACGCGATTTGATTTTGTTGTGTCAGATGAGCGCGATGTATTTTTCAGATAACTCGCAAAGTAGTCTTTTTGCTTTTTTGAAAGACAGGCCTCCGCTCCTCATCCCGAACAAAGATCCGGGAAATGGTAATGGGGTGCCCGAGGATTTAGAGAGCCATGAGGCTGCGGCATTCAAATCCGCTTCTTTTTCCTCACGATAATGACCCTTTATGTCATCCTCCAAAAAAGAACTCATCATGAGCGCCGACAGACTAGCCACAGCAACCCCTCCCAAAACACCAGCAAGCGCAACAGTCACATGATTGGTGACGCAGCCTTCCTCTGGACCCTTTTTCACAACCATGACCAATGCATTTTCAATGCAATTCATGCCAAGGCTTCTTCTAGGAATTCCGATGTGCGAAGCATAGGAGGTAAGGAGAGCTTCGTATTTTGCAATAATTTCCTCCTGCTCCTTCGCTTTTTTTTCAATTTCATCGGGGTGTTCGACGCCAGCATCAGCAAACTCCTGTCGCCACGTGATTGTGCCTGCCGCAACCTCTTCGGTAATTGGATACAGGCTGGGCCTGAAATCTTGGCTTTGACCATCCAAAATTAACCGGATAATTGCTTCGGGCACAGGCAGCGACATGATACGATCGTAAGCGTCGCGACCAATCTTTTCGATCATGGGAATCACACTTCTCTCGATATCCGAATCATGCGGATTACGAAGAGCGGTGTAATACGATGCATGAAGTGTGTTGCTCTCAATCACTGAGAGCAAACGAAGCACTTCCGTCGCCCGCCATGCGGCAATCAGGTTTCTAGGGGTTACTAGGCCCCACATCTGCCCTCCGCCGTTTTCATACAACACAGCGACTCCGCAGTTCATATTTTCATCATAAACCACGGGAGTGCACCGAATCGGCTTGTCACCACGGTCTTCGACTTGAGCCATAAATGGCTGATTCTTGAAACGAATGCTTGATTCTTTGTTCACAGTAAATCTCCTTTCATGGGATTTGACGGTTGACTATTTGGTCTGACGAAATATCAGGTCCTCACGAGAAAATACTATACATATTCAAATATAGCAAATACAACATAAAAAAGCTGAAGAAATGTCTTCAGCTTTGGGACAAGCGCCGGTAACACTAGCGCTTCTTGAGATCGAACTCGCCGTCCTTAGCACCCTTCAAAAAGGCATCCCATTCTCCACGATTGAAGAACATGGTAGCCTTCGTTGGGTCCTTTGAGTGACGGACAGCAACACCACGAGTGGTAATAGCTACCTTCACACACCGAGTAATAATTCCACCCTGATGGGTGTAACTCGAAGTCACGAATTGATCATCTTTCACCGGAAACCGTTTTCCGACAGAAAAACCTTTTTTCATTTATCTCACCTCCTTCTGCAAGATACATTGAGAGCTAACGTTAAGCCCTCACGCATGTTGCATTAAAATCGTACAAAATCACACAACCTATGTCAAATAATTATTTCTTCCCTCCCTTTCCATCTCCCTTACCCTTATCCTTCCCTTTATCTTTTGCAATAGGCTTAGCAAGATAAATAAGCGCTGCAACAACGATGACTGCAATGATGATTGTTTCCATGAGGTAATTGTACAGGTTGTGTGTGAAAAAGAAAATGCTCACCGTACGGCGAGCATTTTCTTTTGAGTAATTTCCAAACGGAGATTACATAGTTCCCGCAGGAGTTGAGGGAGTTTTGCTTGATGAACAATCGCCACAGCTCTTCTTGTGAGTAATAACAAGATATATAGCTGAAAGTCCAACCAAGATGTAAATAGCTCGTGAAGCATAGCTTCCTACATTGAAAATAGCGTCAACAAGGTTCCAGTTGAAACCAACAAGGAGCCAGTTGAGACCACCAATGATAACAAGGATAAATGCAATTGTGTGTAGTGCTTTCATGGTATTTGAATTGAAATAGTCTTCGACCTTTACCACCTAATTATGCTCCTATTTGTGAAGGCTGTCGAGCTTGGTCATAAGCTTCGAAAAGAGCGTATCTGAGTCTGTTTCTCGAGCACTAAAATCAGACCGTAATACGATCATACCAACAGGATATGTTATTCCACCTGAAGAATAGGTAAATAGTGAAAGCATTGCCTCTTTTGCTTCATTAGTTCGACCCGTCTTCCCTCCGATGAAATGTGGGTCATATACGAATGGATCTATATTCACAAATAGATGATTTTGGTGCGTTGTTGTCGTAGCAAGACTCATTGTCGGAAGACGAGTTATCTCGAGCAAACCTTGTTCATTAGCATAGAGATATTGAGCAAGTTTGAATAAGTCTCGTGCATTTGAAACATTCCCCGGACTCATACCTGATGGGTCAAAAAATCTTGTTTGTTTCAAGCCGATTTTTTGAGCGAGAGCATTCATTGATTGCATATAGGTGTCATACCCGACTGATGCAGCTAATGCTTCGGCAGCATCATTGCTCGACTCAAGAAGAAGTGGATATTCGAGCTCTTGTGGCGAGAATGATTCATTTTCAACTAATCCTCCTGCAGAACCATATCCAGCATCAAGCACCTTGTCGGTAATTACAATCATAGTACTCGTAGCAATGACTTCTCGAGCAGTGAGTGTGGTGAAAATTTTTGTGATTGAAGCTATTGGTACTATTCTGTCTGGATTTTTTGAAAGATAAACTTCGCCAGTTACAAGATTTCCAATGAGATAGGACTCTGCAGTAATTACTGTTCCGGGAGCGGGTTTTGGTGCTGGCTTCACTATAGGTTTCGCAACAGGTTTTGTAGTACTCGCAGCAGACTTCGTGTCTTTTTCTGTAATAAGTGGTAGAGGTGGATTGAAATTGGTAGGTTTTGATTTCACTACCTGAACAGGTGTTTTTTGTTCAACAATCACAAAATAATTACTACGAGCAGCAAACCCCAAAAGAATGGTGCACGTAGCAAGAATAGCCAAAAATAGAATACCCTGTGATGGTTTCATACATCACAAGTATACTCTATTTGTTGATTATTTGATTCGTGGATTATTTATCGAGTGACGCTGATGGTTGGTGTGATTTCACCAGTAGCAGCGATCGTAATCCTACCCTGTTCATCCTGCGATATGGTATAGCCAGTATCGTAATCAGTTGGGCTCGTATAGTAATACGTTCCTGCTGTCCCCGGATCAAACGGTATTGCAGAAATGTACGCCGGCACAATACATCGTCCAATATCAAAACCTCCTCCAGCGCTTCTCATCACAGTCCCTGGCTGTGGTATCGCTGTGGCAGTAGTGTCACTACCACAAATAAACTGCCCGTGATGCTCTGCAATATTCTGTCCAACGGTATTCAACAGTGAATTCACATTGCTTACACGCTGAGCATCTCGTGCAAGCTTAAACTGTCGTGCAGGGTTCACCGCAACCAGCACCACGGCAGCCAAAACCGCAATAATACCGATGACCACAAGCACCTCGATCAAGGTGAATCCTCGTTCATCATCAGCATCTTCTATACCCAAAAAATCATCCTCGACTTCTACTGCATTGCCCCGCGCAATGACCTCATCAACTATTGCATCTGTGTCTTTGTACATATGTATATTATTTTGCTATTAATTTCCGACCCAATCAGCATACAAAAAACGGGATAAAGTCCCGTTCAAAAAAATCTGAAATTACGCTCAATTTTCTATATCGAAAATAATTTTCGAGCGTTGTCAACGAGTTGTTTCAATACTGCATCGCGTTCGTTAAGCGCCAATGCCCCCTTGAGCTCGGCGAGCTTGTGCGCAACTTCAATAACATATGCCGGTTCATTACGCTCGCCTCGATATGGCATTGGCGCTACAAACGGCGCATCTGTTTCGGATAATATTCGATCGAGAGGAATTTCTCGAATTATTTCATCATATGAACGAGCGAATGTAATCACACCAGTGAATGAAATAGTGAAATCAAGCTCAATGAAAGCCTTCGCTTGCGCAAGTGTTCCTGCAAAAAAGTGCGCATCACCACGCACCTTAAGACCTCCCGGATAGGCTCGAAGCACTGCGAGTGCATCAGCATATGCATCAACATGTGTTACGGGATTTGTCGCAACACCCACCGCCCCAACAATCCCCGGCGCGCTACGGAGATGTAGCATGAGCGGCTTCCCTACAGCATGCGCAAGATCTATCTGTCGAGTGAAAGCTTCGTGCTGAGCCTCATACTGACTCGCACCCCATGATGCCCCAACTGAAGCATCTGTTCTGAAATAATCATATCCACACTCACCGATACCAACCACCTTCGGGTGCTTTGCAAGCGTCATATATGCATCGTAATCAAAACGTTCTTCATGCGCATGAATTGGATGCAAACCAATAATTGCCCAGACATATTCATGCTTTTCAGCAATCTCTATAGCGCGCTTTGATGTTGCGAGATCCGTACCAATAACAATCATACCAATACCGGCCTCAACTGCTCGCGTAACTGTTTCATCCAAATCACTCGCATATTGCGGATAATTGAGATGACAATGAATGTCTATGTATTTGAGATCAGCGACTGACATATAGATATGCGTTAACGTATGCTTAATTATTTGCGCAAAAAGAGCGGCGCAGCAACGGTATTATCTCGAAGCGCAGTGGCAATCTTGCCTGCTGTCTCTGGCAAAATAGGCGTAAGCATTGCACCGATGGCAGCAACCTCACCGAGTAGATACGCAATATCTGCTTTGCCGGCAGCAGCATCAACTTTTACCTTTTTGAAAGGAGCTTGCTCTTGGATGAAACGATCAGCATTACCTATCTTTTTCCATATCACATCACACACCTTATTGAGCTCATACTTCTTATAGAATTCATCATTCAATATATTGAGCGCAGTAACATCTAGATTGTTATTGTCGAATTTGACCCCGTTTGTTTCAGCCATTTTGATCACACGACTCACGAGATTTCCAAGGCCGTTTGCAAGATTTGCATTGTACGCATCTTTGAAACGCTCCTCCGTGAAAGGACTATCTTCAAAAATCGATATTTCTCGAAGCACATAGTATCGAAGCGCATCTGTTCCATATTCTTTCACAATATCAAGTGGATCAACTACATTTCCAAGTGACTTACTCATTTTCACACCACCCTCACCAGTAATGAAACCATTGATAATCACTTGATAAGTTGCTGGAAGTCCTGCAGCAAGAAGCATTGCTTGCCAAATTGCAGTTTGCTGACGAATATTGTCTTTGCCACAATACTGCACCGGCGTACCATGTACCCAATATTTATTGAAATTTCCACCAGAAGCAACACTTCCCTGATCTGGCCAATCAAGTGTTGAAATATAGCTCGTAAGCGCATCGAACCATACATACATCACATGCGCATCATCTCCCGGAACTGGAACACCCCATGACATTTTGCTCTTCAAGCGTGATATTGAAAAATCCTCAAGTCCTCGTTCAACAAAAGCTCGAATCTCATTGAAACGGAAATCCGGCACTACAAAATCTGGGCGAGAAGCATAGAGATCAAGCAACTGCTTCTGGAAAGCAGAGAATTTGAAAAAGTAATTCTCTTCTTCGATAAGCTCGATGTCGCGATTTGGATGAATTGGGCAGCGTCCGTCAACGAGATCTGAGTCCTTTTTTTCAAGTTCGCAACCAATACAATACTTCGCAGTATAGTTCTTCTTGTATATGAACCCTCGATCATTCACCGCTTTCCAAAAAGCCTGTGCACATGCAATATGCTTCGCATCAGTCGTACGAATGAAATGCACATCTTCAGACATACCAAGCTGTGCACCAAGTTTTTTGAAATTCACTGACTGAGCATCAACATATTCTTGAACGTTTTTGCCAACTTTAGCAGCCTCATCGAATAGTTTCTGTCCATGCTCATCAGTTCCTGTATTGAAAAACACATCAAAACCAAGAAGCTTACGGTACCGTGCGACCACGTCAGCACGAATAAATTCCATTGCATGACCGAGGTGTGGATTTGCATTTACGTATGGAAGCGTTGTGGTGATATAAAATGTTTTTTGTTCTTTTGTCATATATTCTTTTGCGGATAGTACGTTATGTTGCATTCTCGACTGCTCCACCCTTCTCACGTTCAATATCACTTACATATTCCATAATAGCTGCAGCAATCGGAACTGAGAGCACTGCACCAAGGAAACCTGCGAGCTTCACACCAACAACGAGCGCGAGGATCACAAGTATTGGTGAAACACCCACAATTTTTTTCACTACGAGCGGATAGAGCAAGTGATTTTCAAATTGATGAATAATGACATAGATAACAATAACCGTGAGGGCTTTTGTAAGACCGTGTTCAGGACCACCTTCAACATATCCAATAATAACTGCCGGAATAGCTGCAATAATCGGCCCGAATATTGGAATGAGTTCACAAATTGCTGCAATAGATGCGAGCAATAGCGCATGACTTGAATCAACGAAGATTGATAGACCGAGATACACAAGAACTCCAACGAGCAAACCGAGCAAGAGTTGTCCTTGCATCCAATAGCCAATTTTGCGCTGTGATCGCTTCCACAAGCCAACAACGTATCTATGATGACGCACCGGACTCATAATTTTCAAAAAATTCGTAACTCCATCTTCTTGCACTGCAAGATAGAATGAAAGCACAATCATAAGCAAGAAGCTCAATGCTCCTCCGAAGATAACGCTCACCGTCTTCAAAACACCCTGACTTGTACCAGAAATAACCGAACGGAATCCTTCAATAATGTCTTTTACAGAGAATGATTGATTTGAAAGTGTATCAACCGCAGAAGGAGTTGAAATAAGTGATGAAACACCAGAATCCCTCACCGGATTCCAAAAATCACTGAGTCGAATATTCTGAGGGAGATTGCTGAGATATGTAACTGCTTCATTAAGTAGGTTTGGCAAGAAGAAGACAAAAAAGATTGAAAGAAGCAGTGCAATAAACAAATAAATAATGATTACCGCAGGAAGACGCTTGATCTTATAGAGTGCAAAACGTCGAGTAAGTGGCTCAACAGCTGATGCAATTACCACAGCTGCGAGAATAACAAGAACAAGATCACGAATATAGTAGAGAAAAGCAAAAAGAATCAGAATCAGGGTCGTACGAATAACGGTTCCTGATGTGATATTAATGGTGAAATTCTTGCCTTCGGGAAGCCCTGTAGTCATGTCGCTAGTATACACGCAAGGGACTATTTTGACGAGAAAAGCTAAAACTTGAGAAGTGGCATGAACGTATCGGCATTCTGATATCGCCCGACGAGCGCAAGATTGAGTCCTGCATCAGTGAATATGAGTTTTGCGACATTCTGTAAATCTTCTGCTGTGACAGCAAGTATTTCAGCTGAAATTTCATCAAAAGAACGAATCTTTCCTCGCAATATTTCTTGCATACCAAAAAACTCTGCTTGCGAATCAGATGTTTCGAGACCGAGCACGGTAGTACCGAGCATGAAATCTTTTGCTTTTTGGAGCTCAGCGGATGGCACAAGTTCGGTGGTGAGACGTCGTAACTCCCCCATAATGACACCGATCACTTCTTCGACACGCTTATTATCAACACCAGCAGAGACTGTGAAAAGTCCCGTATCAGTATATGTATCATGATCTGCATTCACGTAATAACAAACACCCATTTCATCACGAAGCTTGGTGAAGAGACGTGAACTCATACCACGACCAAGCACCGTTGAGAGAACTTTGAGAGCTGGATCGTATTTGCTGAACATATCGAATGAACGCACACCGAGTACGAGATGTGTCTGATCAGTCTCACGAAAATGCACTTTTGCAGCCGGAGCAGTCTGGGCTTCGGCAACTTTTGTCTTCAGAGCTTTTGCAGTACCAGCAATTTTTGAAAAGGCTTTTTCAACATCTGCAGCAATTGTTGTTTCATCAAATGAACCTGAGACGATAACAGTCGTAGCGGGAGCGACATAATGACGTGAGCGATAATCAACGAAGTCTTCACGGGTGAAACTCTTCACGGTGTCTTCATTACCTACGATTCTCCAACCAGCAGGCTGATCTCCATATACAAGCTCGATGAAAAGATCCTGCACATGACGGTGAGGCATATCCTGATACATTCGAAGCTCTTCGATAATAACACCCTTCTCTTTTTCAATTTCAGTTGTAGGAAGTAGTGGATCTACATACATATCTGAAACAATATCGAGTGCAAGCGCTGTATGACGCTTATCAACCTTGGCATAATATCCAGTGAATTCTTGTCCTGTGAATGCATTGTAGTGTGCACCAATAGAATCAAGCTCGCGTGAAATCAGAGATGCTTGCGGACGCTTGGTCGTGCCCTTGAAAACCATATGTTCGAGGAAATGCGATATACCACTCTCTCTTTTTGTCTCATACTTTGAACCAGCCTCAACAAATACGAGCACAGTAACTGCAGGGTTCCCTTCGATTGGTACCGTCACGAGTCGCAAGCCATTTTTGAGAATGCTTTTATTGTATTTCATACAAGAAATGTACCACGCGACTAGCGCCACAAGCAATGGCACACCTACAAACTACAAATAAAAAACACCTTCGTGAGAAGATGTTACTAGGCTTTAACCGACGAAGGTGCAGACTTAACCACGAAACCAGATTCGAAGGCTTTTTCAAGCAACTCAAGAAGCCTGAGTGGAGAATCGCCAGAAATGACACGGAGGGCTGCCCAATATTCTGGGTTTTGAAGCCCAATCGCTCCAGCTAATTCACCCCTGACGAATGGAAGGTTTTTGTCCCACTCGCCCTTTTGCATCATTTCCAGTTCAATTTCGTCCACCAGATACGCACGACAAGATACCTGATTTTTGCCAGACGCATTAGCGCCAACCGTGGTTTGCATGATAAACGCTACATGTGTTTTCATAAGAACTTTTTCTCAATGATTCACTATGAATCTTTACTACACAAAATAGCGCCGAATCCCTGAATTTGCAAGCAGAAAAACAAATCAAAAACTAAAACCTCATGAGTAAAATGCTTCTCTTATCCAATAATATGTGACTTGATGTGCACAATAAGCTCTGTCTCACTCATTCGTGTTTGTGTTCCACTATCTCGTTCACGCACAGTAACTCCAGCACCCTTTTCAATAGAATCAAAGTCTACCGTCACGCAGAACGGTGTACCAATTTCATCTTGTCGGCGATAGCGCTTACCGATATTGCCATTATCATCAAATTCTACACCGTGAATACCGACAGCTGCGAGCTCTTTTTTGAGCGTAGCATAAAGAGCGCGAGCAGCTTCGACAAGTGCTGGCTTGTTTTTCAATAATGGGAATACTGCGACCTTCACTGGAGCAATTTTTGGTGAAAGTTTCAAGAAAACACGCTTCTCACCCGCTTCACCCGCCTCGCCTGCTGCCCCCATTTCATCTTCATGATATGCATCTGTAAGCACAGCAAGAATCGTACGATCAACACCAAATGACGGCTCAATACAATGTGGAATAAAACGAGTCTTAGTTTCTTCATCAAAATACGACAGGTCAACCTTCGATGCCTCACTGTGTTGTTTCAAATCAAAATCAGTACGATATGCAAGACCATAGAGCTCCTTTCGGCCGAATGGATAATCGAATTCGAAGTCAATCGTTCGCTTCGAATAATGTGCGAGATCTGCTGGAGCGATTTCGAGCTCATGAACATGTGTTGAATCAAGACCAATATCCTGCGTGAAAGAATGCATTTCTTTGCGGAAATGTTCGAATGTAGTCTCCCATTCTGTAGGCTTCACAAAATACTCAATCTCCATTTGTTCCAACTCTCGAAGACGGAAAATAAAATCGCGTGGAGCAATCTCATTTCTGAAAGCCTTACCAATTTGTGCAAGACCGAATGGCAACTTTGGATTACAAGAATCTTTCACATTCTTGAAATTCACAAACATTCCTTGTGCAGTCTCGGGACGAAGATATGAAACCGACTCCTCAGTCACCTGTGCACCAATGTGTGTCTTGAACATCATATTGAAACGACCAACATCACCGAGTGCATTACCATCTGGACTCTTAAGCTTCTTTTCTTTGATAAGTGCATCAATATCAGCATCTTTCATGCCTTTTGGATCAATACCGAGCTGTTCAAGAAGATGGTCTGCTCGATATCGCTTCTTCGTTTTCACATCTTCAACCAAAGGATCAGAGAACGTTGCAACGTGACCGCTTGCTTTCCATACATTCTGATTCATGAGAATTGCCGCATCAACACCATACATATCTTCGCGGTCTTCGACAAAACGCTTCCACCAGAGTGCTTTGATATTGTTTTTGAGTGTCACACCGTATGGACCAAAATCCCATGTTCCCGCAAGACCACCGTATATTTCGGAACCTTGATATATGAAACCTCGACGCTTCGTGAGTGAAACGACTTTTTCCATCTTATTTTCAGTTGTTGCGGCCGTGGCCTTTTTTTCAGACATTGTGTTTTGAATTTAATACGATAGTTACTGTACCACACGTTCATCCCCCGTCTTGAATGCTGGATCACTACCAAGTGCTGTTCCTCGGGCTTCTTGAGTGCTCTTAAGTGAAACACCAGTGAAATTATCCGTTGCAGTAAGTGTAGCTTGATTTATCAGTGTAAGTTCGGCTCCGACTTGTGCCACTGATGGAGTAAGTATTACCTGGAATGCTACGGTCTTCTTGGTTGCGGATGATCCTGTGTATGCGGGTACATTACCAATATTCCATGTTACTTGTCCATTCACGCTATTGAATGTGACCGCTTCATCTTCGGGACTTACCTTGCCTCCCCATTTCACATATGCAGGCAATGTTGCAACAACCTGTGCATTAGAAGCATCACTTGATGTGTTATATACAGTCCAAAGCACGGTATATGTTGTCTCTTTTTCTGCTTGCGGTGGAATTGGTCCAGTATTTACGAATGGGCCAATTGATCGGACAATCTGTCCTGAAATATTCACATCCGGAGCAATTGCAATGTGACGTGATGCACTTGAAGAAATTGCTTCTGGCACATTGGCTTCAGAAATTCGATTACCCTTCACTGAAACACTAATATTCATTTCGGGATTGGTAATTGGTCGAACTGAATTTTTTGGATTTTTTGGTGTTACGGTGAATATGACTTTGCCGCTACCTCCAGCATCAATTGTTGAAAGATCTGGTGTTGTTATCTTGTTCCAGATAATTTCATTATTTGCTGATTGATAGAAACCTTGTCCGGGTGAAACAGCAACCTTATCAAAAGCGTTTCCCGAAAGCTTCACATGGATTTCACCATCAATAACAGAAGATTCGAGATTATTAAACCAAGAGACCTCTACTTCTATTGGATTATCAAAAGAACTGATATGTGTTTCATTCGTTGAATC
The DNA here is from genome assembly GCA_041158765.1 of Candidatus Parcubacteria bacterium. Taxonomy (GTDB): domain Bacteria; phylum Patescibacteriota; class Minisyncoccia; order Phycocordibacterales; family PALSA-1337; genus JAQBRD01. The sequence goes on along the minus strand of JBEBAU010000039.1, from coordinate 20,243 downwards.
TCCATCGAGCTCAACTCCAACACTCAAGAATGGCTTCTTGATTTTCACCTCATTCATGCCAGCAATATATTGTGTACCGATAGTCTTATCGTTCTTCGCACTTGCAGCTCCTGAAATAAATCTGAATATTCGGTCTTCATCATCCTGTCCGTCGAGACGGCCTTTGATAACAATAGTCTTTTTGCTTTTTGGAGGAAGATCGCCGATTTTCCATGTTGCATTATTTCCAGAAGTCTGAAGATTTGAAGAGATGAAAGTGAAACCAGTCGGATATGTACCCTTGAGCACGAGATTCTTCAATATGTCTTTTGAATTAGATGTGAGTGTTACCGTTGTATCGAATTCTTGACCCGAATTAACTTCGCCGTACGAATCAACTTTTATTGAAAGCGGAGATGAACTGATGAGCACTTCATATGTCTTTTCTTTGTAGAAGATGGCATTCGATCCTGGAACTCGATATTGCACCTTCACAAGAATCTCTTTTTTGCTGTTTTCTTCTCCGAAGAGCGCTGCTCGCACAGTCTTCTGACTCATGCCACCGGGAGCAATATCATCCATGAGCTGTTGATAGGTTGTGAGAGACTTGCTTACATCATCAGGATTTGCAGTGCCATCTGGGAAATCAACCGTGAGATCCACAACTGTGAGCTCTACATTGTTTTTGTTCACAACTTGTACACCGAGAGACAATGGGTCTCCCCCAGCAACAGATACGGGACCCGAAACCTGAATATCCACATTATTTGCAGACACAATATTGGAACCATTCAAAACCAGATATCCTCCAATACCGAGAGCAATGAGGAAAAAGATACCTGAAGCAATTAATAGTTTTGTAAAAAATGACATAGAGTGGTCTTCATAATGATCATTAAGCTCAGTTTGGACAGACTGAGCATCATCAAGAATCTTTTGGGGTTCATCCCAACCGGTTTTTACTTCGAATTCTTGTTGATGAAAATGCACCGCATGCTTGGGACGAATATCCTGTGCAGTACGTGAATATAGGGACTTTTTCAATTCTTCAATCTTGCTTTTGTCCGGAGCCATAGAGGATTATAGTATACCACATTGGCACCCTACAATTGGCTTGCCTTGAGGCCTTCATTGATGATACGAATCGCAAGTGGTCGAGCTCGTTTCATATCCACAAGCATGCTTGGTGACCATTCGGTCAGTGTCGTATCTGAAAAGAATACAGCGAGCTCTCCATTCTCTTTTGAAGTATGCTCCATATAGCCAAGTACATATAGAATTCTGAGCACTACAATACACTCAATATATTCAATATCAGCAGGGTCAACATTGCCTTTTGTAATATATTCATTGAATCCGACTAGAATCGAGAACAACATTTCATTCGCCTCTTCACCGTGGAGGAGTCGTTTGAGTAGGCTGAATACTCGAGCACGGAGTGTTTCTATTTCACCTATTGTACCTATTTCTTTTTTTGATACTTGATGTGAAATTTGATTTTCATCTGAAATAGGCGTCACACCAGTCAATCTCCACATTTCCTTCCCACGAACAAGCGAAAACGTCGCATACGAAAAGTCTTGCGTATGATATCTAAGTTTCGATACATCGAGACGCACTCCTTGCGCAACTGCGAGTACCAGACCGAGATCACGAGTATATATGTACAATAATCTCCCTGCCTCGCCACTCGCTCGGCTATCAATAATGAAACCGGGGGTTGTATATATATGATGCGACACTATTTTTTGATAGAGATTGCAAATGTCATACCTCCAATAGAAATTGTCTCAGCAGATACAGCTACTGATGAAACAAAAGTAATATCAGAGACGCCGGTAATCTTTTTCAGTTCTGTGCTGTTTTTTTCAATGATGCTTTTGCCATTCATATCTGTGAAAATTTCAAGTGAAATAATATCGGCTATTGTGAGATTTGTTTTCTTTCGAAGGTCTTGAATTGCACGGATAAGGTCGCGTACAGCTCCCTCTTCTTTGAGACTTTCAGTGATTGTAGTATCAAGCTCTACTCCTTTTTCGACACCAGATGCATCTATTAAAGATGATTTCCATTCAACACTCTTCACATTTACTTCATCGGTAATCAGAGCTACGAGTTCAGGAATTTTTGAAAGTGTATTGCTGACTGAAGTCTGCTTCACCATGAGGGTTTGAAGTGGTTGGCGTACATTTATCTTCGCTTTTGAACGAGCTTCAAGACCAAGAGATGAAATACGTCGGACCTCGGCCATAAGTTCAATGATATTAGTTGCGGTACTAGCTTTCACATCGAGTTCTCTTGGCAAGGTAGGCCATGCGCATAGATGCACGCTTATTGGGTCGTGAGCGTATTTCACACGACCAAAAATATCTTCAGCAAAAAACGGCATGAATGGAGCGAGGAGTTTGGCGACAGTTGCGAGTACATATCGAGTTGTATCAAGTGCGGCTTTCTTGTCAGCTTGTGCAGCGGGGTTGTGATCTGCTTTGAAACGATCGCGTGAACGACGAATATACCATGTTGAGAGATCATCAATAAAATCCGCAAATGGTCGTGTTGCTTTATCGAGCTCGTAGCTTTCCATTGAATGAGTAACTTCATTCGTCAGTTGTGAAAGACGCTGAAGTATCCATTGATCGAGCACGTGGGTACTCATTGTCTGCGAATGTGAATTCTTTGTTTCTGCTAAGCTTTCTCCAGTGCCCTTTTTGTCGGCATACATTTCAAAGAAAGAAATGACGTTGTTGAGACGACCAATGTGCTTCTTCACAACTTCATCAACACCTTTTTCAGAAAAACAAAAATCCTGAGCATGAACAACCGGAGAGCTGAGCATGTAATAACGCACCGCATCAGCACCGTATTTATCCACAACAACCATTGGATCTGGATAATTCTTTTTTGATTTCGACATCTTCTCACCATCTTCAGCGAGAATTGTGCCGTTCACGATGACATTTTCAAATGGAGACTTATCAAAAAGCGCAACGCCGAGTACAAGCATTGAATAAAACCATCCTCGTGTTTGGTCCACTCCTTCTGCAATGAATTGCGCTGGGAAGCCTTTTGATTTTTTGAATAAACGACTGAAAGTACCTGTAACTGGAGCGAATTCGTCTGTTTCAAATGGATAGTGTGCTTCTGCAAATGGCATTGATCCTGATTCAAACCAACAGTCAAAAACCTCAGGAACTCGCACGAGTTTATTCCCTGCTTTTGATGTGAGTTCAATTTCATCAATATATGGACGATGGAGATCGAGTGTATAGTCAGGATTGTGCGGAAGTGGAGTGAAATCTAGTGGGCGAATCTGCGCATTTTCAATAAAAAATCTCGTTGTGCCACGCAAAGCATTCGCCTGAGATTCATCAAGTCCTGTCGCAGCTGCAAATAGCAGCCAACTCGGCGTATCATGTGTAACTATGAGAATCTTCTTATTTGAATAGGTCGAATCAATATCATATATGAAATCCCCGACACGACGCTTCACATCGGTGAAATTTTCGCCACCTTCTGGCTTCTTCATGAAACGATCAGCTCCTTCGAATATAGTGTGATAGTCTGTAACTGATTTTCCATTGTATGTACCTGTATCAACTTCAGCGATACGTGCGTCTTCTCGTGTCTGTTCTGGTGCCATTTTCAACGTCTTTGCAACAATAGCTGCAGTCTCTTTTGTGCGAACAAATGGCGAGGTAATTATGAAATCAAAGTGTGTTCCGTCAGCAAGGAGTTTGTCTGCGGTCGCTTGTGCTTGTGCACGACCCTTTTCGGTAAGGTGATGTGGTGTTGTCGCGATTGAGCTGGTGATGTGTTTCACATTGTTTTCAGCTTCACCGTGTCGCATGACAAAATACGTGTTTTTTGTCGCTGGCTTTTTTGAATGAGTAGTGCTGTTTGCTATACGAGATTTGAGATCAGCTATAGAGCCAATAACTTCGACCTCACCAGTCTTTTCGTCCTTCCACACAGGAAGGGGCGCGCCCCAAAATCGCGATCTGCTGATCGCCCAGTCGCGCGCCCCTTCCAACCAATTTCCAAAACGCCCCTGACCCACTTCGTGAGGCACCCATGCGACTTTTTTATTTGCAGCAACGAGCTTGTCTTTGAATTCAGGAACTTTCACAAACCATGATGATGTCGCGTAATTAAGAAGTGGCGTATCACATCTCCAGCAATGTGGATATGAGTGAGTGATTTTTTCTTTTCCGAATAGGAGCCCTCGATGTGCGAGATTCTTGATAATTTCAATATCAGCTCGCTGATGTGCATCTTTTTCTCCAGCTTCAGATTTTGGTTTCACCGATTGCCCTGCGAAATCCGTCACCTCTTTTTTGAACACACCGCTCACTGTCACATGCTGAATAAATGGCAGATTATATTTCACCGAAAGCGCATAATCGTCTGCACCGAATGCTGGCGCAATATGCACCACACCAGTACCATCTTCTGTTGTGACGAAGTCCGCTGGGTACATTTTCCAACCATTCGCGCGATTCTTGATTGTTGTGTCGCTCGTATAGTACTCAAACGGCGGCTTATATGATTTGCCGACAAGCTCACTTCCCTTCATTTCGGCGACAATAGTGAAATCGAGTTTTGAAATTGCTTTAACTTTTTCGAGAAGTGATTTTGTAAAAATGTAATTTTCGAATGGTTGATTCTCAGTAGACTCTGGCGAGGTCTTAACTTGTGCTTTCACATAGTCAATATCAGCTCCAACTGCGAGAGCGACGTTTCCTGGTAATGTCCACGGTGTTGTTGTCCACGCGAGAATATGTGTCTTGCCGGAGTTTGCAGAATTCGCAGTAGAATCGACAAGTTCGAATTTCACATATGCTGAAAGATCAGGAATGTCTTTGTAGCCTTGTGCAACTTCGAAGTTTGAAAGGGATGTCTCACAACGAGGGCAAAACTGCATGACTTTGAAACCTTCATATATGAGCTTTTTGTCATGGAGTTTTTTGAAAGCCCACCAGACGGATTCGGTATATGTACTATCCATCGTACGATAGTCATCGTCCATATCTACGAAACGACCGAAGCGTGGCACGAGTTTCCTCCACTCATCTGCATATCGCATAACACTTGCTCGTGATGCTTCGTTGAACTTCTCGATACCGTACGCAACAATGTCTTTTTTGGTTTTGAGACCGAGTTCTTTTTCAATGATATTTTCTACTGGCAAACCATGACAATCCCAACCCCAACGACGACGAACACGATATCCGCGCATCGTCTTGTATCGAGGAATTGCATCTTTAATAGTACCTGCGAGAATGTGACCGTAATGCGGAAGACCTGTCGCAAATGGCGGTCCATCATAAAACACAAAATCCCCTCGCGGCTCAGTTAGACCCGCCGGCTTCTCTATAGATTGCTCGAATACACGCTCCTTATTCCAAAATGCGAGAATTTCTTCCTCACGCAAAACAAGTGGTGATTTACCAATAGATTCGGGCTTCTTTTCAGGCTGATTAGACATACGTAATCAACATGGTATCACAATTTAAACCGATTAAAAATGAATACGATTTTGGTGTTTTTTATTATATGCGAAAACCCGACACCATTTTCATAGCGTCGGGTCAAAGGACTCAGTTCATAGGGTCTCAAGAGACCCGAGAAAAAAGTTTTGAAAACTTACTTTGCGAAACCGAGAGCTGGAGAAGTGGCATAGCGCTGTTCGTTAAGATAACGAGCACCGTTGCTCCACAAGCCACCATCACGGCGATACAAGCAGAGCGCGATACGGGAGCCGCGCGGGTCGCGAAGTGTTGTGCCAAGGAATTCAATCCAAGAAACGTCGAGATGTTTATACATCCACCGCAACGTCGTCTGACCTTCTTCCTCGTAGAGCATCTGTGCGATTTTGGCATCGGCTTGAATTGCCGTGAGCATGAGGCGTGCCTGCTTTGCTTCACCGGTGACTCTTGTCTCACCCTCCCTCAATCCGGTCTGAATGATGAGGTTCGCGAGATTGATTTCAGTGATGGCGAGCGAACGCTCGTCCTGTTCTTCTTTGCCAGTCAGCCCATCACCATCCTCCGGGCCTTTCCAGATAGTCCAACCGCCGCCGATGAATTTGGCGGGATTGAATGGTCTTGAACGGTCGATCGGGAGGGTGCCGGGTGCAGTAATCGTCGGATTGCAACCATTTTGAAGGAAGAGAGTGAAACGACGACCAAACTCTGCGGGACTCAATTCGATGACTTTTTTCTGCGTGTTGTCACCATCGAGTTGTGACCATTGCACTTGTGTTATGAAGCGAGAGGTGATCTCGCGTTCCTGATCTGATGATAGAGCTTTGCCCATACTGTGCTCCTTTGTTGGGAGTTTGCGCTGGACCATCTCTTTCACAAAATGTGAAGCCATGGCTGTGACGCACCTCGGTTTTTTTTGTTTTCACCGCAGGATACAAGGGCTAATTTAGGCCCCTCTATCCTGCAGTGAATGCAAAGTAGTTTGTGAATGAACTTTGTATCAACTGGCCAGTATTATATCACTTTTAATAGCTATAGTCAATAAAAAGAGCGGCAAAATAGTCTTCAAAACCCGCTCTGCGATATCGCTCTACATCTTCACCGGTACACGAATACCGAGCACATTGAGACCATTCGACATGACTGTAGTGAAAGCTTCGGTGAGAGCAACGCGATATGGTGCGGCTTTGTCAGTAGCATCAACAATTGTCGAATTTGCATAGAAGTTATTGAAAGCTGCTGAGAGCTCAATGAGATACGTCACAATATGATGCGGTTCATATGTCTGCCCTGCTCGCTCGACGACCTCAGGATATCGGTAGAGGATTTTTTCGAGGAGAGTTACTTCAGCTGGAATTGCAGCGAGATTTGCTTTTTTCTTTCCAAAAAGTCCACTCGATGAAAAAGGTTTAATTTTTGCAGCTTCGGCTTTCATAATAAGTGATCGTGCGCGAACACATGCATACTGAAGATATGGGCCAGAATCTCCTTCGAATGAAATAGACTTTTCAAAATCATAGATAATATCACCTCCAGGAGCTTGCTTAAGAATTGAGTATTTGATTGCACCGACTGAAACATCTATGATAGCCTGATTCTTGGCAGATTCTTGTGCGCCGAAGTCTCGATCTTTCATTTTTTCGAGAGCAAGAGCAGAAACATCCGAAAGAAGCGACTCGCCTGTGATGACATTACCTTTTCGAGATCCCATTTTCATAGAAGCTCCATCTCCGGTGCTGAGACGCAACATACCGTGATTCACATGCTTCATCTTGCCAGCCATATACGGGAACATAATTGAAAGGGCTTTCAATACCACACGGAAATAATCGTTCTGTTCATTTGCAGTAACAACAATCGACATGTCTGGATTAAATCGATCAAATTTGAGACGTGTAAGACCGACTTCCTTAGCTTCATATGTTGGGAGATTCTGAGATGTGATGAAAACACGGGTGTGAAGTCCATATGGCTCACCTTTGAAAACTATTGCACCCTCACTGTCTGTGAAAACACCACGCTTGAGGAAATCCTGCACAATTGCCACACCATCGGCAGCAACTTCACTTTCAAAAAAATAGTGATCGAACTTCGTACCAAGCTTGCGATAAATCACTTCGAAATTAAGAAGGCTAACCTTCCTTCCCCACTCATACATCTTCATGAGCTTCGGATTCGAACGATCAAAAATCATTTTATTAATGATAATGATTTCTTCTTTTGCGGTTTTGTTGGCGCCGCTTCCACCATCACCTTCATATGCAGCGGCGCCAACTACATACGCTTTGCTGATATAGTTAATCATATCTTCAAGCGTCGCATCGTCTTTTGGAAATTCTGACTCTTTTTGAAGCATGCCCCACATAGCTTTTGCTACATGAAGCCCTACATCACCTTGATAATTCACACGCACAACCTCCGCTCCATGTGCCTCGATAATACGAGAGAGTGCTTCACCAATAGCATTCGCCATGAGATGTCCAATATGAAAAACCTTGAATGGATTTGGGTTCGTATAGTCAATAACAATTTTTTTGCCTTTGAGAGTTGTATTCGTACCGAAGTTTTTGCCCTCTTTCAGAATCCGCACAATTTCATTAGAAAAAAAGCTTCGTGTAAGACGAATATTAATGAAACCGGGACCCGCAATTTCGATAGCAGCGACATCATCCAACTTGAGAGTAGTGAGATGTGCGACGATCTTGTCGGCAATTATGCGAGGGGCAAGCTTAAGCTCTCTTGAATATGCGAGTGCCACGCTCGTAGAATAGTCGCCATGAGCGATATCGGCTGGATGCTCGAGAGTAACCTTGGGTGAAACAACCCCAATAGCCATAAGCGCCTCTGTAATAGCTGTTTTCAGTCTATCTTGTATCATAGGGCTATTTTAGCATTGAAACTTGAAAAAACACCAGAAAAGTGAGCTGGTACACCACCACCGTTGACAAAACTAATAAATAGGCTATAGTAGGCCTAGCAAGCATACAGGGGGTTTGGAGACACCGCCTGGATCGTAAGGAAGTCGCCCGCCGCGAAAACTTATATTGATCGAAACAATCTGACGGATGTTTGCAACACTCACGGAACGCCGGTGAAGCCTGGCCCTATCGAAGGGGCTCGGAATGGGAAGAACTCAAGAATGGTTCCTCACCCGTCCTTGAAAAACAACCATAGCTACCGCTCGTACAAATCCGTGACCGGAAATCGTCATGAATGAATCTCCTGCTCCAGCGAATCATCGATTCCTGGAGCAAGTCGGAAGGGCAAATCCTTCTAAATCTTCAAAAGAACCATATGAATCGCTTCGGCGATTTTTTTCATGTCTTTCTCTTTTTTGCCACGAGTTGTCTCTGCTGCAGTTCCAATACGTACACCTGATGGATCTGCCGGAGGTCGTGTATCATACGGAATTGCGTTTTTATTCAAAATAATCCCTGCTGCTTCGAGTCTATCACTCGCCTCTTTTCCTGAAATTCCCCTGCCATTCATCCATGTATCAACGAGAATAAGATGACTGTCAGTGCCACCTGAGATAATCCTCCAACCAAGACGAGAGAGTTCTGATGCAAGAACTGCTGCGTTTTTTACCACCTGTGCAGCGTATTTTTTGAAGGCTGGGGTCGACGCTTCCTTGAGCGCAACTGCAACAGCTGCAATCTGATTCATATGTGGACCACCCTGCATTCCTGGGAACACCGCTTTGTCTATTTTTTTATCCAATTCACGCGAGTCTTTACGAGAGAAGATAAGTGCAGCTCGTGGACCACGTAGAGTCTTGTGCACAGTGGTTGTCACAATATCTGCATATGGAAATGGCGAAGGATATACTTGGCCAGCAACAAGACCAGCAATGTGTGACATATCCACCATTAGTAACGCCCCAGAAGCATCTGCAATTTCTCGGAATTTTTTGAAATCAATGGTGCGAGGATATGCAGTGAAACCAGCAACAATAATAGCTGGCTTTTCACGAATAGCCTGCTCTTTCAATACATCATAATTCAAAACTTCAGTCTGCTTATCTACACCAAATGGAACCTGCACCCACATTTTGCCAGTAATAGAAACCTTATGGCCGTGAGTAAGATGTCCACCCTGATCAAGTGACATTCCCATGATTTTGCCACCCTGCGGAACGAGACCGAGATACACCGCCACATTTGCTGGAGATCCGGAGAGTGCCTGAACATTCACATGCCATTCATTTGCTGTAAGTTGAAATAATTTGAGGGCACGTTCAATCGCAAGTTGCTCAACCTTATCGACGATTTCATTACCACCATAATAACGCTTCCCCGCATATCCTTCCGCATATTTATTTGTAAGTTCTGAACCAAGAGCGGTCAATACATCATTCGAAACAAAATTCTCCGATGCAATGAGATTAATAACAGATTTCTGTCGCTTCTTTTCGGCACTAAGTAATTTCTGAATTTGAGTATCTTTCATAAAAAGAATTCTAACATGACTCGTATATAAAAACGAAAAGGCCCTGTTGCGTGGCCTAGAGTTCGTGTGGAGAAAAATGTCGAAACGTTCTCACAAAAACTCTTACCAATACCATTCTGTGAACACAATGAAGTGTTACTCGGGTATTTTGCAACAGGGACCTAACTTGCGTGTTTTTCAGGCACGCGTGCATGCAGCTCTCCCAAGAGCGGGCGTTGTTCCTTTTTACAGGGTCGTCCGAATGGGCCACTAGCACTGGGTTGAAAACGACGGAATTAACTTCGTCGAACCAGTGAGACCGTTTTCATGAGTAGCGCACCTAAGCTTTCTACTCGTTGATAGTAAACCTTCGGAACTAAAAATTCCTCCAGTCTACCTCGGGTCATCATGCATTCCAGCTAATGCTGGAAAGTATTTAAATTGTGGACCTTTTGGTCCGAAGGACATGTGCTAATTCATTAGCACCCAATAGGTATACCAAAAGGTCAAGAATGATGCAAGGGGTGGGTATTTTATAAAACAGGAAAAAGGATTTGTCAAATATCCGTGGTTTTTCACCTAGTGTCCCCTCTCGGCACTATTTTGCCACCCTCACAGCTTCATCAAACTGTATTGAAAGGAGTCGTGATGCCCCATCACTACCCATGGTTACGCCATAGAGGATACCTGCGCGCGACATTGTCTCACGATTGTGAGTAATAAGAATAAGTTGAGATAATTTTGAAAGATTTTCAACCATATCCCCATACTTACGAGAATTCGCTTCATCAAGCGCTGCATCTGTTTCATCAAGAATAATAAATGGTGGAGGATTCACCTGTGATATTGCGAAAAGGAGCGCGATAGATGTAAGCGCTCGTTCTCCTCCAGAAAGCATCATGAGACCTTTCACCTTCTTACGAGGAAGATTCACATTGATATCAATACCTTCGCGACCTTCCTCTTCAGAATCCCCTCCCGCAGACTCTCCATCAACATCAGACATATCCATATCGAGTACTGCGCCAAGATCAGTATCGCTGCGCTTTTTGCGCTTCTTTTCACGGACAACAGCAAGCTCAGCAGTTCCTCCACCGAACATAAGTGAGAAGAAGTTCTGGAATTGGGTATTGATTTTGAGAATACCCTCTTTGAATTCATGATCAAGGCGTGCATCAAGATCAGCAATAAGTGCTGTGAGTGAAATCCGTGACTTCTCAAGATCTTCGAGTTCTCGCGCTAGGAAGGCATCGCGCTCCTCCACTTCTTTATACTCTTTCATAATATCGAGACTGTTCCCCGCTCCAGAATCCTCAATACGAATCTTTATTTTTTCAATCTGCTTTCGACGATCTTCTTGTGCCACCCGACCAGCCTCAGGAGCAAGCTCGAGCGTGTCATAATCCATTGCTTCACGGCCAACAAGTGCATACGCTTCTTGAAGCTCACGCTTGAGTGACTCTTCTTCGAGTACGAGACGATCTTCGCGGTTTTTGAGTGCAGCAAGTATTCCACGAAGTTCATTCTGACGAGCAATAATACGGAATACGTTCTTCTCTGCATCACGGTCTACGTCTTTTTCTTTTTCAATTTTTTGTCGAAGCTGATTATATTCTTCATGTAATGTTTGCTCATCATGAATGGCTTTTTTGAAAGCCGATTCGAGCTCTGACTTCTGATGTTTCAACTGAGTAATATCCTTCTCTATTTCACCAATAGTGCTTCCGATACCATTGGTATCAGCGGTTTTGTGTTGATTGATGAAACCAGTAAGTAGCTTTTTCACCTCGGTGAAAAGCGCTCGAATATCGCTTATTGATTCAAGATCTTCAATCTTGCGGACAACTGCTTCGACGTCTTTCAGATATACTGTTTTGAATTCATCACGAGATTGCTTCTCGCGCTCTTTCAGAATTGTGCGCTCACCGGCACTAATTTCACCCTCAATCTTACCGAGATCACGACTCAAAGCATCTTTGTGTGCCCGAATACCTGCGAGCTTCCCTTCAATAGCAATAAGCTCATCGCTTTTTGCATCGCGATTCTTGGACTCAGCGAGACGAGCTTTTGCAGAAGCGAGTTCATGATCAAGCGTCTTGAGCTCGTGTGTTGGTGCATGCTTTTCACTATCCACTGCTGTACGCTCTTCTTTCACATAGATATCTTCTCGTTTGAAATATTCTCGATACAAAGCACGGAGAGAATCACGCATTTCTTGTACCTTTTCGACTTTTTCAACCTGCTTTTTCAAAAACTTAAGATGTGGAGCGATCTCGCGTCGAAGTGACTCGACAGATTTCATATTTTCTTCGGTCTTTTCGAGTTTGCGAGTACTTTCGTCTTTTTTGTATTGATAAATCTTGAGACCAAGCGCATCCTCAACCATTTCACGTCGCTCACGGATATTGGCACTGAGAATTCGGTCTGCTTCACCTTGTGAAATAATATGATGTCCTGATGCACCGATATGAGCTCCTGCGAGAAGCTCTGCAATATCCTTGAGTCGCACCGCACTACCATTGATCAAGTATTCATTGGATGAATCTCGATGCACGATACGTTCGATAGTTACTTCATCAAAATCAATATTGAGTGCGCGTTGACCACCCTTATCTCTTTGTGGGGTGTTATCGAATACGACTTTCACACTCGCACGATTTGCACGCCCTGCTCCACCTCCTGCACCAGCAATACCAGCAGAGCCAGGGCCGGCACCTCCATTGAAGATGAGGTCTTCCCCGCGCTTACCTCGCATTGATTTGATAGATTGTTCACCAAGCACAAATCTGAAAGACTCGGCTACGTTAGATTTGCCGGAACCATTCGGTCCAACAATTGCAGAAATTGGCGAATTAAAATTGAGCGTCGCCTTCTTGGCGAACGATTTGAAACCAGAAATCTCCAGAGATTTGAGATACATGGCTACTATTATAGCGTATTTTGAGGTTAATTTGACAGTTATCCGTCAACTGTTAGCATGGAGTTATGGAAGAATCACTTCATGCTGTGGCTGTACTCATACTCTCGCCTCAAGGTACCCCGCTGGTACGAGATCCAAAAAAACCTATTCCTCGCTATTGGAAATTACCTGGTGGTCGAAGTGAAGGCGCTGAAACACCAGAAGAATGTGCTGTGCGAGAAATATATCAAGAACTTGGAATAGAAATAGACCAAGACGACCTACAAGTTGTAGATGAACAAGATCGTGGAAGTCATACTCTGACCTTTTTCAAAATAAATCTCGCATCATTGACTGGTCTCAAAAAAGTTGGAGATGAGAGAGAAGAAATTCGCATATTTAAACTATCAGAAATCGCTGAAATGGAAGACTTTTTTCCAAACCACAAAAATATTATTCAACGCCTTGTGGACAAAAAATAATAGGCACATATATTTTGGACATTGTGAGGATGCCGATCCGAACACTAGGAATTTTTTAGCAAGAAAATATCCGTGTCCAAAATATATGTGCCTATTATTTTTACCACCCTTTAACCTCGAGCGCCTTCTCTGCAGCCTTTTGTTCTGCCTCTTGTTTTGACATACCTGAGCCTGTAGCGATTTGCTCTACCCCAATGAAGACACCAAGTGTAAACATCTTATTATGATCTGGACCAGCTTCTTTCATGGTCTTGTATGATGGAGTTATACCGGTCTTTTCTTGAGCACGCTCTTGGAAACGACTCTTCGCATCGAGCCATAGTTTCTTTTCAATAATCTCATCAATATCAATTACTTCGAGAAGATTTTTTGATATGAAATTCGCAGCGGTGTCATATCCTTGATCGAGATAAATCGCACCGATAAGCGCTTCGAAGCTATCTGCAAGAATGATAGAGCGAGCACGGCCCGTGTCCTTGGCTTCGCCTTTTGAAAGGAGTAAATAATCGTTGATCTTGAGCAATGCTCCTGCACGTGAAAGACTCGTCGTATTCACCAATGCTGAACGATATGCAGTGAGCGCCCCCTCGTCTTTGCCCACAAAACGACGATACAAATAGCTTGTAACAACAAGTTCGAGAACTGCATCTCCGAGGAATTCGAGACGTTCATTGTGCTCGAGATCAGCACTCTTATGCTCATTAAGATATGAACGATGTGTGCAGGCTTTTTGGAGCAAAGAAATGTCGTTGAAATCGACGCCAATCTGCTTCGAGAATTTTTTGAAATCTGGAATAGCCATATTATTTTTCTTCAACAATACTGTCGGTTTGTCCTCCAGTGAGAATCATGATGGATTTCGTGACAATTGGGAGAATATCATTATAAAAATTGAGATCGAGAATTTCACTCATATCAAACCACTTCGCATCATCAAGACCCGGCTTCTCGGCAAGCTTCATATCAACGAGAGGAGATTCTGCAAGGAAATAATGCACTTGTTTGCGGATCTTACCCTTCTCAGGGTCATTTGCGATGTATTCGTTTTGTCCGAGGTCAGCCTTGATGACGATATCTAGGCCGATTTCTTCTTTCACCTTATCAATAGTACCTTGGCGTACTTCTATGCCTTCAGGAATTTTGCCTTTTGAAAGAGTCCAGTGACCGAAGATATCGTGCACAAAACCAAAATAGATTTCACCTGGCTTACCCTTTTCACCCTTAGTATCAATTGCATAAACTACTGCTCCGCCGAGATTTTGGATGAGCATTTCTTCGTATGGAACATCTTCAATGCGCTTCTTTTTTTTGGGTGTTGCGTCTTTACCTGGCTCGCCGAGCTCTTTGTACACTGAACCAAGAACACCGTTTATGAATTTGCCGCTATTCTCTCCACCGAATGTCTTGGCGAGTTCAATAGCTTCATTGATAGCAACTTTTGCTGGAACTTGTTCTCGATCAGCAAAAAGAAGCTCAAATAGTCCGAGACGGAGAATATTACGATCTACAACTGAAATTTTGTTAATTGGCCAATCTGGAGCAGCCTTCTCTATAACCTTATCGAGATCAGCCTGCTTAGCGAGAACGCTCATCATAAGTTCCTCAATAAAAGAAACGTCGCCCATACCAGGAGCGTATTCTCCTGAGTTACGGGCGACTATTTCTTTTGCTTCGGTATTTTTACAGCCTCGAAAATCCCACTCGAAGAGTGATTGGAGTACTACTGATCGTGAGAGATGTCGATTTGCCATATTTTTTGAAGAGCGAACCTACCGCGAGAACCAATTATATTACTTTTTTGATGACTTCTCTGCAGCTACTACTTCCTTCTTATTCATCTTGAGTACCTGACGACCTCGATACATTCCTGTATCAAGAGAAGCATGATGACGAAGATGAACTACGCCGTCCTTATCCTTTGAAACACGCGCCTCTTCGAGGGCGTGGTGTGAGCGCCGATTATCTCGGTGGGCTCTTGTTGCTCGCATTCTGTTAACCATAGTTTCACCATACTATCTCATATTCGGCTTTTTTGCAAGGTTTATAGAGGAAGATTTCAGAGATTTCAAGAATGAACGTCGGTGAAGCGGGGTTAAGCCAAATTTCTTAATTGAGGCATAATGTGCCCGTGTTCCATAGCCTTTATGTACCTCAAAACCGTATTGTGGATACTTTTTTGCATATGTACGCATTCGCCGATCACGAAGAACCTTGGCACAGATAGAAGCGAGGGCTATGCAAGGCTCTTTCACATCACCTTTGATAATGGTTTTTTGATGGATGAAATCTACTGGTGCTCGCAATCCCCCGTCGAGACGCACTTCGACGTCGTTCATATCGACAATACCCTTCACAACTGTGCGAAGTGATCGCTCGAGAGCATGGCGAATTGCATATGAAAGTCCGCGAGTATCAATAGTACGTTCGCTAACAAATGTCACTGCATATTCAATAAGACCAATATCTCGTGCTGCAAGAATTTTTGCAAACCATTCTTCGCGACGAATTTCAGATAATTGCTTCGATTCTCGCACACCAGCAAAATGCTTTTTGAAAATTGCAGACTTCGGATCAACAAGGAATATACAAGCTCCGACTGCAACAGGTCCAGCGAGTGGCCCTCTTCCAACTTCATCAATACCGACAAGATATTTTGGTGCTTTTTTCATATATACACCTAAACACCCTGCAAAGGATCAATCATTGTTGTCTGAATCGTATTCGCTTTTGACATTACGCTCGTACCATATGATTTGACTCGTGCGCTTTTGGTACATGAGCTACCAGAATAGTACTTACAAGCAGCATTGAGTTCCCCACTTGGGCTTACTGCATACGCTCCAAGATCAGTGAGATATGTAGCGGCTGCCATGAATGCATCCATTGGATTCCATGGATTTACTACACTCTTACCAACAGCTGCTGCAACACGATCTTCGAAGAGCACCCACGTTGATGGAATAAACTGCGCAGGACCCATAGCACCTCCCCAACCACTTGGTGCACCCTTGCTATCATATGCGGCCTGCCAACACGAAACTCGAGTAGAAGATGGTTCAAATTTGAGCTTTGTTGCGAGCCGCTGGAATACCGGAACATCACGTGTTGGATTCATAACACGAATTTGAGGACTGCCAGTATTCGCACCAATACCATTTCCTGTAGAGAAGTCAGTTACATAACATGAACCCACATTTTTTCCGAAGGTTGCATCGCTGTCTTTTCCTGATTCTTGTTGAAAGACAGCAAGAAGGAATGCGGGACGAATACCGGTAGCCTTCGCAGCAACATTGGCATATGACAGTGCATCAGCAAAAGGAATTGGCGCTCCACCTCCTGCCAATGGGAACAATGCGGCACGAATTTGGGCTGCTTTCACCTGCTTTTCAGCAAGAATCTGTGCATACGTCTTCTCTGTATTCTTACTTACTGCGAGCAAATTTTGACGATCTACCTGCGCTTTTTGGACACTTGCTTTGTCCTTTTCAATAATAAGTTTTGCATCAGTCTCCTGATCTTTTTTCTTATCAAGAGCATTACGTTCTGATTCTGTTTGAGATTTCACACCTCGAATCTGCGCGAACGTTGCTGCGAGTGACTGTTGAATTGATGCGAATGAATCAATATCTGCGAGTGCTCCAGTCAAAGTTTTTTGTGAAAGTAAAATCTCCGGCAATGTATAATCGTCTATTTCTTGAGTTCTACGCATAATTTGAGCGAGTGACTGTCGGCCATCTTCAATTCGCTCTTCGAGACTCGAAATCTTCGCCTCTTTTGTAGTAATGTCTTTTGCGAGAGTAGCAATAAGCAAATTTTTTGCTTGGATATTGAGCTGTGCTACTTTTATTTTTGCATTAAGCACGGCAATGTCCTTCTGGAGTGAAGCTGATTGAGATTGTGCTTGCGCAAGAGTGTTTTGTGCTTCTTCTTGCTCTTGTGTACACAAAGCGAGAGATTCTGTGAGGCGTGCCTGTCGTTGTGCAGTACTTTCACCTGTAAGATATCCTGTGCTATCAGAACAAGGATCACTTGCTGCACCAAGAGCTATTTTGTCATTAGTGAAAATGAAATAGGCACAGAAAAAAACACTCAAAAATAAAATGGTGTATATGCTTTTTTTTGTGAAACAAGAATAAATCATAAATCAAATTTCATACGTCACTCGACCAGTAGGATGCACTGCATCGAGGCCGAGATCATGATGAAGTCGCTGTGCAAGAAATGCTGCTGTTTTCGGCTCTCCCATTACAACAAATACGCGCTTAATTGTCGACTGCGCTGTTCTCACAAATTCTACGAGACTATCAGAGTCTTTGTGTGCTGAATACCCCATGATACTCTCAATGCGGGCATTAACAGGGGTTTTGACACCATTAATGTTCACTTCACGGAGACCATCAAGAATTCGTCGTCCAAGCGTGCCTATCGGCTGGAAACCAACGAGCAAAATCGTATTCTTCGGATCAGGGAGATATATTGCTTCATGATGCGTAACTCGACCTCCCATAGACATACCGGAACCTGCGAGAATAATCTTGGGCGCTCGTGCATGATCAATACTACGTGACTCTTCCCCGGTCATTGTGTACATGAGGTTTGGAAAACTGAAAATATCATCACCACGTGCGATCTGTGCTTGAGCTGCTGGATTGAACAGTGACTTGCTTGCTTTGTAAATATCAGTGACCTTGATTGCTAGTGGTGAATCAACAAAAATCGGTATTGATGGTATTACCTTCGCCTCAACAAGTGCATTCAATTCATACAGAAGCACTTGTGTTCGCTCCACAGAAAAAGCCGGGATAATAAGCGTTCCTCCACGCAAAATAGTATCCTTAATCACCCGCTGTAATTGCGCTCGACGCTGGTCTTTGGGCTCGTGATTTCTATCACCATATACACTTTCCATAACTACATATTCCGCACCCTCAATAGATTCTGTATCTCGAAGGATTGGTGTTGGAGTGTTACCGAGATCACCGGTGAATACAATGTTTTTTTCAACAATCTTCGAAATGCCTTTTTTATCGTGTATTTCTTCTTTCACACTGAAACGATACATAGTTGAACCAAGAATATGTCCTGCATCACGCAAATACACAGAGAAGCCACCTGCTGAGTGTCCTCCTTCAATTGGTGTCTCTACATGATATGGAATAGTTTTCCAGAGACGTAATGCTGCTTCAACATCTGCGATACCGTACAGGGGCAAGATCCCCTCTTGGCGAGCTTCTTTGTCGATAAGAGTAACTGCATCCTCCATGATGAGCTTACCGAGCTCCATTGTTTCAAGTGTTGAATAAATAACTCCACTGAAACCATCCTTCACAAGCTTCGGGATTCTACCTACATGATCAAGATGAGCGTGTGTCACAAAAAGCATATCTACAGTCTTGGCATCATATATGAAAGGCTCGTGATTTTCTTTCATTGCAGTCTGTTCTCCTTGAACCATTCCGCAATCAATCAATACTCGCCAAGATTCTTCACCTACGCCACCCTTCGTTGCTGGCTTCCTACCAATTTCAAGCAAAAAATTTGCTCCTGTAACTGTATCCACTCCACTTGCAAAAGTTACTTTCATAATTGAATTGAATTACTAATTCGTGCTGTGCGACGCGTACGAATGTAATATGGAATAAAAGCGAGAATTCCACCGAGAAGCCCCATACAAATATCTTTTATTGAATCAGCCCAAAAAGTGAGACCCATAGCAGTAACTGTATATGCATTATTGATTCCTCCAAAAAATTCAAACATTTCCCACACAACAGCAAAGCACAAGACAGCAGACAGTACCCATACAAGTGATCTCAAGAATGAATGCGTATACTTACCAAAAAATACTTCGAGAGCCCACACAGCAGTAAGTCCTACCCACAATCCCCCGAGGAAATGCATTGGTATGTCATACCAAGGAAAAACAAAATAGAGACGCAAATACGCTCCAAAATTATGAAAAACAGCCACAGCAACCAGCGTAAGTAATGCGGGAATGTATTTTTGTACAGCCATATCGTTAATTATATCATGCTCAAAGTCTCTCGCGTGAATCACCAATCAAAAACACCTGTAAACAGGTGTACTTGATTGGTTACTGAAGTATACATACCTAGACGCGCTAGGTGGGTGACCGCAATGTTAGCACCAAGGTGCAACATAATGTGAACCGAAGTTCGTTGGCCTCCCAAAATATGTGGTATAGATTTTATACTTCCGTAACCTGCTGTAATTATACGCTCGCAGTTGTGATCCGCAAGCAAAAAATATAATACGAAACTATTCTTTTATTCCGTCGAGATTGACATCGTACAAAATTTTTTCTAGCGCAAGAGAGTATTTCATAATTTCATGTGGCTCGAACCAGTGT
Source organism: Candidatus Parcubacteria bacterium (assembly GCA_041158765.1). GTDB lineage: Bacteria > Patescibacteriota > Minisyncoccia > Phycocordibacterales > PALSA-1337 > JAQBRD01. The sequence continues at coordinate 602 of JBEBAU010000039.1, read as the reverse complement.
TTGATTTCACTCTCTGCATCAGACACAGAACTAGATGCATGTACGAGGTTACGTACAGAACGATTATCATCATTTGCAGTCTTGTATGAATCAATCACAAAATCTCCTCGTATTGTGCCGATAATAGATGTGAGTGGTTCGGTTCCTCCCGTAACCTTGCGTACGATTTCAACTGCATGCATTCCCTGCCAAACCATAGCGACAACAGGACCAGATGTGAGGTATTTTTTCAAAATATCAAGAATCATACGGCCCGCAACAACAGCATCTTCGGAGATTGGTGTATGACCTTTTGCATGAGCGCTTTTTATAGTTTTTTCACCAACAAGTCGGAACCACTCTGGATCAATAGTGTAATGATGCTCAATGAGATCATTCGTCGGAATAAGCATCTTAATTGCAGTGAGCTTAAGTCCTGTTTGTTCGTAGCGACGAATGATTTCACCAATTAGTGTACGCTGAACTCCGTCTGGCTTAATAATAACGAGTGTGCGCTCCTGTCTTGGGTGTGAAGTTTGTTGATGCATATATACAATATTGTTTAGTATAACAACATAGTACTATGCGAGGATTTTTTATGAAAGAGATGCGCGGACTTTTTC
>JBEBAU010000038.1:0-9313 GCA_041158765.1 Candidatus Parcubacteria bacterium | reverse complement strand
GAAGTATCCCCTGTTTTCACCGAAATCTTCACAGGATCAATGAGGAAGTCTTTCACAAGTACCTCGATCTCAGATGACATAGTCGCTGAGAAGAAAAGTGTGTGATGAGGCTTTGGCATTCCTGCAACGAGGAATTTCATATCACCAATGAATCCCATGTCGAGCATTCGATCAGCTTCATCGAGTACGATAGTCTGGAACCATTCGAGCTTGAGGGCCTTTCTTTCAATAAGATCCTTGAGACGTCCTGGAGTACCAATAATGAAATTGTGATGATTTCGAAGTCGCTTGAGCTGAGGAACAATAGATGTACCTCCGACACAAACCATAGAATAAATTCCCATGCCTTTCACAAAAGCCACAAGTTCTTCTTCAATCTGAATAGCGAGTTCTCGAGTTGGCACAACGATAAGAATATTTTCTTTTTGATCGAGTGCACGGAATTTGAGAACTTTATCAATAAGTGGAATAAGAAATGCTGCTGTCTTACCAGTACCGGTATTTGCAATACCTACGACGTCACGACCGAGAAGTACTTGTGGAATAGCGCGATCTTGAATTGGGCTTGGAGTTACATATCCCTTTGCGATGATATTAGCCTTGATGAGGTCTGAAATAGCAAAGTCGCTGAACTTATGTTCAGGAACATACGCTGGGATTTCTTCGGTTACTGCAGATGCAGCTGGAGCCTTGCGAATGAAACGAGAGATGTCGATTCGTTCACTCTTGCCTCCACCTCGAGAACCACCTCGGCTACCGAAGCCGCCACGACCAGCAAAACCACCACGTGAACTAGAACCACCGCGTGATCCGCCGTAGCTTCCACCACGATATGAGCCAGCTGATGAACCACCTGAACGGCTGCCGTATCCACCACTACGAGATGAACCGGTATAACCAGAGCTAGCGCCACGTGAACTAGAACCACCACGTCCACCGCCACGATAAAAACGTGAGCCACTTGAACCCGATGATGAATTACCTGCTGATGAATTTGATGCTGAATGTTGTGAAGATGAAGGAGGCATAATAACTGAATGTAGCGGCAAAAACCGCAATTAAAAGAGAAAACTCTCTATACTGTAATAATCGTATATAGAGAGCTCAAAAACATGCGAGTGCACAGAGAGGCCTGTATATAACGTGTAAATAGTGTAGCACAACCTACTAATTTCGTCAAATACATGCTAGGATGCTCATATGAAAGAAAAAGCAGCCAAAAACAGCCCACAGGAACAATCGACCCCATCTGGATCAAGCGTTTTTGACGTAGTTGTGATTGGTGGTGGACCTGCAGGAATGATGGCGGCGGGACGAGCAGCTGAACTCGGCAAGCGCGTGCTTCTTGTCGAAAAGAACGACGGTCTTGGCAAAAAACTTCTCATCACTGGTGGTGGTCGCTGCAATGTAACAAATGCCACATTCGACAACCGTGAATTGCTCAAACGTTTCGGTTCTGCCGACCAATTTCTTTTTTCAGCATTTTCACAATTTGATGTACAACAATCAATTCATTTCTTTGAATCTCGCGGAATGAAAACCAAAATTGAAAAAGAACAGCGCGTATTCCCTGTTTCAAACTCAGCACGCTCAGTCTGGGAAGTTATGACTCGATATATTCAGACTGCTGGCCGTGATGTTGGTGGTTCTGTTGAAACACTCATGAATATTTCTGTGGATGGTTTCATTACGAATCCAGAAAATTCAGCTATCACCGCAATCAAAATCCGCCCAACAAAAGGTGGACCTTCACAGCTTGATCGTCTTGTTGAAAAAATGAAACTTGAAAAAGAACCAGGAGATCGAGGCGCCGCCATCCTTGTTGCTCGACATTTCATTCTCGCGACTGGCGGCGCCTCACGCCCAGAAACCGGCTCTACGGGAGACGGTTTCATCTGGCTCAAAAAAATCGGCCACACAGTCACTATGCCAACCCCGTCGCTCGTGCCAATCACCATACAAGAACCATGGATAAAGCGCCTCGCAGGACTTGGAATGACTGGTATCAAAATCACCGTACTGCAAGGTGGTATCAAAAAATACGAAATGAAACGCACCGGCCCACAAGGTATTGCTCATAGCAAAATTCTTTTTACTCACGTTGGTATGTCGGGCCCTTCTATTCTCAATATTAGCGCAGCGCTTCGCGAACTACTCGTATATCAGAATGATGATGGTGAAGTTATCCTTTCACTCGATTTACTTCCTACATGTGACTATGGAATTCTCAACAAAAAGCTCCAAGAAAATTTCATGAAACATTCCAATAAAAAATTCAAAAATGCTCTCGATGATCTTCTCCCCTCAACACTCACACCAATCATTATTGAACGTAGTAGCATTGATCCCGAAAAACAGGTAAATCTTGTCTCGCGTGAAGAACGTCTTGCTCTGATTCAGCTCATCAAACATTTCACACTCACGGTGAAAGGCCTTCTTGGTTTTGAAAAAGCAGTTATTGCTTCTGGCGGTCTTGATATTCGTGAGGTTGATTCACGTACCATGCAATCACGCCTCTTCCCGAATCTCTCAATCACGGGTGACGTTCTTGATATCGAACGCCCTTCTGGAGGTTATAGCCTACAGCTTTGTTGGACAAGTGGATATGTAGCCGGTAGTCACATCAAATAGCCGATCAGCTATTTTTGTAATATCAAAAGCATCTGCTTCATACTTGCTGGTCCGAATGTACCTGTTGGATACTTGAGACCTGTGGGTGTAAGTACTGCTGCAGAATATGCTTGCTGAAAGAGAGAAACAGCACGAGCAGTATTGGGACCATACATCGTTGTTTCATTTCCTGGTGATCCTGGACCTGATTTTGAAACAGTGAATCCGAGCTTGTTCAGTGCAACTTGAAGAGCTTTCACATCTGCCCCCGTATTTCCCAAAGATAACGTGCGCTTGAATCCTGTTGTTGAGTTTGCATATGCAGCAGCAGCCTTTTGGGTAATTGGTCCATAGTAGCCAGTCACATACTTTGCATTCAAGTAGCCTTTTGAAACAAGTAGGTTTTGGAAGGCAGTGACTTCTTTACCTGTTGCTCCGATGTTGAAAGTGGGAGTTGGAGTGAGAGTTGGGATTAGTGTGGTTTTTGTTGTTGTTGCCAATGTCGGGACCGCGACAATCGTTCTACTACCACTTCCTCCTCCGCTAGATGAACCGCCACCACCTCCACCGCCTCCCCCAGAGGGAGTCACAACTGGAGTTGCCCATGTGTATGTATACATAACATCAGATTGAGTTTTGTCTAAGAATACATATATTTTTGCACCAGAACCCAAATATAAAGGACTAGACCAAGTTGCCGAAGTGTCACTTGATACTGTACCAGATGGATAATTAAGTACTGACCACGTCACCCCATCATCAGATGAAACATAGATTTCACCTCCGTTTTCAACCTGAGATGACTGTGCGCTTATATCAGTCATTACTAATTTAGACCCGTCTGCAGAATAAGAAATCCCTTCGAAGCGCCACGTATCCCAATCAACATCTGGTGTTCTATTAGTCCATGTTGCGCCATAATCCCTTGATACATACACAGCATTGTCTGAACTATTACTTGTTACAGCTATATGTGTAGCGTCATTAGAAATCGTGAAAGATAGAACACCTCCGACAATACCGGTATCAATAGTGCTCCATGTAACGCCGTAATCAGAAGACGTATGTATGAAACGACTCTGATCAACTACATATAACGTATGATTTGAATCCAAATAATTTACAGAGAGCAACGTTGAGGTTGCTGCAGTTGGCGGTGTACGCTCTGCCCATGTCGTACCACCATTAGTAGAAACATGTAAATGTTCGATACCGAATATATCATGGATCAAAGCAGCGATAACATCGCCAGAAGTAGATGTGTCTATACTTGCCCACTCTCTCAAAAGACTCAATGAACCCAAGCTAGATAATGTCCATGTTTCTCCATGGTCAACAGAAGAATATAAATCCGATTTATATCCCGTAAAAAGAGTATTTCCATTATCTGGCATCGCAATCACCGGAGTTGAACTATAAAAACTTTCTGGCAAAAGATGTGAGGTCCACGTAAGACCTCCATCTTGTGATATTCTGAGACGTAATGATGTATCATCGATACCAGCTATTATAGAACCATTACTTGAAAAGGCGAGATTTTGTTGTCCACGACTAGCAGCGTAGTCACCACCCATAGTAGTTGAAGCAAATGTTCCTGCACTAGATGATACTGACTGAATACTTCTTTCAACACTCGGAATATCATTCACCGAGATTTGTAATGACCCTGTTATCCAATCTGTTATCTCCTGCACTGTACTTGTGGCCCGTATACTTAGGGTGTATGAAGAATGCAAATGGTGCAACAATCTATCTGAATTATTTACCGTAATCACACCTGTAGTTGTGCCAATTGCAAACATATTATTAATATTTCCGTTAATAATACTGTATTGTAATCCGACTGATGATGTTGCTGTGCCGTGCAAATCCATAGCAACAGTACCTACCTCTGTTCCGTTTGCTGATCCTTCATCAATATACAAATGCTGTGATGTAAATGTTGGCGGATTGAAGGTATAGGATGTGAAGCATGAGGTATCAATACGTGTGGTTTGATACCCATTTCCAATATCACCGAACTGTCGATTGAGTTGGGTCATTGCAGCGTCTATTTGTGAAAGATATGAACCGGCATTTGTTCCTATCAATGTAGTGTACTGTTCTGCAGCGAGTACTAATTGACCATTGAATATATAGAATAGTGGCGAACCAGAATCACCCACGTGTGCACGAGCTTCCATGGTGTCGGTTGTTGGATTGTATTCCAAACTATATGGATAAAAAATCGAATCAGGAGGAAAATCGGTATACGACAATAGAGTACTAGAGAGTGTTGCTCTGCGTATTAAATATTCACTAAATTGATTGCGTACAACTACCGGCACCTTTAGGGTTGTAAGTGTAGATGTTGCTCGACCATAATCAAAAACTGGATAGTAAGCGATACTGCTTGGTAGGTCGCTATCAAAAACACCGACAACTATGTCGTGACCGATATTACCAATTGCTCCAACCGCTGTACGTGTATAGGTATTCCCCTGTGCATCCCTGAACGTTGTCTGCCAACCAATATCTGTTCCGAGGTGATTAGCTCCGATATAGTGACGGGGACTGATCATGGTAATAGTTCCTACTGTTCCTGTTAGGTCAAGCGGTGCTGGTGTATTAGTGGTAGTTGACGCCGGACGACCAACCCACGAAGCTGCACCTTTTACAAAAGAAGTGGAGCGTGATGAACTCGCATAATCAACTGGAACAGTTATCCCATTAATACGTGAGGTAAAATCATCAACCATCGTAGTATACAAATCTGGGGATGCTGGGCACGAACCAAGATATTTGACTGGGCATGCCGTTGTCGTAAGAGTTTGATCTGCTCCATAGTATGTTGTACCACCCGAGTCAGTTGCAAAAGCCTTATAGTGATATGTCGTTCCGCAAATGAAAACCGGTGTTGTGCTCGCGTACGTACCAGTAACATCAAGTGAGCCGGAAACCGTTGTAGTTGCCCCATAAGCAGTAGTCAAACCGTAGACAAAACCACGTGATGCCAAAGGACTAGCGCCAATAGCATCAATACTCCCTCGGAGAGTAGCGGTTGTAGTTGCAACAGAAGTTGCTGATAGTGTAGAGATCGACGTTACCCCATCTGCATGAGTTGAGCGTATCTGTACAGCAAAGATACACAAAAAAATAACCCCTAGACTTAAAACAAAAGAGAGCTGTAAATTCCGTCGCATATCCATATTCTAACGTATTTTGAGCATAGTAGCTAACGAGTTTCCTTAAAGTGCTTGGAATCTATACAGATGCAAACCCTCTGAACTCAACCCGATTTCAATAAAATTTTGACAAAGGAACTCATCTGAATACACATACCCTATCTGGTATCTTTCTGCTGTTGCAACCTTATTTGGACAGTCCAGCGACATAAATTGTGCATATGACAAGAAATTATTTGTAATGGTTGCCGCCTTGGTTTCCAAAGCAACATTATCTGTAATTGCTGTCAAAACTAAACCCTTCCAAGGAGGAGCAATGAATGTTTGTCCGTGTAAACCGCCAAAAAGCCTCATATCATCTGCAACAAGGTATCTATTTACCGCAACCGTTGGAACAATTCTTTGTTTATTTCCAACCTCATCAACCATATTAAGAACAAGACTGTTAGACATATTACGAGAAGTGTACCCCGGCAGAAGAAGTAATGAACCAATAATTGCGACAAAGCCGATACCAATATATATGTGTTGATATAACACTCGGTGATGAGCAAAGTGCTGTCCAAATTTCTTGCAAAAATATTCTAGACCAATACCAGCCAGTACGATGAAAAATAATGAGGTAATAAAAACAACTCTTGGGTTTTCAATAATAAAAACGCTGTTAATAAACGCATACGTCACCCAGTACAAGGAACCTACACAAGCAACTGCGATAATTTCATACCATCGTCTTTTGACCCCAAGACATACACCGACGATCGCAAGTGGAATAATCAACCAAGGAAGAACATCCCGGACGGCATAAGATACGATACCTCCATCGGGATTGGGACGAATAATATATGTACTGAAAATATGCCAGACCTTGATACCCGAAGGTGCCAGAACAAAATAATATAAAGTCACAGCAGCACCAATTGATAGACTTACCGACAGCAATACACACTTCCAAAAGTGATATTGCGTATTTCTATAAAAAGACATGAGACCGATTAACAAGGCGACAAAAGAAAAAACGAAAATTGGAGGATACGCAATTATCCCGAGAAACATATAAAATGATGCGTGCACATAGGATCCAGACTTTTGAGAGATAAGTTGCCAAAAAAATAAAATGACTCCAGCTGTGACAGGTAAAAATGCCCACAATGCGGGAAGATTACCACTATTAGCAATATACGGCACAAACAATACAACAGCAGTAGACACACCACTTGAGACCTCGTACTTCCTCAAAAGAGCATACACAGAGAGGCATAGGATTATTGCAAAAACAATTGAAAGTAACGAGTAATGAATAAAGGGATTGAGTCCTGTTATCAAGAACAACTCTGCCACAACAGAAGAAAATGTAAAAAGAATATTTGGAAAATACTGATTATGATTGAGCGGATTCACTAATGGCAATGCATTCTGTGTAATCGCATAACGAGCGAGCGAGGCGGTGACCCATTCATCTGAAACAAGCGGATATGGGTAGTTGCTATTGGAAATCTGAATCTGCCCTCGAATTGTTTGAACGGTTCCCGTATATGAATAATGAACAAAACAAAGCTGGGCGAGCATCACAATCAGAGCTAAAAAAAATAGCGAGTTATTTTTTAAAAGGACAAGAACCGATTTTCCTGTCTCTGATATGGTGGGTACTTCTCGAGAAATATACGATATATATAGTAGTAACACAGAAAAAACAGTATGGAGGAAAATAACAACTGGATAATTAAAAACATGAAACCCCTGTGTTATAATCGAAACGACCAGATGGAAGGCTGCTGTATAGAGGCCAATTTTGAATAAGCCCTCTCCAATATTTCTATAGAAAAAAACTGCCAAAAATGGTGCAAACAGGAGCGTTATGCCGAGAACGAGATGAAACATAGCAAAAGTATACTATGATACAACAAAACAAAACAATCGATGTAAACATTGTCTTACCATGTCTCAACGAAGAAAAAGCCATACCGTGGTGCCTCGATCAAATCAAAAAAGTGATCGAAAGTAGCACCTTATCGATGAATGTGATTATTGTCGACAATGATTCAACAGATGCCAGCGCGACGGTGATTCAGGAGTATGCGAGAGCTAATCCCACATTTCCACTTGTCCTAACACAAGAAAAAAAGCGCGGATACGGATCTGCATACCAAAAAGGATTTTCAATTGCCCAAGGGAAATATGTATTTATGGCTGACCTTGATGGTACATATGATTTTGGTGATATTCCGCGATTTATCAAAAAACTAGACGAGGGATTCGATCTTGTTGTTGGTAATCGTTTCACTGGGAATACTTTGGGTTCAATGCCGTGGCATCATCGATATATCGGTAATCCCCTGCTATCAGGTATGGTGCGACTATTTTTTGATGTAAGTATCAAAGACATACATTGTGGCGCGCGAGCAATACGATTAACTAGCTTCAAGAAGCTTAGTCTCGTGACAGGCGGTATGGAATTTGCTTCTGAAATGATTGTCAGAGCCGCCCATGCTAACCTATCAATATCAGAGATCCCGATAACCTACACAAATAGAATTGGTGTCTCAAAACTGCATTCATTTCGAGACGGCTGGAGACATATGCGGTTTATCCTCCTCTATTCACCGCTCATTATTTTTTTGGTACCCGGGATATCTCTTTTTATTATTGGTCTAATCTCAATGATTCTACTATATATCAGTAATCCATCGTTCCTAAATCTTACTTTTTATTTTCATCCAATGTTCTTGTCTTCCGGATGTATGATTGCTGGCTATCAACTAATCTTTTTTGCACTTTTTGCAAAAACATATGCAATTATTCACATGAATGAAAGAAACAAAACATTTGAATCACTTTTTCAACATATCACTCTGGAACGCACCTGTCTGGTTGGCTCAATACTTTTTATATTTGGCTTACTAATTTATGGCTCTATTTTTTATAAGTGGATAGATTCGGGTTTTGGCCCTCTTCACGAAATCAAAAATTCTATTGTTGCCCTCACCCTATTAGTCATAGGAATACAAACAATATCATCAGCATTCATGCTGAGTATTGTAAGTATTAAGGAAAAATAGATACCTTATGTGACTACTGTCCTCGAACACAACGAAGACAATAGACTGCTGAGTTTCTAGTTTCACCGGAAACAGTGCCATTACTAAAGTTTACCGCCCAAACCTTACTTGGATCAAAAGCATATACAGACGAAGTCATATGCAACCAACCTGCGGCGCTAGATGTGTTAGGAAAATATGTACGGTTAATACTTGGGTTTTCATTTTCAAGAGTCAAAAGTGTCTCCAATTCAAACCGGTTTGGAACACGCCAGTCGCTGTATCCACCAAGGCTAAGTGATTCGCATGTGCTTGTTGCGGTAGCAAGTGATACGGTTGTCGGAATCCCCGTAGAACAATTAGAATCGCTTTTTCCAACTTGACACTTCTGCCACATAAGACCAGTTGAATTGTCACTCACGGTTCCATTACCGTTATCAGTATATGATCGGGCTTGACCTTTGTTATATTGACCACTCAATCCTGATCCAGCACAAGTAA
>JBEBAU010000037.1:0-4558 GCA_041158765.1 Candidatus Parcubacteria bacterium | reverse complement strand
TTTACAAACAAAGAAGTTCGCCTAGCCCTTTCAAAAAGCATAGACAAAGATCTTCTTGTACATGATGTACTCGACGGATACGGAGTCGCTATTGATAGCCCAATCCCATTTGGCGTACTTGAGGGCCTCGATACAAAAACAAAATCAGAAAGCGCAACTTCATCAAAAGAGGCTGCTCGAGCAATGCTTGAAAAAGCCGGCTGGACCCTCAACCCTGATGGTATATACGAAAAAGTCGCTCGTGCCGCAACCGCAGCAAAAGCTGCAACAAAGGGCTCACCAGCAACTCCAGCTCGACCAGCTGTCGTTGGACAGACGCTTGCATTTTCAATTGCAACTGCTGACTCCCCTGACCTCAAACAAACCGCTGAATTTGTAAAACATGAATGGGAGAAGATCGGCGCACATGTAACTATTCAGGTTTTTGAACCAGGTGATCTTACGCAAGACGTTATCCGAAATCGCAAATATGATGCGGTGCTTTTTGGTGAAGTGATTGGTAAGGATATTGATCTCTACGCTTTTTGGCATTCATCTCAACGCAATGCACCAGGTCTCAATCTTTCAATGTACGTGAACAGCAAAGCAGACAAACTCCTCGAAGACGCACGCAAAAGCTCTGATGAGAGTGTTCGTCTCCAGAAGTACGCGGCATTTGAATCTATTATCAAAGATGATGCTCCAGCCGTCTTCCTCTACTCCCCAAATTTCATATATATCGTGCCCGAAAAAATCAAAGGCTTGAATCTCAGTGAGATTAATACCGCTTGGGACAGATGGAGTGAGGTTGAGAAGTGGTACGTCAATACAGATAGCGTTTGGAAATTCTTCGCAAAAAACAAATAACAATACTTACAAAAACACCATAACAGAAATTATATGAACCCAGAAAATAAACCAGTAACAACACAAGCATCGACACCCTCGACACCCACAACACCTGCTACACACGCACCAGCTCGACCATATACTCGAAGTAACCACGGAGGCCGACCCGGAACAGGAGGACCACGAGGTGCACATGGTGGTAATCACCGAGGAGGAGGACGATCTGGATCAGCTGGGAGAGGTGGACGAGATCGTGGACCACGAGGTGCGGGATCTTTCCGACCACGACCAGAAGAGACTCAGGTTCACAAGAAGGTTGAGGATGTTATTCCTCCACTTGCACCAGATACTATTCGCATCATTCCACTTGGAGGTGTTGAAGAGATCGGCAAGAACATGACCATGGTTGAATATGGCGATGATATTATCGTCATTGATATTGGTTTTCAATTCAAGGATGAAAACACCCCAGGTATTGACTATATCCTTCCAAACACCAAATATCTCGAGGAGCGCAAGAACAAAGTTCGTGCAGTTATCATCACACACGGTCACCTCGACCATATCGGTGGTATTCCCTATGTTATGCCACGTATCGGTAATCCACCACTCTATACCCGACTCCTCACATCTCTCCTTGTGAAGAAGCGCCAAGAGGAATTCCCTGCAATGCCTCCACTTGATGTGAAGCTTGTTGAAAAAGACGAGTCAATCACTCTCGGCAAACTCCGTGTGAAATTCTTCGCAGTAACACACACCATTCCAGATGCTATGGGAGTTATTATTCAAACCCCACACGGATCTATTGTGCACACCGGTGACTTGAAACTTGATCACGTTGATGGTGTTCCAACACCCGAGGAAACAGATGAATACGATAAGAAGTTCAAGAATGAAAAGGTTCTCATGCTCATGGCGGACTCTACGAACGTTGAGAATCCAGGATTTTCAATGCCCGAAAAGCTCGTTCACAAAAACATTGAGGCTATCATTCGTGATGTAAAAGGTCGTCTTATCATCGCAACCTTCGCTTCACTTCTCGAGCGAATGATTAAGATTGTTGAATTCTCAGAAAAGTACGGCAAAAAAGTCGTGATTGAGGGTCGCTCAATGAAAAGCAACATCGAAATTTGTCTCCACCTCGGACTTTTGAAAACCAAGAAGGATACGTTGATCCCTGTCGAAGATATCGAGCGTTATCCACCAGAACGTGTTGTTATCCTTGCAACAGGTGCTCAAGGTGATGAATTCGCTGCAATGATGCGTATGTCGAATAAGACACATAAGTACATCAAGATCAATCCTCGCGATACGATTCTCCTTTCATCATCAGTTATTCCAGGTAATGAACGCCCAGTTCAGAAGTTGAAGGACAATCTTTCACGACAAGGAGCACATATCATTCACTATCGTATTGCCGATGTTCACTCATCAGGTCATGCAAATCGTGATGAAACAGCGTGGATCCACAAGAAGATTCATCCGAAGTTTTTCATGCCTGTTCACGGCTATCACTACATGCTTCGTGTGCATGGTGAAATTGCAAAAGAAGCAAACGGTCTTACTGAGAACGACATTATTATTCCAGACAACGGCTCAATTGTTGAAATTCGAGGCCTCGATAGCGCAAACCCTGCCGATGTGAAGATTAGCAAGCTCAAAGAAAAGGCTCCGAGCGGTATCGTTATGGTTGATGGTTTCTCAGTTGGAGATATTCAGGATGTTGTTATTCGAGATCGCCAAATGCTTGCACAAGACGGTATCTTCATCGTATTTGCAGTACTCAATGCACAAACTGGTAAGCTCAAAAAGTCTCCTGATATTATCTCTCGAGGATTCGTATACCTCCGTGAATCACAAGAACTTCTCCATGGTGCACGTATTGTAATTAAGAACACCATTGACGATGCAACTCGTGGAACTGACCCTGTTGATATTGATGCAATGAAAGACCTTGTTACTGACAATGTTGGCAAATACCTTCTCCAGAAGACTGCGAAGCGTCCAATCGTTATCCCTGTGCTTCTCACAATATAACGGAAGATATAAAACACACACAGTACATGCTATAATTGCTGACAAATACACACGTCATGCGTCACTATTCGCACATTCGCCTACATCCTAATATTCTCTACACGATTCTCATGATTGGTTTCGTGTATACACTACATCTCTGTCTTCCGATGTATATTGCATCGAGTTTTCTTGGGCAATTCACTAATGAAAGCAATGTCGGATTGATTTATACTGCAGGATCTGTCGCTACTTTGATCGGCTTTTTGACGATGAATAAGTTGCTCACGCGTTTTGGTAACAAACGTACGACGCTGTGGCTTATTGTGCTACAAATATTCCTCTGTTACGGCATCATGACGACAGATTCATTTCAGGCACTTGCTACGTATTTCATAATTCAAACCGCAATTGTCGCAATGATTGGTTTCAATATGGATATCTTCATTGAAGCATATTCTGACGTGCAACATGTTGGCAGTATCCGTGGTCTATATCTCACCATTACGAACGTAGCATGGATAATTGCGCCGCTTCTTGGTGGAGCACTTGTTGATGGCAATCACTATCAGCGTGTATACATGGCTGCTTTTGGGCTTCTTTTCATCCTCTATTATGCGGTATTCAAAAACTTCACAACCTTTCATGATCCAAAATATCCACATGCCACCATTCTTCGTAGCATACGACATGTTTTGAAAAATAGTGATCTTGCAAAAGTTTTTACTGCAAATATTATTCTGCAAGCGTTTTATGGTTGGATGGTCATATATACACCAGTCTATCTCCATACGGTTATTGGACTTAGTTGGCAAGACATCGGAGTTGTTCTTACGATTATGCTATTGCCGTTCGTACTATTCCAATTACCTGCAGGCAAAATTGCTGACAAAAAATGGGGTGAAAAGGAGCTCATGACACTTGGTTTCATTATCACCGCAGGAGCAACCTGCTCTATGTATTTCATTCATTCAACCAACATTCTTGTTTGGGCAGGTATTCTTTTCATGACACGTGTCGGTGCAAGTATTGCTGAAGTTATGGTTGAAACATATTTTTTCAAAAAAGTCTCTCAGCAAGAATCAAATATTCTTGGTGTATTCCGCGCAACTCGTCCATTAGGATGGATTGTTGCTCCAGCAGTTACTGGTATCGGTCTCTTCTATACATCATTCAGCGGGCTTTTCATTGTACTTGCATGTATTGTCCTCTGCGCGCTTTTCTTCACGCTTACGATACGAGATACGAATTAACATACGAGGCTGAATGTGTGAGTGAAAATAGAGGTCATCCAAAAATAAAAATCGCGACGCTAGCTGCGTGGCGATTTGAGCTGTATCAGGCCTGTGCCTGAGAACGAAACACGATCAGGTGTGAAATATTGTGGTCTGGCGGAACAAAGACCCGCTGACCTTTCCCAACATGCGCTGTAAGTTCAGCGAGGCCGGTGACTTTCAGCGTAATGGTGTGCTGCATCTTTTTGGGAAAGCGAGCGATTTTGCCAAGGAAATCCTCGACAGAAACAGCCTGCGGATCACCATCCTGTTCACGATAAAACGGTTTTACTTGATCTGCGGTATTGAGAAATGTCTTTGCCATTATATCCTCCGTATTTGGTTTTTGGTTGACTAACGTTAGTTTTGTGAGACTGTGAATGAACCCTAAAAGAGCGGCTCGAAGATAATACTACATGAAATTTGCTGTCGCGCAATTG
>JBEBAU010000036.1:0-13415 GCA_041158765.1 Candidatus Parcubacteria bacterium | reverse complement strand
TGGCCAGTTTCACGAGAGGGTAAGGTGACCACAATAGAGGTGTTACCACTTGTTCCGCCTGTTATTGATCTTTAGAAGCTTCGCATATGAATTATCTTGTATCAAAATTTTTTCCACCACGTACGGTGGAGCGCGATGTTTCGCGCGTAGGAATTGATTGGATTCTGTTTTTTTCAACATGGCCGCCACTTCTTGTTGGATTGATTACTATGAATTCATTCACAGATTCTGGTAACTTTTTTACTAGACAACTTGTGTGGATTGGTGTTGCTTTCACCGTCTTTTTTATTCTAAGCCATATTGATTTCCGTTTTCTTAGAAAAACGTGGGTTTCTGTGGCACTTTTTGTTGGTTCTTGTGCGACACTCGTCACGCTTTTTGCAGTCGGAACTGTGGCAAAAGGTGCTCAATCGTGGTTTTCATTCGGCCTCTTCTCAGTTGAACCTTCTGATCCAATTAAGCTGGCTTTGATCATTATCCTTTCAAAATATTTTTCACGACGCCATATTGAAATCGCCAATATCAGACACATTCTCGTATCTGGAATATACGCATTCGCGGTATTCATGCTGATTATCATTCATCCCGATTTCGGATCAGCAATTATTATTTTTCTTCTTTGGTTTGGTATGGTTTTGGTATCAGGAATATCAAAAAAGCACTTGCTACTTATGGGTATTGCAGGACTTCTTGTATTCGGAGCTCTTTGGACATTTGGCTTCAAAGAATATCAAAAAAACCGCATTGTTAACTTCATTTATCCTCTCGCAGATATTCACGGTACAGGGTATAACGCATATCAATCTACAATTGCTGTAGGTTCAGGGGAATTCTTGGGTAAGGGTGTAGGTTACGGAACACAATCACGCCTCAAATTCCTTCCTGAGTATCAAACAGACTTTGTATTCGCTGCATTCGCTGAAGAGTGGGGCTTCGTAGGTGTGCTTATATTATTTCTATTTTTCACTATTATTGTGTGGCGAATTATATTGTCGGCAATGACAGGAGCAACAAATTTTGAAATATTATTTGGAGCGGGTATGGCAATATTTTTCATTGTGCACATTGCAATTAATGTTGGTATGAATATTCAGCTCTTACCAGTTACAGGAACAACACTACCTTTTTTGAGTTATGGTGGAACACATCTTGTTACTGAGTTTGCAGGCCTCGGTATACTTATGGGAATGCGAAGATATTCGCGAGTAGCTCACAAGGATGTATCAAAGAACGAATTTATTGGTCCAGCTTAATTAATTGAAATTCCCAAAATACCCTTATTACTAGGGCTATTATTTGAAACGATTGTAGAGCTCGAATGTCTTCTGTGTAGATATTTCAAAGTTAAATTGTTCGAGCGCTTTTTTGTGAAGGGCAGTAGCGTACTCTCGGCGTACATGTTCATGTGTAGCGAGGAAATCAATAGCGTATGCAATTTCACTCGGCTTTTCTGGTTGAATGAGAACGCCGGATTTCATATCATCGATAATTTCAGGAATACCTCCAACTGCTGTCGCAACGCAAGGGATAGTTGCAAGACCTGCTTCGAGAAGAACATATGCAAGAGCTTCAGAACGAGAAGCAAGAAGGAATAAATCAAAAGCCTTCATGTATTGCCAAGCATTCTCGGTGCGACCAAGGAAGAATACGTGTTGTGAAAGACCGAGATCATTTACCAAGCTGGCGAGCCGTTCTCGTTCTTCACCATCGCCAAGTATGGTGTATATGATGTGTTTGCCAGATTTTGAAATCTTAGAATCGTTCGCTACAAGTTGTTTGATAGCCCGAAGTGCAACGTCATGGCCTTTTATTGGGTGAAGTTCGGCAACAGTACCAATCCAAAAGATTTTGTTTGCAGGAATATTTGCAATTGTTGTTGCAAGAGCAGCGTTGGTGCGAGTGAGCTCGTGTCGCGCATTCGCTTTTGAAATAAGTGGCGCGACACGAATTCCATTATAAATAACTGTGATGCGACTATTCATGAATGGCCAATTCATCACAGATTTTTTCATATATTCAGAAACAGCAATTGTCACATGAGAAAACATCATTGTTTGCCAGTAGAGGACTTTCAATACGAGCTTCGAAGCAAAGCTGCGATTCTCATTGAATGCCCAACCGTGCGCGGTGAAGACGATTTGAGGTACACGGGTAATTCGTCCTGCGATAGATCCAATAATGCCAATTTTGGAACTATTGAGATGGATAATTGTCGGACGCTTTTGTCTGAAAATACGAATAAGGTCACAGAAGGCTTTCCAATCGTCTTTTACTTTCAAATCACGGCCAAGGGTTGGTAGAGATGTAACGGTGATACCAGCTGCAGTGAGCTTATCAGCAAGAGGGCCATTTCCACCAACAACAACCTCGACATCATAGAGATCTTTTGAAAGAGAAGTGGCCAAATCATAAACATATCGTTGAGCGCCACCCCAATTGGACTTCGTAATGATGTAGAGAATCTTTGTTTTCATGAATATTGGTATCTTGCCCACAAGGGGAGTTCTGCTGTATATTGAGTATACAATGGCTATCGTAAACAAAAAAGAGCCCCTATTCCTTGGTCTGGGCGATCTCATCATCCTTGTTTTGTCGCTCTGGCTCACGCTTATTGCTCGGTATCATGAATTACCAGCGTCAGGTCTCTGGCAATCTCACCTCGTGCCATTCTCAGCGATATTCATACTTTCTATTGTTACTTTTTATGCTGCGGGACTTTACGGACGTCACTATACGGTAATTGTTCGCAGCGTTCTTCCGGGGATTATTTTGAAATCACAAGCTGTGAATGCGGTAATGGCAATAGCAATCTTTTATTTCATCCCAGCCTTTTCTGTTACACCAAAGGTCAATCTTCTCATATACCTCCTTATCGCAAGTTTCCTACTTATTGCATGGAGACTTTCGGTTTTCCCATTATTAAAAATGCGACGCAAACAGCGTGCGCTTGTTATTGGTAGTGGTTCTGAATTCACTGAGCTTGTTCATGAAATGAATACAGGTTCACGTTCTTCACTCGAATCTACCGTCTCTCTCGATCTTGATACGATAGCGCATGCCGACGTACAACGTATGTTATCCGAAAAGATCACTACGAATAAGATTGCTTTTGTACTTCTCGATCTACATCACCCAAAAATTGCACCACTTTTGCCAGAACTGTATCACAATTTATTTGTTGGAGTTCGTTTCATTGATATTCACTCATTCTATGAAGAAATTTTTGATCGAATACCGCTTTCATGTATCACCTATGAATGGGTACTTGAGCATATCTCTCCAAATTCAAATCGAGCATATGACGTTGTGAAGCGAGTACTCGATATTATTCTCGCAACTATTGTCGGTATTGCTGCACTTGTTTTCCTTCCATTCGTATGGATTCTTAACTTTTTTGGCAACAAAGGTCCACTATTCATATACCAGAGTCGTGTCGGTCGAAATGGCACACTCATCACTATTCCTAAGTATCGCAGTATGACTGTGGATGATGGTGGAATATGGTTGACTGAAGGGGATCCTCGGGTGACAACAGTGGGCAGATTTCTTCGCAAAACTCGCATTGATGAATTGCCACAAGCATGGACCATATTCAAAGGTGCTATTTCACTTATCGGCCCTCGACCGGATCTTCGTGATCTTGGTGAAAAGCTCGAGAAGGAGATTCCGTACTATGCAACTCGGACATTCGTGAAGCCTGGTATTACTGGTTGGGCTCAAGTAAATCAAGAAAAGCCTCCACAATCTGTAGAGGAGACGAAGATTCGTCTTTCATATGATCTTTTCTATATTAAGAACCGTTCAATCATGCTTGATTTGCGAATTGTCCTTCGAACAATCAAAACATTATTGTCTCGAGTTGGCATGTAGTGTTAGTATTATAAGCCTACAATATATATGCCCGCAAAAAAAACAAAAAACAAAGTAGTTTCACCTGTTCCTGCCGCAACCATCGTATCTCCAGAAGCAGCACTTTCAATTTCAGATATTATTGCTCCAGAGAAACCAACTCGCAAAGCGCTCACACTCTTCATCACTGGTGGAGCGGGATATGTTGGCGCAATGCTTATTGATATTTTCGCAAAGCGACCAGATGTTATTCGTATTATCGCTCTCGATAAGTTGCCGATGCCGGATTTCATCAAGAATATGCCCGAAGTGCAAGCAAAGGTAACATTCATTGTGGGGAATACTTCTGATACTACATGGCAAAAAGACATTGCGGATTTCAATCCTGATATCGTTATACACACTGCTTGGCAGATTCGTGAAATGTATGGTGAAAAAGATAAACAGTGGCGTTGGAATGTCGAAGGTTCAGATCGAGTATTTGATTTTGCTTTCACAACTCCATCAGTCAAAAAGCTCATTCACTTTTCTACTGTTTCATCATATTCAGCCCGTCCTGATAATAAAATAGACCATTTTTTCACTGAAAGCGAAGGCTTCCGAAAGAGCGATTATTTGTATGCTGAAGAGAAGCGTATTGTCGAAGAGCATCTTGCAACCAAATACGCTGCAGCACGACGTTCGAATGCACACGTGCCACAAGTTGCGGTGATTCGACCCGCTGCAATTACTGGACCACGAGGACGCTATATGCGTATTCGATTCGGGCTCCAGGCAGCACTCTCAGGACAGCTCAAAGAGAGTTTCATACACAAGCTTATTTCATTCATGGTTTCATTCGTACCAGTGACCAAAGGCTGGTGTCGCCAGTTTATTCACGAAGACGATATTGCAGATATTGTTGAGCTATTCGCATTTCATCCACTCAAGACTGATTTCGAAATATTCAATGCATGTCCTGCTGGTCCTGTTGTTCGAGGGTCTGACATGGCAGAAGCTGTAGGGAAGCGTCCGGTTCCGATTCACCCACAACTCATTCGCTTTGCTTTTTTCATCATGTGGCATCTCACTCGAGGCCGTGTTCCTACATCGAAGGGTGGTTGGAAAGCATATTCATATCCTATCGCTGTTGATGGCAGCAAACTCTCAAAAATGTACGGATATGTTTATTTCATGAATTCAAAAGACGCTTTCACAAAAAAGGAGGGTCGATATACTAAGTACATCCCTAGCTAGCTTCCACGCACAGGGCATTGCCATTTCGTGGTAAATGTCTATAATGAGCCGTATATTCATATATACGGAAATACATGCTTAAAACACGAATTATTGCAGTTTTTGTCTTGATTGCGGCGGTATTGGTTGGTCTCTTCGTCTATTATTCACAAACTACAGCTGGTAGCGGTAGTCTCGTTGGTAAGTTTCCATTCAGACTCGGTCTTGATCTCAATGGAGGTACACATCTCGTGTACAAGGCTGATATTTCACAGTTGAAAGCAGCTGATGTTGCGGTTTCTATGGAAGCGCTTCGTAATGTGATTGAACGCCGAGTGAATCTCTTCGGTGTTTCAGAACCAATTGTCCAGACAGAGAAGGCAGGACTTCTTGATTCTGCTGATGCTTCACAGAAACTCATTGTTGAACTTCCTGGAGTTACTGATATTGATGAAGCGGTCAAACTCATCGGTCAGACACCAGTGCTCGATTTCAAAACACTTGATGTGAAAGCAGCGCAAGCTATTGATGCAGACACTACTCTTACTCCAGAAGAAAAGGTCAAAAAAGAGAATGAACTCTTCATTCCAACAGGTCTTACTGGTCGAATGTTGAGCAGTGCACAGCTCGAATTCAATCAGACTACTGGTGAGCCTACTGTAAGCCTTATTTTCACTTCTGAAGGAAAGGAACTTTTTGCAAAAATCACAAAAGAAAATATTGGAAATGTTGTCGGTATATTCCTCGATGGGGCAGCAATCTCTATACCAACTGTTCGTGAAGAAATTCGTGATGGCAAAGCACAAATCTCTGGATCTTTTGATGTCCCTACAGCCCAGAAGCTCGTACGAGATTTGAATTACGGAGCACTTCCTGTTCCAATCGAACTCATTTCAACACAGACTATTGGTGCTTCACTCGGACAAGATGCTCTCCATGGAGGTGTTCGTGCTGGTGTCTGGGCATTCATCGTGATCGCCATCTTCCTTATCATCTGGTACCGACTTCCTGGTGTAATTGCAACACTTGCCCTTGGTGTGTATGCAGTACTCATGCTTGCAGTCTTCAAGCTTATTCCAGTGACGCTTACTGCCGCTGGTATTGCAGGATTTATTCTCTCTGTCGGTATGGCAGTTGATGCGAATATCTTGATATTCGAACGAATGAAAGAAGAGTTGCGATCAGGTAAGTCTATTCATGATGCAATGCGTGAAGGTTTTGCACGCGCATGGACATCTATCCGCGATTCGAACCTTTCATCAATTATTACTGCAGCAATACTCTTCTACTTTGCAAGCACATCAGTTGTGAAAGGCTTCGCTCTCGTATTCTTCCTCGGTGTGGTCATCAGCATGCTCACTGCAGTTAGTGCATCACGAGTATTCTTATATGCAGTTGCACCAAAGCGCCAGAATAAATTCACCACATTCCTTTTGTCGAACGGTTTTGGAGCGGCTTTTGGTTCTAGCAAGAAATCAATTAGTAATATAACCAAATAATCCCATGTTTGTTGTAACCTATCGAAAATTCTTCTACGTACTTTCAGTAATACTTATTGGTGGTTCTATTGCTGCTGTTGCAGTATGGGGACTCAAACTTGGTATTGATTTCAAGGGCGGCTCTATTATTGAAGTTGAATATGCTACAAGCACTCCTTCACAGGCTTCACTTGTTACAGCACTCGCCCCACTCAATCTTGACGCTTCAGTTCGATCATCAGGAGAGACAGGTTTCCTTATTCGAATGAAATCAATCAGCCAGACAGAGAAGGAAACACTTATAACTGCACTCAATACAACAAGCACATCTACCATCAAGCGCTTTGACTCTATTGGTCCTGTACTTGGAGGTGATGCGGCACGAAAGGCTATTGCTTCTATTGTGCTCGTGCTCATTGCTATTGTGCTTTTCATCACCTATGCATTCCGACAGGTTTCTCGTCCTGTTTCATCATGGAAATACGGTATGGTGGCTATTATCGCTCTTCTGCACGATGTGATTATTCCAACAGGAGTATTCGCTGTTCTTGGTCATTATCTTGGATATGAAATTGATACATTGTTCGTGACGGCATTGCTCGTTGTGCTCGGCTTCTCAGTGCACGATACGATTGTGGTATTTGATCGAGTTCGTGAAAATCTCAGACATATGGGTTCTAAGAAGCCATTTGATGAAATTGTTGGCCATAGCATCAGCCAGACTTTCACCCGATCAATTAACACGTCTCTCACCACATTGCTTGCGCTCATCGTGCTCTACTTCGTTGGCGGGGAAGCAACACATCACTTCTCACTCGCTCTTATTATCGGTATCATTGCTGGTACATACTCATCAGTATTCATTGGTTCACCACTCCTCGTTACGCTTCAGAAGTGGGCTGATCGAAAGCGTTCTTAATTCGCCGTCAAAATAACGGGGTCTCCCCGTGAAATTCATGTGGTATAATTGTGCGCATGAATATACCCACACAATCTGCTCAAAAAGCCTTTTCAAGAGGTTTCACCCTTATTGAATTGCTTGTGGTGATTTCGATTATTGGTATTTTGTCGAGTGTTGTTCTTGCAAGTGTCGCTCAGGCTCGAGCGGGTGCCCGTGATGCAGCACGTACCCAAGCAGTACGAGAGGTTCGTAACGCTCTAGAGCTGTATTATTTGGCGAATAAATCATATCCAATATCATCGCCGTCACTCAATACTATTGAAAAACTTGTAGCGCCAACAGGCCCTCTCGCTTCGTACCTCAAATCGTTGCCAGCTAATTTCACAATTGCTGGTGCAACTAGTACTTATGTTAGTAGTGGTTCATATTATTCTGTTGCCATTCGTACTGAGCGCGGTGGTCAGTTCAATAAGAATACTGGATGTAATACAACAGACTTTTCTAACTATGATACATCTACCAGTAAGTCATATTGTTCTGGTAATAATCCTCCAGCACCACTTGGTATGACAAGTGGTGGAGGAAGTGCTGTGGTTTCTGAGCTTAAACAACAAAAGACTGGACCAACAACATATCTTTTGACATGGACAACTGCGGATACTGCTATCGGTAGTAGTTACTGTATGTTGAGTTCAGAATGGGTTTTATTCAGTGAATATTTCAGTGGAATTAACCCTGTTTCCCTTAATGGTAGTCGCACAATTGATTTCAATGATATTGATCCTGGTGGTCAGCAAGAGGGAGATGTCACAATTACTTGTCATGTGAATGGTGTCCAGAATTGGACTGGTTATCAGTATTTGAGCCCATAAAATATGAATTTCAAACAAGCAGCAAATTTAAAAAATATGTCTAGAGGCTTCACCCTCATTGAATTACTCGTGGTGATTTCTATCATCGGGCTTCTTTCGAGTATTGTTCTCGCATCTCTAAGTATTGCTCGTGATCGTGCTCGTGTCGTTGCTGGACTAAGTCTCGAGGCTTCATTAATGCACTCAATTGGAAATGATCTATTCGCATCGTATATGAACGCAGCGACTATTCTTTCTGGTACTACTATTATTGAGAGCGCAGGAAATAATCGAAATTTAGTATGTAATAACTCGACACCATCTTCCGTAAATGATTCACCTAACGGTACAAAACCATCTCTTAATTTCAGTGTTGTTAATACTGAGTGTACTTTTTTGGACTCGTCATCAAATGTGGTTGGTGACGGAGCCGATTACACATTTTCGTTTTGGTTTAAACCAATAAATGCATCTGCAAGTGTGAATCTCAGTCTCATTGACGCCACTTCTAATACTGAAATAGGTTTTTCTTCTTATGTAAGTAATTCAGTAACTTTTGGTGGTGACGGTGTTGCTGGAGCCTCTTCATACGTGACTATTGACCCTGCACCAGTTTCTGTAGGCAAATGGCATCTCATGACAGCATCGTTTGATATGAGTAAAACAAAAAAAGCTAAGTATTATATAGATGGCAACTTGATTGAAAGTAGTGATTTACAGGCAAATGACGTCATGACTGCTGGAGGTATCGGACAAAATAGATTCTTATTAAGGGCACAAAATGTACGCATAGGTAGCATGAGAATCTTCGGTAATTCGATGAACAATTAGGGTCAAATTATGGTCTAAGTGTAGATTTTTGCCAAAACACTTGACTTTATTTTTGGTTCGAGTAGAATGGTACCCACGCCTTGAAAAGGGCTATTTTAAAGAGTTTTTTGACAAGTCAGAAGTTATGCATTAAGAAGCACTATTATCGAAAGAGAACGTGCAAGTTAATGTCTATTTCAAAACAAATAATTCCACGAGCTAGGACTACTCCAACGCTAATGAAACTATAAAATATTGGTATCCTGAAATTTTTTTCAAAAATTAATTTCTATCTTCTATTTTGTTCCGTTCATTTTAGTTAAGAGTTTGATCCTAGCTCAGGATGAACGCTGGCGGCGTGGATAAGGCATGCAAGTCAAACGGCCCGCAAGGGCAGTGGCAGACGAGGTAGTAATAAGTAAGTCATCTCCCCCAAAGTCAGGGATACCTCATCGAAAGATGAGTTAATACTTGATAGTCTCGTAAGAGTAAAGATTTATCGCTTTGGGAAGAGCTTGCTGAGCATCAGCTAGTTGGTAAGGTAATGGCTTACCAAGGCTATGACGCTTAGGGGACCTGAGAGGGTGACCCCCACCGATGGAACTGAGATACGGTCCATACACCTACGGGTGGCCGCAGTCGAGAATCTTCCGCAATGGACGCAAGTCTGACGGAGCGACGCCGCGTGAACGATGAAGTGCTTCGGCATGTAAAGTTCTTTTGCCAGGGAGAAAGTTTATTGATAGTACTTGGCGAATAAGAGGTTGCTAAACTCGTGCCAGCAGCAGCGGTAATACGAGTGCCTCAAGCGTTATCCGGAATTATTGGGCGTAAAGGTTGTGTAGGTGGTTGTGTTAGTCTTTTGTTAAATTCTTCGGCTTAACCGGGGACCTGCAAAGGAAACGGCACAACTAGAGGATGCGAGGGGTCTGCGGAACTCATAGTGTAGCGGTGAAATGCGTTGATATTATGGGGAACACCAAAAGCGAAGGCAGCAGACTGGAGCACTCCTGACACTGAAACAAGAAAGCGTGGGTAGCGAATGGGATTAGATACCCCAGTAGTCCACGCCCTAAACGATGATCTCTAGATTTGAGGAGTATCGACCCTCTTCGAGTCGTAGCTAACGCGTTAAGAGATCCGCCTGGGTAGTACGACCGCAAGGTTAAAACTCAAAGGAATAGACGGGGACTTGCACAAGCCGTGGACCATGTGGTTTAATTCGACGATAAACGAAGAACCTTACCAGGGTTTAATCTAGCTGAAGACCAGAAGAAACTTTGGTCGCCGCAAGGCAGTTAGACAGGTGATGCATGGCCGTCGTCAGTTCGTGGTTTGAATTGTTCCCTTCAGTGGGGTAACGAACGCAACCCTCGTTGTCTGTTATATTTTTTCAGGCGAGACTGCCCACGACAAAGCGCATAGATCAGTTCAGTCTGATTGTGCTCTGTGTCGTGGGAGGAAGGTGAGGATGACGCCAGGTCAGCATGTCCCTTATACCCTGGGCTACACACGTGGTACAATGCCTACTACAACGGGGCGCAATGTCGCAAGACGGAGCAAATCCTTATAAAGTAGGCCCAGTTCGGATTGAAGTCTGCAACTCGACTTCATGAAGTTGGAATGGCTAGTAATCGCAGGTCAGCCACACTGCGGTGAATACGTTCTCAAGTCTTGTACTCACCGCCCGTCAACTCAAGGGAGTTGGGAGCGCCCGAAGTCTACATTTACTGTGGCCTAAGGCGAGCTCAATGACAGGGAGTAAGTCGTAACAAGGCACGGGTAGCGGAAGCTGCTCGTGGATTATTTCAAATTGATCTACGATACTCATATCGCGTAAGCGTATGCAGATATCTAACCGAGTCGATTGTTTTGGACAGCAATGTTTAAGACCAAGGAATATTGTTCTACAACCTAATTGTGAACACTCAGTCTGCGAGAGAAAAGACATAGGTCGGCCGCCTCTATAGAGCAGCTGACCGGATGAACGGAACAAAATAGAGGATATGTTTTGCATACGTGCAAATCACGTCGAGGCTCCAAGCCGAGACGATGAAATGAGAGGACCGCCCAACAGGGCGGTTTTTTCGTTGTCTACGAGGCTCAATAGGGCGCTATTGTGAGCTATTGACTTTTCATGTAAAAGGTGCTAATATAGTACTAGGCTTTTTTGGTCTTTGAACCGTGCCCACCCAATGATCCTGTTGATCATGGGGTTTCCTCAAACAAAAACAAAACCACTCCGTGAGTGGCGTCCGTTAGTAGATTGGAGAAATCTTATGAAAATCAAGAGCATTATCAACTGGTTGGTCAAACCCTCTGCGCGTGCCAATGGACAATACGTCTCATTGGCCGATTGTAACGGGTTTGTGCACATCGCACACACTGTTACTGCGGCAGTCCAGAAATACTGGAAGCCGGCACTTGCAGGAATTGGAGCACTCGTGCTCGGTCTGCTTTACTTCGCGACGTTGGTTGGTTACTACGTTTCATCACCGAAGTAGAAAGAACCTCTCAAAGCGCGGAAATGATTTTCATTTCCGCGCTTTCACCATTATGGCGTTTGTTTGGTTGCCTTTGTTGGTTATTTCTGATATATTTCGTCGTATCGCTTTTGCGCATGTAGCTGTTTTGGTAGATTTAGCCACTGATACCAAATCAACTCACATGGTGCATGGAATAGATAAATGCGCGTGTAGCTCAGTTGGTAGAGCACACCACTGATACTGGTGGGGTCCCAGGTTCGAATCCTGGCACGCGCACAACAAAGAAAAAGACTGGATTACCTAACCCCATGACAAATTCGGCACAAACACTCAAGGAATCAGGTTTCAAGGTCACCCCTGCTAGACAGGCGATTTTGAGTGTTTTTGCTGAGCAACATGAGCCGATTGATGCTGAATTTATTTTCAAATATATACAGCGTGCCGAAAAAAACACTACTCGTACTGGCGCTGCCAAAGACATTAATCTTGTCACGATATATCGTACACTCACATCTCTCGAAAAAGCCGGTATTGTGAAGCGTGTAGATCTCCGAAAAGGCTCGATCTCATATGAGCTTGCAGACACACACCATCATCATATTGTGTGTACAAGCTGTGGGTGTATTGAGGATTTCGACATGTGTGAAGTCGAAGGCGTTGCGCGTGCGGTTCTCAAAAACTCCAAGAATTTCATTCAAGTTAGTCAGCATTCATTCGAACTTTTTGGTACGTGCAAGAAGTGCGCGAATAAGGCGGTCGGCAAAAAATAATTTCATTAAATTTAATATACTTTTATGGCTCTTATATACGAAACAGAACATTTTACAGTACAGTCTCATGAAGAGCCGTTTCTTCCACGTACTGATGGTGGACATATTCGAATTAAGGTGAAAGACGAGTCTATAACTGATCGTACAAAATTAGCTCCAAAAGTAGCTATTGAGGTTATGCGGCTCAGTACTATTGTTGGCGAGGCTTTTGAAATAGCTATGAATAATCGCGGTATACCTGTCGTCAAAATCAATTATCAAGATATGGGGAATTGGGCGTACAAAATCGGTAAGAAGCCATTTTTTCATATTCATGTATTTGGTCGTGCAACCAATGCAGTGAAGCAGCCTTGGCCTGAAAGCATGTATCTTCCAGATCGAAAGACTGGTTTTTATGAAGGATTTGAAGCGCTTAATGCAGAAGATATTGTTGAAATTCAAAAGCAGATTGAAATTGTTTCACAAAAGGAAAAATATCAATTGAGCGCTTGGGGATTATAAAAAGTAAATGTTTCTTAGGGGTCTAATCCCAAAAAGGAAAAATTCGGACAACTGAATTGGCTACATTTCGGCCATATCAGTTGTCCGAATTTTTCCTATCTGCATAATAGTCTCTAAAACTGCTTACGTAATAAAAATAAAGTTTTATTATTTTTGCGCACTATTTTTGCGCTCGAATACTTAGCTTCGATTCTTGATTTCGTTTGTGAGCTTCTCGACAAGCTCTGCGGTGGTGATCTGTCCGATTTGACCCTTATCGCGGGATTCGAGAGTGATTTTGCCAGCAGCAATATCCTTGTCACCGATTATCACGAAGTATGGGGAACGGGCATTCTTCGCGGCACGGATTTGTTTGCCAAAACCATTGCCTGAGAGATCTATTTCAGCTCGAATACCAAGCGCACGGAGTTCGTCGTATACAGCGACTGCTGCTTTGTGATGCTCGTCGCCGACAGGAATAACATTGACTTGTGTAGGTGAAAGCCAGAGCGGGAAATTACCACCATAGTGTTCGATAAGGAAGCCAGTGAAGCGCTCATGGGTGCCAAGTGGTG
>JBEBAU010000035.1:0-2675 GCA_041158765.1 Candidatus Parcubacteria bacterium | reverse complement strand
GTGAAAAAGACCTTCAAGTCCTTCTTCAATCTTGACGAAGACACCGAAATCAACGATACCAGTAACAATGCCGTCGAAAGTATCGCCAACCTTGTACTTGCCAATGATTTCCTTCTTGTCTTTTGTTTCAGGATTCTTTTCTGAGAAGATGAGCTTACCTTCTTTTGGAATAGCAGAGATAATTGAAACTGAAATCTTCTTGCCAACGAGCTTACGGAGCTCTTCGAGGATCTTGTCCTTATCACCATCAGCTACGCGAGGGTAGTGTTCAGGCTTGAGCTGAGATGCAGGAAGGAATCCACTGATACCTTGCCACTGAATAATAAGACCACCCTTATTTGCTTCGAGAACAGGGAGTTCGAGAGTGAGCTTCTTGCTGATAGCCTCTTCTGCTTCGCTCCAAATAAGTGCTTGTCGAGCTTCCTTGAGAGAGAGTTCGAGATAGCCGTCCTTATTCTCGGTATCAACAACCTTCGCAGCGATAACATCGCCGATATTGATCTTCTTGATGATATCTCGAGCAGTGATGAATTCACGACCATAGATAATACCAGTACCCATTGGCGCGAGGTCAATGTATACCGCAGACTTTTCAATATTGATAACTGGACCTTCAACAATGTCGCCAACTGCCGCAGGGTTTGTTGTTGCATCGAGGAGTTTACCCATAGGGCTATTCTTCTTTGCTTCAATTGCCTCTGTTATTTCACTTGAAACAGGCTTCTTCGGCTTCTTTGCCTTTTTTTCGGTCTTTGACTCGGCTTTTGCATCAGCTGTTGCTTGTGTTTCAGCCTGATCCGCTGTCTTCTTCTGGTGAAGAAGCTTTTCTTTCAATTCCTTTAACATTAAATATAAGCGCTCGGTCCGTTTTTTAGCTAATAATGACAAAAGTTTCGGGTGCCGTGCGTTGGGACAATATACGTGAAAACAGGCTATTTGTCCAGATTCTTGCACAAATGAACTGAATATGAGAATCTGTACTTCTTGAAATGAAAAAATTCCTCTTACAGCAACGATATAATTTTTGTCACATTTTACTCGGGTGTGCAATTACGGTAATACTCTCTCTTATCGTACAAATCCCAATTAATCTTGTTGGTATTTGGATTATCACGGTGCTTGTTACGATTGCGCTCACCGTGTGGGGTTTGCTCTCGATGCCATAACTAGATTTTTTGGAGATAGGCTATCCAAAAATTGCGTTTGTATGATCTGCCAGCGAATTTTGTATAATGCGTCTCTTTTTCGATATGATGTAGGGTGAAAAGTGGGGCGGCACCTCCAGTATATGTTTCAATGAAGTCTTCACGAGAAAATACTCGCTCGATAAGACCTAATTCTGGCATACGATATGTGTCACGCTCGGGTCCTGGGTTCATTTTGAGAAGATGTTGCGCATTGGTGTCGCCATCTTTGCATAATGCACGAACAAAAAAGTAGCCGCCGGTAGTATTTGTGGGGTCTTTTGGGCTTGCGCTCGCGCCTTTGAGGACGCGAGCGGTTTCACTCATATATATAGTGCGTTCTTTTTCATTCAAAGAATTAGAAGATGTAACGTCTAATACAATATCAAAAGATTCATTTTGAAAGGGAAATGAGGAACCAATACTGTGCTTGCTGAAAGAAACCTGCTCCTCAACTTCCATATCATATGCATGCGATCGTGCCTCGGTGAGTGCTGTTTCAGAAATATCAATGCCAATCGCTCGATTGGTCATATCAAGTGAACATATATAGTTGCTGTTTTTGCCATTGCCGCAGCCAAGATCGAGCACACGGAGATGTTCGAGTGGAATACCACGCTCACGTCGCAACCAACGCAAAAAATCCTTCACAGATGCCTGTGGTTCGATACTACCACTTACGAGACGGCGCTTCTGATACTCATTTTCCCATACATGCTCTTGCATGATGAAAGTGTACCACAGTGCATAACTAGAGTTGAAGCATACGTGCTTTTGTGGCAATGTTATTCTAAATTGCTGTTGTCTGAAAACCTGTTCGAAACCCTGTCGGAAAACCTACAACCCTATACCGCATATGAATACGAATCATCCCTACATCCTGGCATTGCTCACCATCTTCGTGGCGAGCATCAGTCTCCGTATCACGGTGTTGTCACCGTATTCGGCATCCGGCCTCCTGTATGCAAATTCAGAGCAGCGCATTCTTGGCTGGATTCTTTCATCAATAGTGCGCTTCGTGATCTCCACAATCTTTCTTTTTATTTGTGTGTTGGTCACGCCGCTCACATTTGAAATGTTCTCGGTGCCGCATCACTCGATTTTTGGCTTCTGCTTCTACAGTGCATTGCTTATCAATGCACTCGCTTCGAGATTCGGAGCGGAGTGGGATGCTGAAGAAGATTGCGAGTGCGATAGCATTTCTGGAGATTTGTATCGCCCTCCATCAAACCACCAGATTGATGAATATTTAGGTTTCATGCCGCACGTCGGCTTCGCAGTGGCGGCTTTTGGTCTGATTATTCAGTTTTTTCAAATTCTTCCTCCGCTGTCAAAGCTGTCATGAAGTTATTCGTTCGTTCGAATAGCTTCTTTTTTTTGGTGGATTTTGTTAGAATAACCCCACTAATATATACATTATGATTATTACCTATCAGGGAGCAGAATTTTTCAGGGTACAGTTCGGCGATATTACACTCGCTTTCAATCCAA
>JBEBAU010000034.1:0-10629 GCA_041158765.1 Candidatus Parcubacteria bacterium | reverse complement strand
TGCGATAGCCGTGCATTTGAATACGAAATGCAATTTCCATATCCTCGGTATTGTGTGCGTGTTTGAAAAGCCCAATAGTTTCAAAAACTGATCGACGAAATATTGAAAAAGGTCCAGGTGTAACATGAATCGCATTCATTTTTCCGAATATACGCTTTGCAAATATGCCGACATTGTATTCGACACGTTGCATGAGCTGGAGGATGTTTGAAGGTTTGTATACATGCAGTGCTGGAGTCACAGACATGATATTGTCTGTTTTGAAATATGCGAGCATTTTGCGAAGTGCATCAGGATGTACCGTTGAGTCGGCGTCGAGGCAACCAATAAACTCTGCTTTTGATGACATGATGCCGAGATTGAGCGCCGTGTACTTACCTTGGTTCTTTTGATGGATGACGCGAACTCGATCACTTTCGAATGTTTTTGCTACTGCATGTGTATCATCAGTACTACCATCATCAACTATGAGAATGGAGAGTTTGTCGGCAGGGTAGTTGATATTGAGTAGAGACCGTACAGTTCTGCTCAAGGTTTTGCCTTCATTGAAACATGGTACGGTTATAGAAACCGTCGGAAGATCGGCGTCCGCTATCTTTTCGGGTTCTTTTTCATCTACTTCGAAAAAAGTGACAAGGAGGAATACTTGATAGTAGAGACCACCAAAAAGGCTTATATAGAGTATTGAAGAGGTAATAACGTCCATTATGTGCGTACGAGAGGCGTATGCGTAATGAAAATATAGCTGAATTTTGGGTCTTTAGCAACTGTGCTACAATGGGCCTGTCTATATGACTAATTCACATATTCTTACAATAAAACCTTCAAAAGACTATGAACTCATAGATTCTGGAGATGGAGAGAAGCTTGAGCGCTTTGGTAGTACGGTCCTTGCTCGACCAGATCCGCAAGCATTGTGGGCTAAGCGTTTGTCTCCAAGCGAATGGAAGCGTCTCGCGAGTGCGGTTTTTTCACGTGAAGGAACGAACACAAGCTGGGATTACAAAGCAGGAGATGCTGTTGCTCCCAAGAAGTGGGCTATTGATTTTGGAGGATTGAAGTTCTGGATTAAGCCAACAGCGTTCAAGCATACAGGGTTGTTTCCTGAGCAATCAGTGAATTGGGATTGGGTTCGGGAAATCATACAGGGGGCAAGTGGCGTGGGTGATATTCAAGTATTGAATTTATTTGGATACACTGGGGGCGCAACACTTGCATGTGCGCAGGCTGGAGCGAAGGTTGTGCATGTTGATGGTTCAAAAGCCGCAATTACATGGGCGCGTGAGAATGCCGAGCTTTCGGGTCTTGGTGATAAACCAATTCGTTGGATTCTTGAAGATGCACGAGTTTTTGTTGAAAGAGAAATCAAGCGCGGCAATATCTATCAGGGTATCATCATGGATCCGCCAGCGTTTGGTCACGGTGCGAACAAAGAGCTTTGGAAAATTGAAGAAGACTTCTTGCCTCTCATTGAAAATTGCATGAAACTTCTTTCACCCGAAAAGTCTGGACCTCAGGCACCGCTTTTCTTCATGGTGAATGGATATTCAGCGGGGTATTCATCTATTGCATATCGGAATACGCTAATGCGATTGGTTGAAAAATACGGCGGTGATATCGAAATCGGCGAGCTCACGATAGAAGAGTCATCTAACTCGGCAAGCTCAGTAGAAGCACGTAATTTGCCGTGTGGTATTTTTGCGCGATGGAAGAAATCATGAATATAGGTCAACAACTCCGCGTATTGTACGAAGATAATCATCTCATCGCTGTGTACAAGCCAGCGGGAGTTCTTGTGCAGGGAGATATTTCTGGTGATATTTCACTTATGGATATGGTGAAAGTGTATATCAAAGAAAAATACACAAAACCCGGCGATGTATTCCTTGGGCTTCTGCACCGGCTTGATCGTAATGTGGGTGGTATTGTACTTTTTGCGAAAACATCAAAGGGTGCATCACGTCTTTCAGAACAATTCAGAGATCGTACTGTCGAAAAGATATATTATGCATGGGTCACGGGTGTACCAGCCAAAAAGTCTGGAACATTACGACACTTCCTTGTGCATCACGATCATACGAATACAACAACAGTACATGATCGTGAAATTGGGGGAGCAGATCATGCGGAACTTTCATATGAAGTTATTGATACAGCTGAAAAGGTTGGTGGTATTACTGCTCCGGTGGGTGATAATTCACGCTCATTGCTTCGCATCAAGCTTGGCACAGGTCGACAACATCAGATTCGTGCGCAACTTGCACATATCGGGCATCCAATATGTGGTGACGTTAAGTATGGCGCCAAGAAAGCCTTCGCTGACAAACATCTCGCGCTCTATGCAACTGAGCTTCATTTCAATACTGCGACACCAAATCAACAGACCGGTATTCCTGAGCGAAAAGTAATTTCGATTCCTGTACCAGAAGAATCGTGGTAACCTTTCACCATGACTATTGATGAACAGAAAACCGCAATAAATAAGCCAAAAATACTTGATGGGCGTATTGCTCGGGAGAGTATCAAACAAGGGCTTATTGCTCGAATTAAGACCGTGCTTGAGTCTGGTCAGGCTACTCTTGATGTGCCAAAACTCGTAATAATTCAAGTGGGGGATCGAGCTGATTCTAATGTGTATATTGCTGCAAAAAAGAAATTTGCAGAAGAAATTGGCGTCGTTGCCGAGCATGTTTTATTGTCTGAAACTATTTCACAAGATGAAATTGTCGCGCGAATAGATAAGCTCAATGGTGATGCAGGTGTACACGGAATAATTGTACAGTTGCCACTTCCTGTTGGTCTCAATCGAGATGGCATCATCAATACTATTGATCCAAAAAAGGATGTTGATGGACTAACTACAGCGCAGAATACCGTAGACGCTCGCGATATTGGTTCTACAAAAATATGGCCAGCGACAGCGCGAGGTATTAGTGAATTACTCGCATATTATGAGATTCCTCTTGCAGGGAAGAACGTGACTATTATCGGAAGGTCAGCACTTGTGGGGAAGCCAACTGCACAAATATGTACAGCTGCTGGCGCTTCGGTAACGGTGCTCAATAGCACGACTTCCGCGGAAGATTTTGCGGTAGCGGTGCGGAACGCGGATATTGTAGTAAGCGCTGTGGGGAAGCCTAGGCTTGTGCGTGCAGAACATGTGCGAGCGGGGCAGGTGATTGTTGATGTTGGTACTACGGCAGTTAGTACATCTGATGGTAAGCGCAAAATCATTGGAGATGTTGATTTCACGAATGTTTCAGCTGTTATTGGAGCAAGTGGAGCTATTACGCCAGTTCCTGGAGGTGTCGGAGCAATGACCGTCCTCGCGCTTTTTGAGAACCTCGTGGACGCGTGGTACAATGAATATATTATTAATAACAATAGCGGGGAATAATACACACAAAACCCGTTTCAAATACAAATATGGAAACCATAAAACAAAACACATGGAAAGCAGGCATGCTCGTCGGAGGA
The DNA here is from genome assembly GCA_041158765.1 of Candidatus Parcubacteria bacterium. Classification (GTDB taxonomy): domain Bacteria; phylum Patescibacteriota; class Minisyncoccia; order Phycocordibacterales; family PALSA-1337; genus JAQBRD01. The sequence goes on along the minus strand of JBEBAU010000034.1, from coordinate 7,152 downwards.
ATCCTCGCTCTTTTCCTTCTTGTGCTCACTATTGCACAGGTGAAAGGCATTTTTACTTCTGATTGGGATAAGCCAGTGATGAATACTATCACCGTGAGTGGTACTGGAGATGCTGTTTCAATTCCTGATATTGCAACATTTTCATTCACAGTAACCGAAACTCAGAAGACAGTTGTTGAAGCTCAGGACAAATCAGCAACTAAGCTCAATGCAACACTTGCTGCAATCAAAGCCGCTGGTGTTCTCGAGAATGATATCAAGACACAGAGCTATTCAATTAATCCTCACTACGAATATACCGGTGGAGTTTGTACACAGAGCTATCCAAGCACATGTACACCAAGCAAGAACGTCCTCACTGGATATGATGTGAGCCAGACTATCCTTGTGAAGATTCGTGATCTTTCAAAGGCTGGTGAAATCTTCGGTCTTATTGGCGGACAGGATGTGAAAGATGTGAACGGTCTCGCATTCTCAATTGATGATGTGGATTCTGTGAAGCAGAAGGCACAGGGCATAGCTATTATTGATGCCAAGACCAAGGCTGCTAAGCTCGCAAAAGACCTCGGTGTACACCTCGGTCGCATTGTAAGTTTCAATGCTGATAATGGTGGAGGTTACCCATACTATGCTATGGATTCTATGAGCATGAAAGCTACTGCAGTTGCAGCACCTCGAGCTATTGCAGAGATTCCAGCAGGGGAACAGAAGGTTACTTCAAACGTTTCAATTACGTACGAGATTCGTTAATTGGGGTTGCTATTGGTTGAAATAGAAATAGACAAAAACCGTCATTTAGACGGTTTTTGTCTGGTCTTTTGTGTGATTGACTTTCAAGTCTAAAGGATGTATTATATAGGTATTGCCCCCGGGAAGGGGTTTTTTAATAGAAGTATTGTAAAACACCTATGAAAATTACCGAATACATCAAAGAGACACGCGCAGAGATGACACATGTGACTTGGCCTACTCGTAAGCAGGCAATTGCATATTCATCACTCGTTGTCATTATTTCTGTCGGAATCGCGTATTTTCTTGGTGTGTTTGATTATATTTTCTCAAAACTTCTTACCCTTCTTTTCTAATTATGAGCGGCCGTTTCGGCTTTCATTCATCTTAAAATAAATATATGTCAAAACAGCAAATTGGAGGAGAACGAAATTGGTATGCGATTCACACCTATGCAGGGTATGAGAATGCCGTTGCACGAAATCTCAAGCAGCGTATCGAATCTCTTGGAATGGAGGATCGTATTTTTGCGGTAATTGTTCCTACTGAGAAGAAGATTAAGATCAAAGGAAATAAGCGCGTTGAGGAGGAAGAGAAGATTTATCCGGGATACATTCTCGTGGATATGATTGTGACTGATGATTCATGGTATGTAGTTCGTAACACTCCTCGTGTGACGGGATTTGTCGGTTCAGGAGTATATCCAGTGCCACTTGATAAGAAGGAAGTAGATGTACTCTTCGCTCGAATGAATAAAGAAGAAGTGAAACACACTATTGATCTCGCAATCGATGACATTATCAAGATTGTTGACGGTCCATTCAAGGATCTCGAAGGAAAGGTAAGCGAGGTTGACGATAGCCGAGGTAAGATCAAGGTTCTCGTCTCAATGTTCGGACGCGAGACACCAGTTGAGCTTGATTTCCTACAAGTTAAGAAAATCTAAAGAAAAGAACACGTATTTCATCAGACTCAGATGTTTATTCTACTGAAAAACATCTTATTGTTCGCTCCGTCGAGCTCACAAATGTCCTCTGAAATACGTGTTCTTTTCTTTATTTTTGCTATACTAAAAGTACATTAGTAGCTAACTATTATTTTATGACACCACTTATTCTGATTATTATCGTTCTCGTCATTATCTTCTTTTCAAGTGTTCGTATTATCGAACAGAACACTGTTGCGGTTGTTGAATTTCTTGGAAAGTACAATCGAACCATGTCGGCGGGTTTCAATCTTAAGATTCCGATTTTTGAACGCATTGCACTCAAGGTTTCACTTCGCCAGCAGAACTTCGCTGTCACTGGACAATATGCCTCACAGGATAAGGTGATCGTGACAATTGCTACGAACCTGATCTATACGGTGAATAATACTCCAGATGGTATTAAGCGTTTTGCATATGTACTTGAAAATCGAGATCTTTCCCTTGCAGCTAGTGTCGAAAACTCACTTCGAACATATATTGCGAAGGAGACACACGAAGGTATTCTCGAAAAGAAAGAGGAGCTCGCAATTCATATCAAAGCTGATCTCGCTCGACAGTTTGAAGAGTGGGGAATGATCATCATGAGCTTCCAGATTACGAACGTTGCATTCCCAATAGCAATTACTGATGCAATGTCAGAGGTCGTCGCATCACAACAACTTCGAAAGGCAGCTGAGAACAAAGGAGAAGCAATCAAAGTTCAGGCCATCAAAGAAGCTGAGGCTCAAAAAGAAAGCAAGCGACTTCAGGGAGAGGGTATTGCTCTTGAGCGAGAAGCTATCGCGCGAGGTTTCAAGATTTCAATTGAAATGCTTGGTACTGCTACAGGTCAGAAGCCTACAGAAATCATGTCTATGCTTACATTGACGCAGTATCTTGATACCCTCAAAAATATCGGCAGCTCAGATAATACTAAGGTTGTTTTCTTAGATTCAAGCATTGGAAAGACAGGGGATATGGTGCAACAGCTCGCTGCAGCTCTCGAGACAGACCATCGATCAAAGAGATAGCGTTGTTATCCACATAAAATGAAATCCTGATAAAATTTTTGTAGTTTTTGGTCTTGCGTGGGTATTTTTGAATTGATATTGTGTATGTATGAATTCTGAAATACTACTTGCGGTAATAACTATTCTTGTGACGGTTATTGGATATTTTTTGAAAAAGACCTTCGATAAGGTTGAGGTTATTGGCACTGATATGGCTGAGGTCAAGGCTAAGGTAGATGTTTTGTGGAAGAACGGCTTGAGACCCCTTTCCAAATAAGCTTAGTTGCAACTTTGTGAAAAGTGAGGTACTATCTTCACACCTCGCGCTTCTCGGGGTTTTCTAAAATTATAATCATCGAGAGTACTCAATGTAAGTCTCCCGAGTACGTTCCCTTAAAAAACCCAACAAATATATGGCTAAAAAAGTAGTAAAGAAACTCAAACTTCAGATTGCTGGTGGCAAGGCTAATCCTGCGCCTCCAGTAGGTCCTGCTCTCGGTCAGGCAGGTATCAATATCGGAGACTTCGTGAAGAAGTTCAACGATGCAACCAAGAATATGATGGGAGATATTGTTCCAGTTGAGATTTCAGTTTTTGATGATCGTTCATACGATTTCAAACTCAAGACTCCTCCAGCAAGCTCACTTATTCTCAAGGCTATTAAGCAGGAGAAGGGATCAGGAAAGCCAAATACCAAGAAGGTTGGTACGATCACCAAGGCTCAGATTCGCGAAATTGCTGAAAAGAAGATGCCAGACCTCAATGCAACTGACATCGAGGCAGCAATGAAGATTATTGAAGGATCTGCTCGTTCAATGGGAGTAGACGTAAAATAAATAAACAAATAAAAAATCTCTTTCGCTCAAGGACGTCCGGGTAGTCCTCTTGCGAAAGAGATTTTTTATTTGTTTCTATAATGATAGATACCTTTTGTTCAGAGACCGTCCGGGGAGGCCTCTTCAAAAAGGTCTTTTATTTTGGTTTATCAATAAGTCGTTATTTCGTTGCCTGAACACTGTTGGTGCCGTTATAGTCAACATCGTATTCGAGGAGGAGGGAGCCGCTTGGAGTACCTTGGGCTGCGACGAGTTTCAAATGAATACTTAATTCTTCATTGAAAAGTGATATGCCTTTGCCAAAAATAATTGGTTCAATGGTGAGATAGATTTTGTCTACAACTCGTGCTTTCAAAAACATGCTATAAATTTGTGAACCACCACAGATAGCGATGCTTTGTATTGGTTTACCATCTGGACCGAGCTCTTTTTTTAAACGTTCAATGAGATCCTGTGGCTTTTCTTGAGTTGTTTCGGTTTCGGGATTTTCAAATGTCTTGCTTTTTGTATATACAATATTGCGGCGTTCTTTGAGGGGGCGAGGGAGTGTTGCGTATGTTGTTGAACCCATAATAACAACTCCAGCTTCGCGGGTGAGTTTCACAAAGCGAGCTTTGTCTTCTTTGCTTGTCCAAAAAGCAGCGTGCGTTGCGTCTTTTGCAATAAAGCCATCTGCTGAAACTGCGGCAATGATGAAAGTTTTCATGTCACTCTATTGTAAGGTATAATTTCAGTATGACAAAGCTGAAAAAGGGAATAAAAAATCCGCGCCCCTCATGGGATGAGTATTTCATTGGTATTATGGGTATGGTTGCTACACGCGCCACTTGTGATCGCGGAAAGTCGGGATGTGTAATAGTAAAAGATAAGAGGATACTAACGACTGGATATGTTGGCTCACCAATTGGAGTTGACCACTGCGATGATGTCGGGCACGAAATGCACAGAGTTATTCATGAAGACGATTCATCATCTCAGCACTGTATTCGTACAATTCATGCTGAAGAAAATGCCATTGCTCAAGCCGCTCGAATGGGAATAGCTCTTCAGGGTTCGACCCTCTATTGCAAAATGACCCCTTGTTATACCTGCGCAAAAACTATCATTAATTCAGGTATTGTCCGAGTTGTTGCTACCAAGGATTATCATGCTGGTCAAAAAACAAAAAAGATTTTCAAAATAAGCAAGGTGAAATTTGAGCTCGTTGATACGACGTTTGAAGAATATTCAAATCAAAAATAATAAAAAACTCCCAAGAAATTGGGAGTTTTTGTTGCAAACCCCGAGGGGGGGGGTTAGACAGCAACGGGTGCTTTGATAGGACCGTGGGGATCGTAACCAACGAGTTCGAAATCAGTGGCGGTGAAGTCGGTGATTTCTTTCACATTTGGATTGATCTTCACTGTTGGCATCGGACGCGGCTCCCGAGAGAGTTGCTCGTTTGCTTGATTGAAGTGATTTGAATAGAGGTGCGTGTCGCCACCGGTCCACACAAATTCACCAAGTTTGAGTCCCGCAACCTGCGCCATCATCATGGTGAGCAATGCATAGCTCGCGATATTAAACGGCACACCAAGGAATGTATCGGCGCTCCGTTGATAGAGCTGGCAAGAAAGCTTGCCGTTAGCGACATAGAATTGGAATAGACAGTGGCACGGCGGAAGACCGGCCTTGTCCATTTCCTCAATATCCGCAGGATTCCACGCACTGACAATGATACGACGCGAATCAGGCTTGGTTCGAAGGAGTTTGACTGCCTCGGCAATCTGATTGATAGATGCACCAGATGGGGTAGGCCACGACATCCATTGATAGCCATAGACAGGACCAAGGTTACCCCATTTGGCAGCGAAGACGCTGTCGGTGCGAATCTTCTCGATGAATTCCTTGAGGCCGGTTTTCCATGTGTCGGAACTTGATGCGGGAATCGGCATGTCATGTGCTTTCAAATATGCCTTATATGGCCACTCATTCCAGATACCAACGCTATTCTCAACGAGATAGCGAATATTCGTGTCACCCTTCAGGAACCACAAGAGCTCATGGAGAATTGAATTGAAATTCACCTTTTTTGTGGTGAGCAATGGGAATCCTGCGGCAAGGTCGAAGCGCATTTGTGTGCCGAAAATGCTTTTGGTTCCAGTGCCAGTACGGTCGGTTTTGACTGTTCCGGTATCAAGAATGTGCTTCACAAGGTTGAGGTAAGTGATGTCTGCGTGTGAGGTATGTTGTTGTGTAGTGTTCATAGTTTTTTGATAGGTGTATTTTACACCTTTTCCGTTGTTATTTACATCCTCTTTGTTATGATGAGGTTAAGAGATATGAAAAAGAGCGCACCAATTTTTATTGCAATTATGGGTGGTGAGGGTTCTGGCAAAAGCACACAAGTGAAACGTTTGCGTGAGCGTTTTGGTGATGCTGAACTGGTGATTACTCGTGAGCCGGGAGGATCGCCGTATGGGGAAGTGATCCGAAATATTATTTTGAAACACGAACATTCAGGGCAAGCGAGCGGCCCAACACAATTTGGACTTTTTTGGGCCGCTCGCCACGATCATATGAAAAACCTCATTCTCCCAGCACTTGAGCGGGGTAGTCACGTCGTCACCGACAGATTCGATTGTTGTTCATATGCATATCAGATATTTGGACAGCAAGCTCACGGCCTCAAAGATCTTTTTTGGTCAATGCGCGATGTATTTCTTTCAGAAAAAAAGCCAGACCTCTATATTTTCCTCGATGTAACACCGAAGATAGGACTTGCTCGAGTCGCTTCTCGTCAAATGCAAATGATTGACATTAACCATTTTGATGAACGCAAAATTGATTTTCATGAACGTATTCGTGCGGGGTATCGAGATTTCCTTTCACATATACAAGAGCCCTATGCTGTTATTGATGCAGATGCATCACTTGAAAGTGTTTCAGCTCAATTCGACAAAGCGATATCGAGTGTATTGAAAACGCGAGCGTCAAAAGTACACGCACCAAAAGCTCGGATATCGAAGGCGTAAGCGTATTAAGGTGGTTTGATTGTTGTATACTATACATATGAAATTACATGCAAAAAAACTGCATCCTGATGCTCGAATTCCGTCATTTGCTCATGTGGGGGATGCTGGGCTCGATCTGTATACACCTGAAACAATTAGTCTTGCACCAGGGGAGCGTAAATCAATATCTACTGGTATTGCTCTAGAAATTCCGGAAGGATATGTTGGCCTTATTTGGGACAAGAGTGGTCTTTCACACAAACACGGTATCAAAACACTTGGTGGAGTAATTGATTCGGGATATCGAGGAGAAATTGGTGTCGGTGTTGTGAATCTTTCAGATGAAACATATGTATTCGAAAAGGGTCATAAGGTTTGTCAGCTACTTATTCAACCAGTAGCTCATCCTGAAATTGTAGAAGTAGCAGATTTGTCTGAAACGGCTCGTGGTGTCGGTGGATTTGGTAGTACGGGGAAATAGGATTGACGCCCCTCGTTCTTTGTGTGAGACTGTTTTATGGACTTCGTCTTTTGTCACGGATGTGCCAAAAAGTCCTTGCAGACAACCTCCGAACCAACTCTGATTATGCAAAGCATATCACGCACGTCGGGTCTCC
>JBEBAU010000033.1:0-19781 GCA_041158765.1 Candidatus Parcubacteria bacterium | reverse complement strand
CTTCTGCCTCTAATTGTATTTCAGACACTCTTTGTTATTAGCTTTATTTCAAAGAAAAAGGTCGATGCCTTTATTCCTAAGGAGGGCGCAGCAAACAACATATTTGGATGGATTGGTTTTGTTATTTCTTTCGTATTAACTGCAACTTGTTTGTATTTTATATTTCTCCTATTAAATTTTGCGAATTTTTTTGGTGCTTAATAAGTCCAAGTGACAAAAGCTGCCTCTCTGATCAAAATTGACTGTCTTCCTCATTCAAAATGACATCACTTGTGGTCGCCATAACACCATTTTTCCTTTCAAAGGTGATTCTTCTATATGTACTTGGAGTATTTACATCATCTTTTGAATAATCAGTTTCATTGATGATATTTTGAGATTCTGACTTTATTAATACGTATTTTTTACCCGTAAGTTGGTACGTTTCTCTTTGATAAATATCTCCCATTCCTCTTCCGAGCATATGGCTGGTGATAGTTTTGTTGATGGGGTCAATCTCAGGATTTACTATATCTACATTATTATCACCGTAGACCGAATCACTCTCCATCCCAAGTCTATCAAATACGATTGGGTCTGGTGAAAAATTGTGTGTCTTTGGATCATACGCATAATAGTCGTAAAAGAAGTTATAAGCACCGGCACTATATCGTACTGCCAAATCTGGATAACCATCGTACGTAACATCTTTCAGACTCATCAAATTTCCATTTATATCGAGACGGATTTCATCAGTTAGACCTACATACCTTACAAAATCACCACCTTCAATCACCGTAGTGCTTGAACCATCAGAAACAAACAACACATCTTCTGTATTGATAGAATAGTTCAACAAATGAGTACTTGATGCAGCTGCAATATATGTACAAGAGAATGGAAGACCAATATTTTCTTCTGAGTAACCATTACCAAAAAGAACATCGCAATACTTTTGTTGCTCTATGGGATCAGTGACTAGTTTTGAGGATTTGGTTTCATCACCTGTCAGAGTTTTTGTTTCATGAAATAGAACATAGGTGCCCACGCACACCAGTAACAAGATGGTGCCTACCAAATAACCTATATACTGTGTTTTTTTATTCATCTTTTGCAATCTTTATTTGTTCCTGACTCGGATTGATAATTTCACGTAGACACTCATTGAGCCAATCATTCAATGATATCTCTCGAGTTGGAGAAGATGGGACTTCGTCATACGTAGAACCCCAAATCACCTTTCCTTCTGACCACTGGAAACCTCCTGCACCCATTTCCTCTATATAAGTAACTGTTCCATTCATTGATTGATCCAAAGAAAACTCCAGTTGTTTGCCCACTGATGGCTCATACTCTTCTTTACTCAAGACAAATGCCACTCGAATAAGAGCGCCATCTTCGTCATATTTCATTTTTAGATAGCCACCTTTCAACTCAACAAATCCAATTTCATTAGGCTTACCTTTTAACTTATCTGTAAGAAAATTGTTTGGTAGTGTATTCATCATATTTGATTTTTAACTTCTGCAATAACACTTTTTCCTTCATCATCAACCTTTGACTCAACTTCAGACAAAAATTGTTGCGCAATGTTTTTATCAATATTACTAAATATATCAATAGCATTTAGTACAACCTCTGAAAATGAGGGGATGAAACCTCCCATTGAACCAACCAAGAATGTTTGGTCTGTGCAGCCAGTAAATGTATAGTGTGGAATGATCTTCTTCAGGATACCAAAAGCATCCTGATACTTTTTGCCATCCATGAGCGCTCTCATAAAATAATAGTGCATGTACACCATATCTGCCACCGTAGGATTCTCTAGTGCTTTTTTGTTTACAAATATATCAAAAGCCTTCACTGCACTATCTGCATCCCCCATCATCGCTGTTGATGTTGCTTTATTGAAATAATTAAGCGTAACTTCTGGTCTCTCAGCCAACAAAACATCCCACAACACGACTGCATCTTTATATCGTCCAGTCTGAAATAGAGACAGGGCTCTCATTCTTTTTATTTCATACAGAGTATCCCCTGTCCATGCTGGATCAAAAGTGTTTGTTTGCTCCACAACATTACTATATTCTCCAACAGAATATGCAAACTCAACTGATTTGTATGTGTCCATGAAGTAATTATAACAATTTTACAACGATCACGCCTGAGAAGGCGTGTTCATACTATTTCATGCTCGACTTATATGCATCAAGAAATTGCCGCATATCTTTCACCAATACCGCATCCGGATTACATTTGAGTACCATACCATCCAAGTACATGAGACTTCGGATAATCGAGAATATACCCTTTTCAAATTCCATTCCTGCATTAACGCCGAGCTTAATGGTGAGCATCATCTGTCGAGTAAGCGACACCTGACTTACGGTGCTGCCCGTATAATTTTTATATAGATCAAGGAAATCGTTCTTGAATATTTCAAACTTTTCATCACTAATTCTCTTGTCTGACATTTCATGCAACCATTTTGCACACTCTGGATAATTGTATGTAGACAATGCATCAAAGAAATTAAATAGCCCAACACGTATCTTGTCACCAACTGTACCAATAAATGCCGTATCAACGAAGGTGAATGTCTTTCCATCATATAGAACATTACCCGGATGCATATCACCGTGGAATGTGCCAACAATAAAAATATAAAAACCTTGAATATAGAAGAGCTTCAGCATGTCTTCGTAGGTAAATTTTTTATTGGTCAACAACTCATCAACACTGGGTGCATTCACATAGCTTGTGACCATTACGTTTTCACTAGAGAGTTCTGGGTACTGTTTTACAAAATAAAGTGCTGAAAGATCGAACTTCTCTGAATATGTATCTGCAATATCTTTCAAGATTTTTGAGCCAACTGCTTCATTTTTCAAATCCAGTTCTGCAAGTGTGTACGCTTCAATATCATTGAGAATTCCAACCGGATTACCTACCCTCTGCAATTTTGGATATACAAACATCACCATCGTAAAAAAACGTCTTACTTTTTTCACATCATGTACAAATCTCTTCTTGAAATGAGCCTTGATAAACTTGATGACCACCTGTTCCCCATTCTTGAGCGTCGCACGATAGACCTGCCCCACTGACGCAGTGGCGAGGGGTGTATCATCAATATGAGAAAAGTTATTTTTGAAAGTAGCTCCTCCTTGTTCGGTGATCAACTCCTCAATGTCTTCTTTTGAAACGGGAGTATTACTTCGATACAATTGAGCGAGATGCTCACAGGTTTTTTGTGGCAAAAAATCAAGTCGAAGCGCATGAATCTGAGCAATTTTTACTGCCAACAATCCCATCGATTGAATCTTATCCAAATCAGGCAAACCTTTTTTGAAGTACAACTCGTATATCAGTCGTAGAGAGTCTATTGAATTCATTTCTTTTGTGAAATAAGATCAGCGGCAATACGTCCTGATTCAATAATCGTCGGCAAACCACTACCAGGATGTGTTCCACCACCCACAAGATACATGTGTGCAATCTCATCAAACTGATTGTGTGGACGAAGATACAACATTTGTCCGAGTGTGTGAGATAGATTGAATACTGCACCCTTGTACACATTGATATCACGTTCCCAATCACTTGGAGTAACAATGCGTTCAACCTCAATATGCTCCTCAATATCTTTGAGTTCTGTTTTTTCACGTATCATCTTGAGTATGAGGTCTCGATACTGTTGTCTCTTAGTTGACCAGTCAATCGGTGCATCGAGATTTGGAACTGGTACGAGCACATATATCGTAGATTTACCCTCTGGAGCGAGAGTACTGTCTGTGACTGAAGCGTTCTGAATATAGAATGATGGATCCTCAGGTAGTTCCTTGGAATCAAATATCTGCTCAATGTTATGTTTGTAGTCTTTCGCAAAAAAGATATTGTGATGCGGAATATCATACTTCTTATCGAGACCAATATAGAGCATAAACGTAGAACATGAGTATGGACGCTTCGCCAACATTTCATCAGTCCATTTGCCACGTACTGATTCTGGTAAAAGCTTCGACATTCCTGCAGCAAAATCAGCATTCATAATTACAAAATCAGCCATATCAGTGGTGCCATCTTCAAAACGCACACCTTTTGCCACACCTCCTTCCACAATGATCTCCTGAACCGGTTTACCGAGAACTATATGTCCCCCGTCTTCTTTGATAACATCTGCCATCACTTCACTTATTTTGTGTACGCCACCAATCGGGTGAAAGATACCAAATGCATGTTCAATGTATGACAATATTGAAAACGCCCCCGGACAATGCCATGGTGACATACCAAGATACTTTGCTTGAAATGTCATTGAGATGCGCATGTCTTCATATTTGAAATATTTCGCCATGACATCATAGACTGAGGTGAAATTGTTCATGAACGGAAATGCTTTGAGCAATTTTGGTCTGAGATAATCATACCAATGAAGATATGGAACCTTGAGACATGGATACATGAGATCGAATTTTCTCTTTTGATCCTTGAGATATCTCTCGTAACCCTTTTCGTCACCAGGAAAGAGTCGTGCGATTTCTTGTTTCATTTTTTCCTTATCAAAAGGAACAACAAAATTTCTTCCATCATCAAAACGCAGTCGATACATAGTATCGAGTCGTTTCATGTCTAAGTAGTCTGAAATTTTCCTGCCAGCCTTTTCAAAGATATCATCAAATGCCTGTGGCAACATAACAAATGTTGGACCAAGTTCAAACGTAAAATCACCAATCTTAAGTGCTGAAGTACGTCCACCAACATAGGGCTGTTTTTCGTATACCACAACATCATACCCTCGATGAGCAAGAATCATTGCCGCAGAAAGACCTCCGGGGCCAGCACCGATTACGATTACTTTTTTCATATACACATATTACACTATCTTGCGCTATTTACTCTATAGGACAGGTATTTCGCCCAATAAGAGCGTAGAATGCACACCAACCAACGAGCGCTTCGTATATAGAGAATACACCGAGTGCAATGAGGACAACCTTAATAAGTAGTGTAGCTACAAAATACGAACCTACGATACACGCTATGCCTATGATAATACGTACTACCCTATCGAATGTGCCGATATTTTTTTTCATATACTAAGTATATCAGAAACAACACCCTCAAATTTCGAATTCCAAGTAGAGCGGTGAATGATCCGAAACCACATCTGGCAAGACTTTGAAATCTTTCACATGTACGTGTTCTGAAACAAAAACATAATCTGCGAAACGATGCTCTTTTTTGTATATTTCTGTTCTTGTTGAAACAATTCCGAACTCTTTGATGAGATTTCTCATACCTACTTTTTCAAGTATATGTATGCTTTCTGTATCAGGAAGAAGATTGAAATCCCCCGTGAGAATCTTCGGGCAATCAAACATATTCATGAATTGCACAATTAATTGCGATTGAAGTAGTCGTTTTGGAGTATCTCTCTTGCCTTCTGGACGATGCGTGAGGTGAACATTCAATACTAAGAATTTCTTGTCTCCTTGCTTCGCTTCAATCCAGAGCATTTTGCGATGGTGATCACCTTGGCCGTCATAATCCCCTCCATACCAGTCCCCTTTTGCGAGGAAGATTTCTCCTGATCCAATAATTTCAATATCATTTTTGAAAAATGTTGAAATTCCATATGTACCTCTGAACGTTGTACAGAAAGAGTTTCGATGTGATTTAAGATGTTTTGAAAATCTATCGTTGAGAGAAAAATCTGGTTGATTATATCCAGCTACCGGAACAAATTCCTCTTCTTTGGTTGAATTATGCACTTCCTGAAAAAGCCAGAAATCTATGTTCGGGTATTTTTCAAAAAATCCCTCGAATCTTTCTTTGAGCCTTCCACCCCATGCATTTAGTGAAATAAGTTTCATATATGCGCATTACACATGGACCCACTCCTCTGTTTCATACCTATAGAAAGCAACCTGTTCCCCACCAACAGGTATTTCGTTTTCATAATATACCTTATGAATGACTGTTTCTGAGGTTTCATTCTGATTTGAAAATACCCCCTTTCTCATATATTCAAATTGAGTAGTTTCTCCTGGTTTTTCACCAGCTATTTTTGCCTCGAACAAATATAGCCCTTGCTCATCAGACAATTCACGAGCGGCTTCTGCGTTTTCGGCATAGTATCTAATCGCTTCGAGCACTTCTTCTTTTGATAAAATTCGCTCTGGAGCTTTTTCAACCATATTTTCCATAGCATAAGCATAGCAAATTCGAGCGATTTTTATAGTATACAAACCAATATAAAAAGCGAACCGCACAGAGGTCCGAAGACATGTGCGGTTGGTGATGCTTACTGTTCTTACCAGCATGTGGGCTGGTTGAACTTGTCGTTGCGACGACGTTTGCGGCCGTGGCGACCATGACTCTGATAGGGTTTGTAGTCAGTAACCCAGATCTTGCCGCGAGGTGCACGCTTGCTCAAGATCTTACGTTCGACCTCATCGGGATTGACCACATCTTTGGTGAACAGAAACTGCTCAGGATTGGTGGACAGCATCACGTGGGAATTATACCCAGTATCGTAATACCATTTCCAATCTAAGTTCGCCGGGCGATCGAGTGCCCAATCCGCCGACCGGCTCTGGACCTCGACGGGTTCAGGTTCAACCTGAGAGAGGTCGTGGGAGTGGCGCATCAATTCCTCTTTTGCGAGGAGCGCCTCGAGCGGGTTCAGATAATAATCTGGCACCTCTGCGTCGGGGATACGGTGCGGCACACGGTGTGCGCGGCGCACTTGAATCTCTTCGTCTGTCTCCTCCACGATGTTCAGGTCAGGTGACAGGAATGTGCTCATAACGTATTCATATGGTTTTTGCTGCTTTTTGTTTTCAATTTTCTATATCAAACCGTCATATAGTATCATACCATATAACGATATATAAGTCAATAGGTGTTAAATGGCCTGGTTGAGCCAGACGGGCGACTTATACCGTACACTTTTCTTTATCAACAAATAGCTGATCATCAACTATCAAAAAGCTTGAGCGATTATTGGAGTATCACATTCATGCTGTAAACCTAACACGAGGTACTATTTTTTAGGAATAAGAGGCAAAATATCAAAAACATATCCTTTTTTTCGAACTAATGGATCAATCATCTTTTGATACTTTTCTGTAATATATTTTTTCTTTGCCTCTGCAATTCCCGTCGTTATTCCTGGGCTTGTGGTCTCCTCTTCAATCTCTTTGTCTCTTTGCCTATAAAGGTTCTCGATTTTACAATTAGTGTTAACTATTAAAAATAGAAGCCTAATTCCATAACAAACAATTATAAAAGCACTAATACCTATGACTATTGAGCCAATTTCAAAAGATGATAGATTATTGAATGACATAAAAAATATGCTAACGTGGGGTCGGGAGAGGGACGACGTTAGAACATTGCAACACGAAAATGAATATTTAGTCAAAGCGATATACCACTTCTTTCGAAGCATCTGTGAGTCCCCTTCCTTCAATTTGTCGGGTTGGTTTTTGTTATATCACTCCGGCAGTATGGATGATTGGAAGAATTAGGGAGAGACGGCAGAAGTTGCCAGGGTGGGCAAAATTCTTAAAGTAAATATCTAAAAAGGTATGCCTTTAGTTGCCACTTCTTTACCATCAATATATAAAGTAAGTTTTTTACCTTCGAATAAATCCCAAGTATAAGCCACCATGTGTTTTTCTGTTGAGTTAAGACTTGAAACATCAACTTCTAAATCAACCCTTCCTTTTCCAATAACAACATAAAACACTTTAATTTTGTTATCCTCATCTTTTATCATGAAAATACTTCCTCCTTCAGGATTGATTGCGAATATAGGTGTAGCTTTTGAATCGTTAAATTGAATCTGGTTTTCTTTAATCCAAAAACTAACACTCCCGAGGTTTATTTTTAACTCATTTACATTCATTGGTTTTTATCTACTTTATTTGAAACATTAAAACTTCCCTCGAACATAGCTGACCCGTTTACCACAACATTATTCTTGTTGCTTTGCTTGTTAACTACTTTGTAAGTAACGCCGATTCCAATTAAAGCAAGCAATGCAAATATGGCACTAAATACACTCGCAAGTTGTGACCAAATTTCTAAATTCATTACTCATATTATACCATAATTCTAGTCTCTCCTGTTCGAAACCACGACTAAGAAATAATCTGCACAATTTAACAAAATGCAGCCACTGCAACGCGACTGCTTTTTGTTTACTCTACCTATCTCCCCTCCGGACTCTTCCCGTATTCCAGAATGTGCATGAAGCGAAGGACTCGCATTGCAATCTGTGCCGCCTCATGATCAGTGAGATCTTCATTGAACTCCTCTTTGTAGAGTTTCTTGAAATCATCGAGAGAACCTTTTGAGGGATATGAACGTGGATTGTATTCCATGTATGACATTGATATTGGCTGATAAGCCGGCTTCGACCAACTTGCCATATTTGGCAAGTTCTGCCGTCTTCTGATTTTCACCATCAATGGAAGAATTGCGACATGGAAACACCAAACAGCCTTCGCAAGATGCGTATGAATACTGGAATGCGACAGATTGATGTGGCAGAGAAACTTGGACTCACCAGTTCTGACCGCATTTCACATTGGGAAAAAGGTGTTGCTGTTCCCGGACTCGTGAATCTATTCAAACTCGCAATCATATACAAAACCACCCCCGAACACCTGTATTCAGGACTATATGCAGAATTAGGTTCGAGTCTCTCTAGTCCGCAAGTAGGGACGCCAAAAACTGAGCCGAACGAAATACGCTGAGAAAACTAAATATTTTCTCAAAAATTAGGTTCGATTGTTATATCTACCAAATGGGTGACTAGAGGGAATCGGACCCTCGACACCGCTGCCACAGAGCGGAGTTTTACCACTAAACTATAGCCACCATATTGAACAACCTCACCTTTATACCAAAAAGCG
This sequence comes from Candidatus Parcubacteria bacterium, assembly GCA_041158765.1. Taxonomy (GTDB): domain Bacteria; phylum Patescibacteriota; class Minisyncoccia; order Phycocordibacterales; family PALSA-1337; genus JAQBRD01. Next base: position 10,875 of record JBEBAU010000033.1, on the reverse strand, counting down.
TTGCATAAGTATAGCTAATACCTGTGAACTTACATCCCCTTCGCTGATACTGCTGGTTCTTTGGCTGGAGCTGGAGCATAGCGATCTGGATCTATTGTGCGAGCAAAACAAGTTTCTCCAGCCGGATGTTCCCATGTTCCGCCATCAATTCCCGGATATGGATATGAAGAAGCTACATCTGTTGTTTCATAATACACACCACCAAGACCTCCGCCTGTTCCATATGCTCCACGGCCCTTTGTGTCTTGTGATGCAAGAGCGAATGTGGCACAAATTTCAAACACTGCATTCTTGGTTGATGTAGCTTTCACGATATTGTATCCATATGCAGCTTTTGTTGAAGGATCGCTCGGCACAATTTGTCCAGAAATACTGTCATTCACATCAGCAAGCGTTGCTGGTAACTTTCCCTTCTGTTGCCAGTATCCGACAATCTGCCACTGAATATTGGTAAGGTCACTTATACGCTGACTGTCAAAACGCATAGCACGCTGCTTTGTTGGTGAACCAACAATAATGAAACCAGTGACGATAGCCGCAATAACCAAGATGATGCCGAATCCTGCATTACCCCGTCGAATGAGTTTAGACCATTTGAATCCTTCATAGAGACTGAAAAAATAGTACTTCGCGCCAGCGCCCGCAACAAGAAGTACTGCGAGGACTTTCCAAACAAATCGAGCTGAAATTTCACCCGATAGATATGTGCTTAGGAGTGAAATCAGTGCCCCGATAATGAGTGTCCCACCAAGAAATATCGTGACATACATACGCCAGCTGCGTATCCAGAGAGTTTTCTTCTCTGGTGTGCGGGTAACATCTCGATTGATGAACCATTCGAGTACATAGAGTATTGGTATGAGAACGATAAGGAGCGACATCGGCCAGACCATAGATGTTGCGGTGAAATACCCTGCAAGCTGATCAGGAAATGCGTAGTTGATGACAGAAAAAGTGAGATCGATGAAAGCACCCACTGCAACGTACAAGACGACGGTTGCGCCAAGATGTAAGAAAAAGTCCTTTGGTGTAGTTTTTGTATTCATGGGATTAATTGTAGCATGGTTGCTGTGTGAAAGAGGTTTGGTCCCTACGGGGTCGTTTTTAAATCCTCTCCTGCGCACAAAATCCCCCTTTCGGGGGATTTGTTGTTGTGCGCAGGAGAGGATTTGAACCTCCAAGCCCGTGAGGGCGCTACCACCTCAAGGTAGTGCGTCTGCCAGTTTCGCCACCTGCGCAAGTGAGAACTTCACAACTATAGCCGAGATTCCCTGTTTTATCAACTTTCAAAGACATTCGAACAAATAAAAAAGCGCCTTTCTCAACGAGGAGAAAAGCTGCTTTAGGAAACAATAGGAGTTCCTAACCTGAGCAAGCTTTGCGCTACCGGCACAAAATGCTCACGCATCAAATGCCACCGAAGAAACTGCTGCCTTGGAAGCACCATCGCATCGAGGAGCTTGCGCGTTTCGGGAAGAATGTGCGCATGCACAAAGATGATCGGGAATGTATCATCTTTTTTCCGCAGTTCTTGCGCAAACATCAGGCCGGGGTTAGTGCCACTGTCAGGGGCGGCACCGAGCTCAACTTCGATGATAGCGGCGGTGATCGGTTGCACCTTCAGAGTCAGGTCGGCTTCTGCCAAGTTCGCGGTTTCAAAAAAAGTGATGTTTTTGCCGGACAAGACTCGCTTGATCCAATCGCGTGTTCCAAGGCTACTTTCCGCAATAAGAAGTTTGGGGATAAACATACGTTAATCAGGGGGTTAGGGGTTGACGAAGTTTCAGTTATTCGTAGTTTATACTACAAGCAAACAATAGTATGTCAATCGAGTAGGTTTGGGTGAAATAAAAAAACCCACACTATGTGCGAGTTTCGTCTGGCTTCAATTCCAAATAGAGGTCGGCAATATACTTCAAGGAATTGAGGTAGTTTTGCCGGTGATGAACTGATTTCGTAACGATCGATTGGAGTTTTTTGACCGCGTGCACAACAGATGTGTGGTCGCGATTGAATTTTTCACCAACCGTCGTTGTTGAACCAATTTCCCAACGATATGCGATTGACATCGCCACCATACGAGCGTCAGCAATGTATTGCTTGCAACGACCTGTCGCAACGAAGAGGTGTATATCAACGCACCATGCGCGAGCAACACCCCGCATCACGAGGTCACATGCGTCGGGAACGTCTCTGATCGTATCTACTGGCAACAGCTCCAATTCAGTATCGCGAGAAACCAGCTCAACATAACCACTCCATCGAGGAATAAGGAATAACGGTGATTTTCCACTCATAAAAAAATAACAGCTGTATCAGTGATACCACGCCCCAATACATGCGTCAAACACCCTTCCCTAGTCGCCCCTCCCTCCCGCTTATTTTTTACTTTTTTTCAAAAAAGAAAAAATCCGCTTTTGCGGACTTTTTCACTCCTTGAAAACTGTATTATGCTGTTGCCTCTGCTGGAGCTACTTCAACCTTCGCTGTCTGGCTCACATTGTGCTTGGTGTCAGTATTCTGTCCTGGCTCAAGCTTCATGATTTTGCGCATCTGGTGACGGATTTCCTTTGCAGCCTTCTCTCGAACGAAGTAGAGCTTTGCTCGGCGAACCTTTGATCGGCGAACGAGTTCGATCTTATCAATCATCGGTGAAAATAGTGGGAAGATCTTCTCAACTCCAACACCGTCCATAACCTTTCGAACAGTGAATGTTGCTCCCCCTTCTACACCGTGCTTAGTAGCGAGTACAAGTCCTTCAAAAGCTTGAAGACGAGTCTTACCTTCCTTTCCTTCTCCTTCACGGATTTTTTGCCAAACACGAACAGTGTCTCCAGAACGAAGACCGAGGTTCTTTCGTTCATCAATATTAATTGTTGTAATTGGGCTTCGTTCAGCGATTTTTGTTGCCATATATGTATGTAATCAGTGCGGGCTACTGTAACATATAGGCTTATTTTCCGCAACTTTCTTCCCTCTTGAGCTGTGGTTATTTCATAACAATTCCCATTTCTTTCATTGCTCGTTTGAAATCAGCTGGAAATGGCGCCTTCACAGTAATAGGCTTACCTGGTTTGGTTTTTGTACCAATTGTGGTGAACGTAATAGAAGAAGCATGAAGCGCTGTGCGCTTGAAACCAAGTGGCTGTGCAAGTGGACCTTCGTGAGGAATCTTTTCTGCGGCATAGAGCTTGTCACAGACAACTGGATGATTAATCGCTTTGAAATGCACACGGATCTGATGTGTTCGGCCGGTTTTTGGCTCTGCTTCGACAAAAGAATACTTGCCAGTAACATCCATATCGTACCCTGCTTTTATGAGATTCCACCATGTCACTGCAGGACGAAGTTCGCCTCGAGCACCGCGAGTTGCTGACCATTTGCGGAAATCTCCAGTGCTTCGACCAATCGGACGCTCGATAATACCCCACTCTTCTTTGAGCTCACCGTAGAGGAAAGCATTGTATTTCTTTTTTATGGTGTGTTCTTGAAATTGTGTCTTGAGAGATGCGTGTGCGGCTTTTGTTTTTGCGATAAGCATGACACCTGATGTCTCACGATCAAGACGGTGCACGATACCTGGGCGCATAATAGTCTGAGAGGGTTTGGTAATGCCGTCTTTGGTAGTTGCTGGTACGGTGACAATTGGCTCACCAACTTTTGCAGCTCCTGGATACTTTTTCAGAATCCAATCAGTGAGAAATGGCTCCACCGTCTTGCCATCTGAGTGTACGACAAGGCCCGCTGGCTTATTAACCGCGACAATATGTGCGTCTTCATAGAGGATTTCTATTGAGAGAGCTTTCTTTGGTTTTGAGGTCTTTTTGAGGGTTTTCTTCATACACATATTGATAATTGCTGAAATATACGTTAGTCTAGCATGGTACGCAAGCAATACGGTATGTTTGAAAGTTGCTTGCGCGATTAGCTCAGTTGGTAGAGCAGCGCTTTTACACAGCGAAGGTCGGGGGTTCGAATCCCTCATCGCGCACCATTAAAGACCGTTTTGTGTAACAAAAACTAGGTTTAAATATTATTAATTTTCTTTGAAATTTCACTTGAAATTTTTTGTTTCATTTTTTCTAGCTTATCTCTATAGCTATCTAAATTGAGACGGTTTAATTTTATAAGTGATATCCCTCGCACCTTATCTTCACGAGGTATCTCAACGTTTAATATAGAAACTGTATCGAAAATGATCATTGGGTAATCTTTTCTATTCCCAGTAAGAATCACTGCTGAATCATGTGTTCTAACAAGCTGTCCCGCCAGCATTAAATCAACAAGGCTTACACCCTTTGCTTTAGATTGTGATGCGTATATTTGTGAAAGTTCAATCGCATAATTTTTTACTTGCACATACAGTTCTGGGTGGTCTGGCAAACTATTAAAAATCTTGCTATTAATAAAAAGCTCTTTATTGGCTCGTATTTGTGGTTCAAACACATCTCTCAAAAATTCAAACTTTATGAATGGATCGAGTGTGAGTTTGTTACCAAACAATTTGTAGGTTTCCTTGAAGATTGTCTCGTTGCTATACATCATTGACAAATAATCACTGTCGACAAGTACATGATTTATAGACTTTAACTCTTCAATTTCTGTTTTATTTATTCGTAGATGCATCCCACCGTTCAGTTTTCTTATCTTCAGACGATGAGTGATATTTCTCCTCAAGAATCTGCCCATTAATAATAATCTTAGTTAGCAACTCGAGTTCTTTCTCGAGAGATGAAAACTGTACTCTATTATCATTAGGATTATGTCTCATATACTAATTATACCGTATTTTTTAAAAAAACAAGATTGCACCAAAAATTCCCTGTTTAGCGTATACTAGTAGTATGAAACAACAAACATCGATCAAGCTTAAATCTCTCGCTCCTACCGTATTACGAATTGGAGTTGCTCTTGTATTCCTTTGGTTTGGAACACAGCAACTTACAAACACAGACCAGTGGTTGCGACTTATTCCTCAGTTTATTGTAGATTTTTCTGGACTTAGTGCTGCTACTATCGTTCACATAAGTGGTGTGTTTGAAATCATATTTGGTATTGCATTGCTTATTGGATTTTATACTCGAACAGCTGCCCTACTTCTTGCACTTCACATAATTGATATTACATTTATTGTTGGATACGGCCCTACTGGAGTACGAGATTTTGGAATATCGATTGCTACGATTGCAGTGTTTTTGTATGGGGCGGATTATTTTACGGTGGATAGGAAGTTGGGGAGGGAGTAGAAAAAAGCGGGGTCTCCCGCTTTTTTCTACGTGGTGTGCCGTCGTAGAGGAATGGTACTGGTGTGTATACCTACATTCTATAAGAACTTAAATTAATATTTATCACTTATTGTCTGTGCTAGTTTTTTTCTCTAGTTCTGCCACGATCTCCTTTGCTTCAGCGATCAATGATTTAAACTCCGCCTTGCTATCAATTTGCATAACTTCTTCCGGAACTGTTTTTAAAAAATCTGCAAATAATTTTTGCTCATTGTTTAGCATCTCATCTCTGTTTGATAATTTCCTAAAATCTGGAAAATATAAATGGGTGCCATCAGGACGGATACCTCTATCGGATGGTATCTGAAGTCTCCACTCATCTTCTTTTTCCACGGAACCTGATACATCTTCATTACTCATGACAACTGACCCAAGTTTATCAACATATTTATCTGGACAACTTTCTCTATAATATTCATAAGCAACTGCAAACCTTCCGCTGGATTCGTAAAGTTTTCCTAGCATTTCACCCAAACCTCTCGTCAACTCATTATTAATCTTTGCCCCATATACAAGTTCTTCGTAGGCCTTATTCATGACATGAGAGACTCCTACATTTTCTTGTGTCTGAATTTCTAATTGCTTTCTAAAATATGCAAGTGCTGATCTGCTGGCAAGCTCTGGATGGCCTATATCATAAAAATATCTTGCTATTTTGGTATTTAAATGAAAATCATTATCATTTTCATAACTTTTTAAGTGAAGAGCGAATTCTGCTATTTGTTCTTTACTGGGCTCAAATCTTTTCTCGTCTCCAGTAAAACTTTCAACTCCTTCAAATGAATCGAGTGAATTTGTTTCTGGTATATTTATCTTCTCCATACCCCAATCATACCAAAATCTAAACTGATTTTATAGCTCAACCAAAGCGTATATTTAGTTAAATTACTGAATGTGTCCCTGGTTGTCACGAGTCACAGGTTCTCGCCTGCTGGCTCGACCCGCGACCCCGCCTCCCTCGTCTACACTCGGTCCGGCTGTTCGATTCCAAACAATAAGGTATATAAAAATACTTTCAACAATGTTGAAAGTATTTTTATATTCTGTGTCCCTGGTTGGAATCGAACCAACATCGACGGCTTAGAAGTCCGCAGTTCTATCCATTGAACTACAGGGACAATTGGTGTTTCGTCTACGGCGCCACTATAGCATCTACTTCATTGGGTCGCCACTTGTCACGTATGGCGTATTTTTTATCACATCGAAATCAGCCTGTCTTTTTGAAAGCGCTGATGTGAGTTTCGTGAGATCACTTGGATTGAGTACTCGTGTCTGTGTCGAGATTTGTGCTTGTGAAGCGCCAATACTACCGTCGCTTATCCCGAGGAAAAGTCGCACTCCACCATTTGCCAAAAACAAAACCGCACACAATGTAATAAAACAAATAATCACCCAATCAGTGTGCACATCATTTCCAACCTTGCTCAAAAAACTCGAATTCTTTTTCACAGAAGCATGTTGTGTGCTATTTGATTTTTTGAAAAGATTTTTCATTGTTTTATTGAAAGTACCTGTATTTGAAATGTCATCCTCCAGAGCGATGTGCCCTTCGCAGCTTTTGGTGCACTAGCCCCATCTACAATGCCAGCAGAACTTACATTCACACCACTAATTGAAATACTGTATGGGAGTCGCTCTGCAAGCTGCAAAGCCTTCATTACTGAAGCCCAATTCCCCACAACACTCACTGATGCATCAACACGTCCCACAGTACTAGTTGCGGCTTCAGATATATTTTCTGCGGTAATAGATTGCAGTGTAACAACAGCGCCCGAAAGTTTTTCGAGAGATTCGATCTGTTCAATAAATTCAACAACGCGGTCACTTGGAACAAAGAAACTGCTCAATTGCGCCTGACTTCCCCGAACTCCATCAAGCAACTTAGTAAGGCTCTTTTGGTGTGCGCTTCGAGACTGTTCTTCTGCTATTTGTTGGAGAATTTCACTTGTTCGAATTGTTTGACTTTCAATACTGTTATATGAAAACCAATACACACCAGACAATACAACAAAAGCGACTATTGAGAATGCTGCGTATAGTATTGTGTGTGTTTTTGTATTCATAGTATTACCATTTTGCGACAGCAGTTATATTGAAACGAATGTCTTTTGTCTTCGCAAGATCAGAAATTGGCAAATCGACCTTTGAGAAGTGTGGATCCTTCGCAAGGGACTTTTGGAAAGTAAGAAGCGCATCTCTTGATGTAGCAACACCCGCAACATTCAATGCGGCATCGGTCATCCCAGATCGCTTAACTTGCACAGATGTAATTGAAATCCCCGGCTTCCTCTGAAGAACAACGGTTTCAATAATAAGAGAAAGCGGCACTGTATCCTGATGTCCTTCGAATGCAGTTATGAGAGCTTTTGTTGTTTTGATACTTGCTTCAGCCTGATTGGCATCTTGGCTATGACTTGTCTTCTGCAATAGAGCGAGATCTTCTGCGGCTTTTGTTTCTTGCCCTCGAGAAAGAATATATGAAGGAAGGAGCGCAACAACACCAATAGCAACAGCAACTGAAAGGAAAAAGAGTGCTGTAGCACCAAGACGCATTCGGTAATTGAGCCGAAGTGAAGCAATATATCGTTCTGGTAAAAGTGAGTGCATATAGTTATGAAAGCGCGAGGCCAATAGCTACCGCATAATCCAGTGATTCATCATGCGATATCGGTGGAATATATGCGTCTTTTGAAAAAGCATTCATCCATGTATCAGCAACAATGGTTGGTATTTCTGGATTTGGGGTGACATGCGAAGCGAGGCCGACGAGTAATGAATCCGAACCACAGAGAACAACGCGGTCAATTGGTTTCCCTTCTTCACCGTTTTCAACCCAATACGAATAGACTTTTTCAATCTCTTTTTGGAGAACACCGACAGTTCCTGCAACAGCAGTGAGTACCTTTTTTGTATCTTGAGCATCGTGATAGCCAGCATTTCGTTTCAATAACTCTGCTTCTTCTGGTGTCTTACCAAATTCCTTAGCAATTGCTTCGGTTACGAGTGCCCCTCCCCACAATACGGTTGATGTGAAAGAAACGACTCCACCCGAAACAATATACAATCCCGTCTTATGATTCATGACATTCACAATCAATTCACAATCTGGCGCACTCTTCGGAACAAATGCTCGAGCAAGAGCTCGTGCTTCAACTTCAAATGAGGTGACCGTAAGACCTGCACCAGTAAGTACTGATAGATATGTATCAATTACCTTACGTGGAGCAACTGAGACCATCACGGTGTGCTTGCCGGAACCAGCGACAGGACTTGGAACAATATCAAAATAAAATACAGCATCAGCTGGCGAGAGTGGTACGTTTTCTTCGAGCTTGAATTCAATCGTCTGACGAATTTCTTTTTCATTCAAACTTGGCACATCCAATTTGAACAAATACATTTTTTCTTCAGGAAGCGATGCGGTTACAGATGTAATACCGAGTTCAGTTACCAGTTCCTTGAGAATAGTACCGAGGGCTTTTTCATCTTTTATGAAACCCGCATCCACTACCCCACGAGGAAGTGCCCGCATTCCATGCTTCCTTACTTCCAAACCTTTTAGCCCTTGAACAAATTGAATAATGCGCACTGCATCATCAGAAATATGTAATCCGCCATGTCGGGTTTCGAGATAGACAGGTGGAGGGAAAAATTTGAAGAATGCTCGAGTAAACATAGTAGTTCCGGTCATTGCCGTTTCTAGTATTGTACTACAGTTTTGGAACACACTCTATCAACAACTGCTGCGTTGAGCCTATATTCGAGACTTAATGAGGTGATATATAGCTGGAAGGAATGAAACAACGATAATAGCGATAACAATGGGTGTAACGTACTCAGTTGCATTTGGTATGCTCTTTCCAAAAAAGTACCCGAGCAATGTCATACCGAATGACCATACGAAGCCTCCAATCACATTATATGAAAGAAAACTCTTGTATCTCATACCCGCAGCACCAGCAACAATTGGAGCGAATGTTCGTACGATCGGCATGAAACGCGCAAGGATAATGGCCTTACCACCGTGTTTTTCATAAAATTCTCTTGCTTGTGTAATATGCTTTTGTTTGAAAAATCTCGAATCAGGACGTGAATAGAGACGCTGTCCCAAGGACTTCCCAAAAGCATATCCGACACTGTCCCCCACTATCGCTGCAATACATGAGCCTATGAGCACCACAATGAGAGAAATCCCTGATGTCTCAATCGTCGAAGCAAGAAATCCTGCAGTGAATAAGAGCGAATCTCCTGGGAGAAAAAATCCGAAGAATAATCCTGACTCAGCGAATACAACTGCAATGATTCCGATAACTCCAAGAGAAGCGATAATATTCGCAGGAGAAATAAAACTCAAAAATGTATGAATCAAATCCATAACTTATTTTGCACGTGTACCCGCAGGTATATTTGCATCAATTGCTGGCTCGAGAAGTGAGAAGCTGCCCTTCGTAATACAAGCTCCTGCTTCATCAAGAATATCTGGAGTTGAAACTGCAAAAAGCATGCCGTTACTTTCAAAACCGCGGATTTTGCGAGGTTCGAGATTGGTTACGAACATACATATCTTACCAACAAGAACAGCAGGATCTGGGAAATACATTGAAATCCCCGAAACAATCTGACGTGGCGCAGGAATCGAAGCGATACCATCTTCTGCTAACTTTTTTTCATTGAAATCAACACTCAAACGCAATAACTTATCCGTATCAGGGATTTTTTCTGCTGAGAGGATTTTACCTGCTCGAATTTCAACTTTTGCAAAATCATCGTATGTAATCATGGTGAAACTATATCATATTAGTCTACATCTATTGCTGGAACCGCTATTCTGTCGAGATAACTCTGGAGAATAATTGCTGCTGCCGAAGCATCAAGCATATCCCTATTCACAACTTTCCCCCGAGATGATCCTCCAGTTAATTCGTGTTGTGTTCGCTCTGCTTGATGACTCGTCATGAATTCTGGTTCATTGTATACCGGCAAATTCGTAGCTTGAGCAAGTGCTGCAGCAAATTCTGCAGCATCTTTCATCACTTCATTCGATTCGCCTTGATAGTTTTTTGATTCGCCAATTACAATTTCACCAATACCGAGTTCTTGTATCATTTTTGAAACTTCTGCCACCAAAAAAGCCGTATCAGACTTGTTCTGTATCACCTTTTTTGGCAAAGCCAAAGTCCCCCGTTCATCCGAAACAGCAATCCCAATGCGCTTTGACCCGAAGTCAATACCAAGGTATTTCATATGCCTATCCTAGCGCAAATGAAATCTTTTTGCTATTATCGTGAAATCGCTCTAAGCGTACGGATGGGTGGCTGAGTGGTCTAAAGCAACAGTCTTGAAAACTGTCGCCCTCGCAAGGGGGCCGTGAGTTCGAATCTCACCCCATCCGCAAAAAAGATTGCCTTATAATTTACTACATGGGACTATTTGATTTTTTTAAAAAGCCATCATTTATTCCTCATCAGACTATTGTGATTGATACGGAGACGAATGTTTCTATTGGCCAGCCCGCTGTATACCCAACCCAAATAATAGAAGTTCTACGAAATTTGTTTAAAAATGAACCAGGTGTGAACGCTGCATATAT
>JBEBAU010000032.1:0-49839 GCA_041158765.1 Candidatus Parcubacteria bacterium | reverse complement strand
CCAAAAATACGTGGGAGTGGAGTGCTCAAAACTCGTGTATTTGATGTACCCGATGCAATAGATAGCGCTTCTCCTGGAGAGACAGCTGCAAGGCTATCAATTGTGCCATTTTTTATTGCTTCAACGGCGGTAGTCTCGTTCGCAAAAAATTCAATATTGATAAGAGAAATATATGCTTTGCCGTCAACATATCCACTAAACGGAATGAGACTGTATGTAGTAGGAATTCCACCACTGTTTTGCGTAATGTTGTCGAGTTGATACGGTCCACTACCAATAGGCTCAATATTATACTTACTAAGAATGAAAGCGTTCGTATCTACATTATTCCAAATGTGTTTCGGAATGATACCAATAGTGAAATTATTTATGAAAGGAGCATATGCCTGTTTCAAGGTGAACTGGATTTGAGCAGGATTCAAGACTTTTACTTGAGTGTCTTTCCAGTCAACGCGGTGAGGACTTTGGATTGCGGGGTCCTGAATCTTTTCGATAGTAAAGGCCACATCACTTGCGGTAACTTGTTCTCCATCGTGGAAGCGTGCATTTGCTTTCAAGGTGAAAGTGTATGTGAGACCATCATCTGATACGGTATATGAAGCTGCGAGATCTGGTGTGAGTGAACCGTTCTTGTTTTTCAGAAGACCTGAATATATGAGTGATGCAATATCTCTATCAACATCTGAAACAGCGATAACAGGATTGATAAGTCGAGGAAGGCCAACAACACCCTCGATAATACTACCGCCTTGTGCCGGTATCGGTATCATAAATAGGCGATTAACTCGCAAAGCCAATGTCGCTGAACTTACGGTGAGAATTACAAAAAGAATACCAAAAAGTACTTTTTCAGTTGCTGAAAATTTGTTAATCATGGTGAGAAGTCGCTCACCGCTTTTCAAACGAAATTCGCGTGTCACAGTATGTCTATATTAGTTAATAGGTTGAAATTGAAAACAATAACCTTAGATAAGGTATTGTTACAAGAGCTGAATGAGAGATGAAACTGCGAACAAAATCGCAATCACAATCGTAATAATGAAGAGAGTCTTTTCGGCACCTCGTCGGGTGTGGAAAGCAGAGCTAAAATTGTCGCTTCCTCCAAAAGCACCACCGATTTGTGCACCAGTCTGCTGCAGAAGAATTGCCACGATCATAATGATCGCGAGAGCAACTTGAATATAGGGTAGCAGATGTAGAATAGTCTCCATTGCAGAGTATCATAGCATATTTGTTGAAAAGGGCAAACAGTGTTAAGATTACATACATGAAAAAATCAATTTCAATTATTGTGGTGCTTATTATTATTGGTTCAGTCGCTTGGTTTTTTACTCGTGGAAATGACTCTGTGAAGGAGTCTGTTACTAATGCAGGAGGAACTATATCAGTGAATCCTACATCTATGACTAAGGTTACAGATCTCATCTCTATGTATCGTAATGATGAGCTCGGTTTTTCAGTTCAATATCCTACCGCTTGGACTTCAGAAGCTTCTGCTTCAGGAGTGCTCTTCGGCATTCCGACCGGAGCTGCTGTCGCTGGTGAGAACACAATGAACAAGCTTCAGGTTAATATTGATGTTGTACCTGGTACATGTGCATTCCCTCAGGTTACTACTATTGCTGAGCGTGACACTATTAAGGTCAATGACATTGCTTTCAATATGATTGCAATGAAGAACTCAGTTCAGGGCCGCCAGTATTTCAACCGAATGTACTCTACTCCAAAGGGTAGCGTTTGTTACATGTTCAACTTCGCTTCAATCGCGACAAATCCTTCAAGCAAAGGCTTCACTGCTGATAAGCTCGACAAGGTTAATCTCGCAAATAAGAATCTCGCGGATGCTGCAGATGCTGCATTCCAGAAGCTCGTGAAGTCATTCGCATACGTTACAACTCCTGATGGAGAGAATGAAGCTCTTCACTCTTCTAAAAAATAATACTTCCATATATGAAGACCTCAACAAAAATTTGGATTGTTGTCGCAGGTATTGTATTCCTTGCCGTTGTATATGTGTTTGGAACATATAATCATCTTGTGACTGCAAATGAAGCAACTACAGCAAAATGGAAAGATGTAGAAACACTCTATCAGCGACGCTTCGATCTTATTCCAAACCTTGTTGAATCAGTGAAGGGTGTCATGAAGCAAGAGACTACTATTTTCACCGAGATAGCAGATGCTCGATCACGATATGCAGGAGCTCAGGCTGGAACATCAGTTGGTGCCAAGGTCCAAGCAACACAAGCACTTGATAGCGCTCTTTCACGACTTCTTGTGATCACTGAGAACTATCCTCAATTGAAATCAGCAGAAGCTGTTCAGACATTCATGGCACAGCTTGAAGGTACAGAGAATCGCATTTCAGTTGAGCGAGCACGCTTCAATGAGGCAGTTCGAGTCTATAATCTTATTGTGAAGCGAGCGCCAAGCTCAATTGTGGCATCATGGTTTGGTTTTGATGCTCGAGAGTATTTTGAGGCAGATCCAAGTTCAGCAGTTGCTCCGAAGGTTTCTCTCTAATCGTTTACGTTTTTAACTTTTTATGAAAATACCCATACTGAAAGGAATTCTTGGTGGATTCTTGCTCAGTGGGGTATTTTTGTTTGCGAGCGCTGTGGGCGTTGCAACGAATGTGATGGCGCAAGATTTAAGTGTGGGCGTGGGGAAGCCGGTGGGACTTGTGAATGATTTTGGGGAAATACTCACAGCGAGTGAGCGCGATATCTTGGCGGGCAAATTGGTAAAATTCGGACAACTGACTGGTAATGCTATTGTAGTTGCGACTATACCATCTCTTGGGAATGAAACTATTGAAACACTTGCTACGAAACTCTTCGAGCAATGGGGTATTGGATCAAAGAAGGGTGGTGATAATGGAATCTTGATTCTAGTTGCGCGAGATGAACGTAAGGTGCGAATCGAAGTCGGATATGGACTTGAAGCTGTAGCTACTGATGCTCTCACAAGTACTATTATTCGTTCGACAATTACCCCGGCTTTCAAAGAAGGAAAATACTATGAAGGTCTCGATGGCGCGACTGACGCACTAATGGGTGCAATCTCTGCAGATCCGGCGTATGTGAAAGCAACACCGACATCAACCAGAAGTGAGGGTCGAGATTATGGTAATTGGATTTATTTCGGGATATTTATTTTTATGTGGCTGGGTAGTATTCTTGGCCGTTCAAAATCATGGTGGCTCGGAGGCGTGCTTGGTGCAATTGGTGGTGTGGTAATTGGTTTCGAATTCGGTTTTGTGTTCTTCGGTATCATCGCTATTGTAGTGCTTACAGCGTGCGGTCTATTATTTGATTTTTTGGTTTCAGCTGCACATGCTCGACATGTGGCTAGTGGCACGCATACGCCGTGGTGGTTTGGGGGCGGACCATTTGGTGGATTTGGTGGTGGTTCAGGTGGTGGCTTCGGAGGTTTTGGTGGAGGTAGATCTGGAGGGGGAGGAGCTAGTGGTGGTTGGTAAAATCCGTTATACTACACGGGTATGTCTGTAGGTATTAATCGGTATTAATTATTTTTTTATTATGAATAGTGTTTCTTCAAAAAAGTCTGATATTTTGTTGCTCGTAGTACGTATTATTCTCGGAATTATTTTCATCGGTGCCGGCTGGGCAAAGATTACAGCTATGGCGGGAACTATTGGTTTCTTCGCTCAGATTGGAATTCCTGCATTCCTCGCATATGTTGTAGGGTACGGTGAATTCATTGGAGGTATTCTTATCGTTCTCGGTCTCTGGACTGAGATTTCAGCAATCTTCCTTTCAATTATCATGATTGTTGCTGTGTACGTTGTTTACCCAATGGGTCTACAATCAGTTATGACTCCACTCGCTACACTCGGAACACTTCTCGCGGTGATTGCAGCTGGTGCAGGGAAGATCGCAATTCCAACTAAGTTCCTCAAGAAGAACACAACTACACCAACAACAACTGCTTAATACAGATTAGTTTTTGTTTTGTGCTTTAGAAAAGACCGGACAATGTGTCTGGTTTTTTCTTTTACTAGAGCGGTATTTTGGACTTATCCACATTCCCCTCTTCCCCACCACTTGCAGGTGAACTAGAGTTCACCTATACTATATACATCACACAAGGGTGAAATTATCAGCAGAAATAAGAGCATTAAAAACACAAATATATGAGCAAGACAAAAACAATTCAAATGATTCGAGCGGAGATCAAGCGTCTCAATGAAGAGATTGATATGAAGATTATTCGCGGCATTTCATATCGTGGGGAAGCTCGTCGTCACAAGTCTCTTATGTCACAGCTTGCTCGATTGACTACGCGAGGAGATCTCCAGCGATACGAGGTTCGCAGTGATGTGAAGCAGGTTATCCAATCACATCAATTAAAATGGTATCAACGACCAATTGGTTTTGCTGGGAATTTCGCTTCAGCGTTTTTGTTTTAGTTTGTACGTCGTTTGCTGATATACTATATATATGTTTGAGTCTCAAAAAGAAAAAATCATATCATTCTATCACCGACATAAACGCATGCCGGGATATCAGGAGATTATGGATATGGTTGGTTTCCGCTCAAAAAATGCTGTATACAAACTCATTAACAAACTTGTAGAACAGGGTGTTGTGAGGAAAGATGCGAAGGGCCGCATTACTCTTGTGAAGACTATTGGTGAAGTGCCGATGCTCGGTCTCGTAGAGGCTGGTATTCCGACAACAGCTGATGAGAATATATTAGATACTATTAGTCTTGATGAGTATCTTATTGAAGGTAAAGACTCGACCTACCTTCTCGAGGTGAAGGGAGATTCGATGATTGACGCTGGTATTCGTGAGAAGGACCTCGTGGTTGCGGTCAAAAAGTCTGGTGAGCCGAGAGAGGGGGATATTGTTATCGCAGAAGTAGATGGGGGTTGGACAATGAAATACTATCGTAAAAAGGGTGGCAAGATTTATCTCGAACCTGCAAATAAGAAGTATAGCAATATTTATCCGCAAGAAAGTCTCAATATCGCTGCTGTTGTGAAAGGAGTGATACGTAAGTACTAATAAAAAAGACGCATCATGTGATACGTCTTGCTAGAGCTTCTGCGACTTCTGTTACTCTAGCTTTGCTAGGGAGTAGTCCAGTCCTGACAGAAAGGCCATCCGCAATTCATCGACCGTCGGTTGAGCCGTCACTTTTGGGTCGGGATCGTGAAGCAGGCGGCCGTAATTGAGTGCAGACACAATTGGTTTTTTTGTCAAACGAGTTGCGCCACAAGTTCCATACGAACATCGAGAGAGCTCAGTGTTAGCCGGATTTATAGACATTGCACTTAGCTTGATACGATTTTCAACTACCGCCGGATGGCAAAACAGCTTACCGACCCTACGCAGTTCTCGTATGTTGGTTGCATTCACCGCAACCTTGAAGACCGCTGCATGATACATACCCACAGCAAGCTTCAAGCGTTTGAGCAGATCACCAAGACTTGGTGCATATGACGAGAAGTCGTGATGGGAAGCAATGAGTCCGATATTGAGCTCGTTTGCAAACCACAGGACTTCTTGGAATGCCGGATTGTCGAGTAGATCTACTTCGATATCAATGGCTACGATGCCATACTTTTTGGCATTTGCCATGAAGTCAAGATAGATCTCTGCGCGTTTGGTAAGCGTGATTCCCTGGGCACCACCTTGTGATTCATCACGCACGGTGAGGATTTTTGGGTGGCCGATCTCCGGAAGTAACCGTTTGGTCACACGAGGGTGTTTGCGAATGCGAGGATCGTCTGCACGAAGCTCGAGCAGATCATACCGACGGCGATTCCGCGGGTCGGTCGAATAGACCAATTTGTCTACGTTATTTGCAACACCGACGACGTGAGGAACGCCAGATTGCAACTGGAGGAGGCATTTACTGGAGGATTTACTCATAACTTGTCCTTGTTCTGTGTTGTTTTGTTTGGAGGTTTAAGATTTGCGAAGGTCAAAATAAAAGACTGGTATTGATGCTATATGATATCTCTTCCAAAAACAAGCTTCGAGTGGCATAATGTAATTTCATCAAAATCTATGGAAAAAACACAAAAAAATACAAATGACACAAAAAATATGAAGAAAAAGAAGCCACAAGACGGAATGGCGCGACTTTCAGATGTTTTCCGTGAATATTGGACATCAATGCGATCAGTACGATGGATCTATTTGGTGATAGTTCTTTCATTTGTTATTTCAACATTCCTCATGAGTGTCATGACGCCACTCTACCTCAAAGACTTTTTTGATGTTCTTGCAAAAACAGGTACAGAGGCGGCTGAGCTTCAAGCATCAGTGCCACTTCTCATGCACATTCTGTTTATTATTTTTGGTTTAGGTCTTTCGGGGGCTCTATTACGAAGACTCGGAGCGTATTTTGATAACTATGCATATATTCGAGTATCAACTGATTTGAGAGAGCGAGCGTTTGCGTATTTCATTGGACATTCATACGGATTCTTTTCAAGTAATTTCACAGGAGGTCTCGTGCAGCGTATCGCTCGTTTCACGCGCTCATTCAATAATGTTACTGATAGGCTTTTTTATAACATTATTCCGATGATAGTTCGTATCGTTGGTATTATTGTAGTACTCACATTTACATATAAGCTTCTTGCGTGGGTACTTGGCGCATGGATCCTTTTCCTTTTCATCACTTCATACGGTATTGCTCGGTGGAAATTGAAATACAGTTTGCTTACTTCAGAAGCAGACTCTAGAGTTTCCGCGGCCACTTCTGACGCGCTTGGTAATCACACAACGATTCAGCTTTTTGGCGCGCGAGGGCATGAAAATAATAGATTTCATAAGGTTGTGAGTGACTATGCTCGTCTTTGGAGAAAGCGATGGAATATTGATATTTTTTCAGATACGATTTATGCACTATTTAGCGTAGTAATTCATTTCACTGTTTTCTATATTACGATTAAATACTGGGGACAGGGCGGTGTTACTGTTGGTATTTTTGTACTTGCACAGACATATATTCTGAGTTTGAATGAGGATATTTGGAATTCGAGTCGTATTATTCGAGATATGTATGAGGCATTTGCTGATTCAAAAGAGGCAGTTGATGTGATGAAATTGCCACACGAAATACAGGATGCACCAAATGCAAAAGCTATCACGGTATCAGGGGGAACAGTTGAACTCAAAAATGTTGCATTCGCTTTTGATCAAGGAAATCCTGTGATTCGCGGAGTGAGTCTCGCTATTGCTTCTGGCGAGCGAGTGGCTTTCATTGGTCCTTCTGGAGCAGGTAAGTCTACACTCGTGCGTCTCATACTTCGATTCTATGATATACAATCTGGTTCAATCAGTATTGATGGGCAAGATATTTCAAAAGTTACTCAAGATAGCTTGCGAAATTCGATTTCATTTGTTCCGCAAGATCCGATTCTATTTCATCGAACACTTATGGAAAACATTCGATACGGTCGTCTCGACGCGACTGATGAGGAGGTGATTCAAGCGGCGAAGCTCGCACACTGTCATGAATTTATTTCGAGCTTCCCACAAGGCTACGATACTTATGTTGGGGAACGCGGCGTGAAATTGTCTGGAGGTGAACGTCAACGTGTAGCAATTGCTCGTGCAATTTTGAAAAATGCTCCGATACTTATTCTCGACGAAGCAACATCAAGTCTCGACTCTCATTCTGAGGTTTTGATTCAAGAGGCACTCGATGTTCTTATGAAAAATAAGACGGTTATCGTGATTGCACACCGTCTTTCAACAATAAAAAAGATGGACCGCATCATCGTGGTAAATCACGGCACTATTATAGAAGAGGGAACACATGAAAAGCTTATTGCTGATAATGCTGGAATGTATGCAAAACTCTGGTCACTTCAGTCTGGTGGTTTCATTCAAGGAGAGATAGAATAGTAGTATGAGTATTCGAAATACATTTGAAAAAATAGACGATCGTATTATCCATGTATTGCGACGTGCGAGTATGCCCGCAGCACGACTGTCTCTTTTTATTGTGTTTTTTTGGTTTGGAATATTGAAAATTATTGGCACAAGCCCTGCAAACCCACTTGTTTCAGGACTTTTGGAACAGACACTGCCATTCATCACTTTCAATACATTTATTATCCTATTTGCTCTGTATGAAATGGTGATTGGTATTGCTTTCCTTATTCCTCGATGTGAGCGTTTTGCAATAGCGCTTCTTGTGGGGCATATGATTACAACAATATTGCCACTTTTTCTTCTCACAGCAGTCACTTGGCAAGGATTTCTTACACCGACACTTGAAGGTCAATATATTATCAAAAACCTCGTGATTATTGCTCTCGCTATTGGTGTTGCTGCACACCTCACTCCAATGTCACACGAAAGAGGGCGCAGATAATACAAAAAATAAAACCACCTTTTGTTTGGAGCTTCCGTGGATAGCCCAAACAAAAGGTGGTTTTATTCTTTTGTCTTTATTTCCAGCTAATGAGTATGAGTGTTGCAGCGAAGATTGCAACAAGGCTACATCCTGCGTGGATCCAGTAGAGAGCCCAAGGTTTCTTTTCCCAGATAACACCTGAGAGATTGAGCATTGCAATGAATCCGAGCCAAATAAGGAAAGCAAGCTTGAGTGCGCTTGTCATGCTTCCGTTACAGAACCAAGAAATCAATTTGCTCAAAATAAATGAAGTAACGAGAGTTGTGAGGAAATAATACGCATACGAAGGGAACATTGAACTAATTGGCGGCATTGGATTCGGCATAGGAATATTTGAAAGCTTCATCCACTGCTTTCCAAAAAGTACTGAATACCAAACTGCTCCGATTGCAAACATTGCAATAGCGGCCACAATCACTGCCCATATATTGATATACAACATATATGTATGAAAATAATTAATTAATGATATGGTAGACTTATACCATGAAATTTAGCTTACCGCAAAGCATCGGAACTGTCATTCTTGTGGCAATTATCACATTTTTGCTCGTACAATATACACAAAAGAGCTCTAAAAAAGAGGTTGGCATTATCGAACCACTATCATATGTGCTCGTCGCGGATACTAATTCTGAAAAAGAGCTCGGTTTGGGAGGACGAGACAGTCTCGCATCAGATACCGGAATGCTTTTTGTTTTTGATGAATCAAGTGAGCATGCATTTTGGATGAAAGACATGAAATTTGGGATTGATATTATTTGGCTCGATGAAAATATGCGAGTCGTGCATGTTGAAAATGATGTTTTACCCGAAAGTTATCCAAAAATTTTTTCATCTCGTGAAAAAAGTCGTTTTGTTCTTGAGGTATCAGCCGGAATTGCAAAAAAAAATAACTATACGGAGGGCAGCACACTCGATTTTTTGAAGGCACACATTTACACGAAGTGATTTTTGTTTTTCACTGAAAAAAAATCACTTATCCACATATCATTCTGCATAGGGAAGAGTAAAATAGATACCACTACTAGTATTTTAACAAAAGCCCTACCCCATGAGCATATCCATCAAAAAAAATGATGGCACTTTGGTGCCATTTAATGCCGACAAAATAAATCGGTCGATTGAACGTGCATGCGCAGGTCTCGCTGACCCGATCGCTATGGTCACACAGATTGCGACTGAGACAAGTCTTACCTTGTACAGCGGTATTACCACTGATGAACTCGATCAAGCAACAATTAATGCTGCTGTTCAGAATATCAAGGAGGATACTGACTATGACAAAGTCGCTGTGCGCCTCTTGCTCAAGATGGTGTATCGCAAAGTCATTGGTGAATATGATAAGGAGGATGAAGTCGATCTCAAGAAGAAGCATAAGGAGGGCTTCCTTTCATACATAAGAGAGGGTGTTGCTGCTCATAGACTTCACCCGAATATGCTCGAGAAGTTTGATTTGAATGCTCTTGCGGATGTGCTCGATATCACTCGTGATGATTTGTTTGTGTACGCAGGACTTGATGGTCTTGTGAACAGATATTTTTTGAAAGACATTCATTCGCAACCTCTCGAGACTCCACAGTACTTTTTCATGCGTGTTGCAATGGGACTTTCATATAATGAAAAGAATCCAAACGAATACGCAAAGAAGTTTTATGACAAAATGTCTCGACTTCAGTACATTGCTGGTGGTTCAACGAATCTTGGTGCGGGTACAACACGTCCAGCACTTTCTAATTGTTACTTGCTCGAAATTCATGACGATATGGGACACATTGCAAAGTCTGTTTCAGATGTGCTCATGCTTTCGAAGGGTTCTGGGGGTATTGGTGCTTCAGTCACCAAGCTTCGCGCGACTGGTTCGCCATTGAAGTCGAACTTCGGTGGAGCTTCATCAGGTCCTACACCGTTTGCTAAGATTATTGACACTGCTATTCGTGCGGTTATGCGTGGAGGTAAGAAAAAGGGCGCGCTCTGTTTCTATATGGAGAACTGGCACCTTGATTTCCCAGAATATCTTGATTGGAAGCATAATGCTGGAGATGACTATGCTCGTATGCGAACAGCTAATACCGCAGTATTCCTTTCAGATGAATTCATGAAGCGTGCAGAAGCAGGAGAAGATTGGTATATGTTCGATCCTGCAGATGTTGCAGATCTCAATGAGCTTTATGGTCAGGAATTCAGTGCTCGCTATGCACATTATGTTGATATGGCTGAAAAGGGTCAGATTCGTATGTTCAAGAAGGTGCCTGCAGCCGAGCAATATCGCCAGATTCTTGTTTCACTTCAATCTACTTCGCATCCTTGGCTTATTTGGAAAGACACCATCAACAATCGCGCTCTCAACAACAACACTGGTACGATTCATATGTCGAATCTCTGTACTGAGATTTGTCTTCCACAAGATCGAGACAATGTCGCTGTATGTAACCTCGCTTCACTCAACCTCGCTGCGCATGTGAAGAACAAGGAGGTCAATTGGTCTCGACTCGAAGAGTCAGTGCGTCTTGCTGTTCGTCAGCTCGATAACCTCATTGATATCAATGAACTTCCGATTCCTGAAGCTGCTAAGTCAGACCGAGAGAATCGCGCAATCGGTCTCGGTGTCATGGGATTCTCAGATACGATCGAACAACTCGGTATGGCATATGACAGTGAGCATGCATGGGACTTCGCTGATCGGATTTTTGAATTTGTAAGTTATATGGCAATTGATGAAAGTGCAAATCTCGCTGCAGAGCGTGGTTCATATATGCACTTCGCTGGTTCAGAATGGTCGAAGGGTCGTGTGCCAATTGATACACTTCGTAAGGTTGGTGAATCACGAGGTATTCCAGTTTCAATTGATGAAAGAAGCCATCACAAGGGTCTCAATTGGAATCTTCTTCGAGAGAAGGTGAAGAAGGGAATACGCAATGCAACACTCATGGCTGTTGCTCCGAATGCCAATATTGGTCTTGTTGTAGGAACTACTCCAGGTATCGATCCACGATTCGCGCAGGTTTTTTCTCGAAATAAAATCTCCGGCAAATACCTCGACCTCAACCACAATCTTGTTCGCGATCTCAAGAATATGAATATTTGGGAGAAGGTGCGTGAGAAGATTATTGAGAATCAGGGGGATATTTCGAATATTGACGGCATCCCTCAGCACATCAAAGATGTGTATAAGACTTCATTTACTACATCACCGTTTGCATATATTGAAGTTGCTGGTCGTGCACAGAAGTGGGTTGATCAAGCGCTTTCACGAAATATGTATTTGGAGACTCGAGATCTTGATGAGACACTCAATATATATACGACTGCATGGAAGAAGGGTCTCAAGTCTACGTATTATCTCCACATGAAGCCTCGACACACAGCTGAGCAGAGTACGGTCAAGGTTAATAAGGCCGAGCAGATGGGTAAGAGAGGTTTTGCTGCAGTTGCTTCTGCAAAGAAAGACGATGTAGAACCAGTGAAGGTAATCACAAGTGTTCCTGCTCCAGAGCAGATCATTATGCCACTTGAAATAAAAGCAGAACCTATTGCCGTGAAGCATGTAGCATCACCGATAGCATCAACAGCAGCATTCGCATCAACACCTGCACCAGTTTCAACATCAATACCAAAAGCAGCATACACATCAATATCAGATCTCGCCGCTGCAATGCATATCGGTTCTGAAGTCGCATCTTCTGCTGGAGCAATCACCACTAAGAAAAAACCAAAAGTTTGCCCTACTGATCCGGCACTACTTGCACAATGTGATGCTTGCCAGTAATGTGGGGAATGTCTTTCACATATAACCGTATTAATAACTAATTCAATACACAAATGCTTATCGGAAAACCATCACCAGAGGATACAAGTCTTCACCCAATTAAGTATCGTTGGGCATACGATCTCTACAATCAAGCTGTGCGCAATACTTGGTTTCCTCATGAGATCACATTGAAAGAGGATCTCGACGATTGGAAAAAGATGACCGAAGACGAGCGTCATGCAGTTGAGTTTCTTATGGCGTTTTTCAACCCAGCGGAGCTTATTGTGAATCGCTCAATTGCTCTTGGACAATATCCATATCTCAAATCTCCTGAATGTCACTTGTATCTTGCGAAGCAGATGTGGGAAGAGGCAAATCACTGCGTTGCATTCGAATATGTACTCGAGACATTCCCATTTGATCGAGAAAAAGTCTTCAATCACCATTTGAATGTTCCTTCAATGCGAGCGAAGGAGGATTACATCAACAAGTACATGAAGCGCATGACTGAACTGTCACTTGATGTCTCGACGACAGAAGGCAAAAAAGACTTCATTCGAAATCTCGTCGCTACGAATATCGTGATGGAAGGTATTTGGTTCTATTCAGGATTCATGGTGGTGCTTTCATTCCGCCAGAGGAAGCAGCTCCGTAACTTCGGTTCTATGATTAACTGGGTGCTTCGTGATGAATCATTGCACTTGAAATTCGGTATGAATCTTATTCAGAATATTCTCGAAGAAAATCAGGATCTTCTTACTGCTGAATTCGCTGATGATATTCGAAATATTATTATTGAAGGAGTGGAGAAGGAGGTTGATTATAATAAGGACCTTTTCCCAAATGGTATTCTCGGTCTCAATGCAGACTATGTGAATCAATATGTGAAATACGTGGCGGATCGTCGTCTCGAAGAGCTCGGTTTTGAGAAGTTCTACAATGTTACTAACCCAGCAAAATGGATGAGCGCAGCAACAGATGTGTATGAACTCGTGAACTTCTTCGAAGCACAGAATACGAGCTATGAAGTGGACTCACATGCTCATGGCAAAACTGGAGAAAAGAAAGCCGACAAAAAACCAGAAGCGAGTGCAGAGTAACAAATAGAAAACCACCTGTTGTGCAAAGTTGGGTGTGTTTGTCAAACACTTCAAGTTGTGATATAATAGTTAATGCAGTACCAGACAATCGCTGTTGCGCGCTCCTCATATGAAAATATGTGTCGCGCAACAGAGGAAAGTCCGAGCACTGGCTAATCATGGGTGCGCAAGTATTCAAGAATTAGCAGCATGGTAGCGGGTAATGCCCGTCCGCCGAAGATTCATATGTTGATGTAAATCAATACATGAGGAGAAGCGCGAGGTGCGAACAGTGACGCTCGAGGCGAAAGCCAACGGCATCCACACGTAAGTGGGGATGAATCGCATGGTGACATGCGGGTGCAACGGCAAAATCCTTACCTCGGTGCAAGGCCGTGTCCAGATACAAAACGCACGTTTTGAATTTGGAAGTGCCGCTCGAGGGGTGGGGTAACTCACCTCCCAGATAAATGATTGTCGTGTCGATGGCGCAAGCTACTGACATACAGAACTCGGCTTATCGGTACAGCAACATCAGAGAGCACTCCACAACGGGGTGCTTTTTGTTTTATTTTTTTGATGAACACGCCATATTTTTCATCGAACCTTCACAATGCCTTTTTTCAGCGCTGCTTTACTGATATACTTCATCTCAATAGATCAAAAGAGTAGATAATGGTAAAAGCAATTCTCACACTTTTTAGCCGTGAAATAAAAGGCCTTCATGAAGCAGCGTATCTTCTCGCTTTTTTTGCTTTTCTTTCACAAGTGCTCGCTCTCGTTCGTGACAAATTACTCGCATACACATTCGGTGCAAGCCATGCTCTTGATCTCTACTATGCGGCATTTCGTATTCCGGATCTCATATTCGTGACGATTGCTTCAGTGGTTTCAGCTTCGGTTCTCGTGCCATTTTTTATGGAGCGATATGAAAAAGATGCTGACAAGGGCCGCGCAT
The DNA here is from genome assembly GCA_041158765.1 of Candidatus Parcubacteria bacterium. GTDB lineage: Bacteria > Patescibacteriota > Minisyncoccia > Phycocordibacterales > PALSA-1337 > JAQBRD01. Next base: position 35,645 of record JBEBAU010000032.1, on the reverse strand, counting down.
TCATTGATAGTGTATTCTCAGCATTCTTCCTTGCGATGGCAGGAATTAGCGTCATTATCTTTTTTCTCGTACCACATATTATTCCGGTATTGCTCCCAGGTTTCAAGGATGATGCATCATTCGGTGAACTTGTTGCTGCGACACGTCTCTTGCTCCTTTCGCCATTCTTCCTCGGTCTTTCAAACTTTTTTTCAAGCATCACACAGATGCGACGACGTTTTCTTATTTATGCAATAAGCCCGCTACTCTATAACATTGGTATTATTGCGGGTATTATTTTCTTGTATCCAGCGTTCGGACTATTGGGCCTTGCTGGCGGGGTAGTTATTGGTGCATTTTTGCATATGGTTCTTCAAGTTCCATTCATTGTGAATGAACGAATGCATCCGCGCTTTCTTTTTCACATTGATTGGTCATCTATCAAAAAAGTCGTGACATTATCATTGCCACGCACGCTAACACTTTCAGCAAATCAACTCGCATCTTTTTTCCTTGTTGCTCTCGCTTCGCTAATGGCAGGGGGTTCAATTTCGATTTTTAATCTTGCATACAATCTTCAATCAGTTCCACTTACGATTATTGGTGTGAGTTATTCTTCTGCTGTTTTCCCGACATTGTCACGGTTTTTTGCTCGAGGTGAGAGGGGTCAATTCCTTGCTCAGATGGTTATCTCTGCACGACACATTATTTTTTGGTCCGCACCAATTACCGTGCTTTTCATTGTACTTCGTGCACAAATTGTACGAGTTATTTATGGAGCAGGAAATTTCGATTGGTCAAACACTCGACTCACCGCTGCAGTCCTCGCAATATTTACGGTTTCAGTAATGGGACAGAGTCTCATACTATTGTTCGTTCGAGCATATTATGCCGAAGGCGCTACACGTCGTCCGCTTACTATCAATATCATATCGGCAGGTCTTATTGTGGTTCTTGCGTATGGACTTACCAAGCTATTCTTTGCAGTTCCAGAATTTAGATATTTCCTTGAAGCATTACTCCGTGTGAGTGGACAGACAGGTACAAGCGTTATGGTATTGCCACTTGCATATGCGATCGGAGTCTTTTTCAATGTTGGTTTGTGTTGGTATATGTTTGAAAGAGATTACCCAGGATTCACTCGCAATATCAAAGCAAACCTATTCCAAAGCACCGGCGCAGCGCTCATCATGGGATATGCAACATATCTTTCACTTGGTTTTTTCAGCAAAATATTCGGCCTCTCTACTGTCTTCGGGGTTTTCATGCAAGGATTCTGCGCGGGTATCGTCGGTATTATCGTCGGTATTATTGTTTTGGTGCTTTTGAAAAATAAAGAGATACGAGAAGTGTGGGATACGCTACATCGTAAGTTCTGGAAAGCAAAGGTCGTTGTGCCAGAAGTCGAACATATTTGAGTCGCTTTCCGCTATGTTCTATAGTATAGTAGCTCCACTTTCTATATGAACCCACAATTTATTCGTAATTTCAGCATTATTGCACATATTGATCACGGCAAGTCCACGCTTGCTGATCGTATGCTTGAAGTTACTAATACGATTGAAAAACGCAAAATGCAGGAACAGGTGCTCGATTCAATGGAGCTTGAACGAGAGCGTGGCATCACTATTAAGATGCAGCCAGTGCGAATGCGATTCCGAATTGCCGATGGAGGCAATTCGGCCACCGGCCAGCAGGCTGGGGGCAAAGGTCAAGAGTACATCCTGAATTTGATCGACACACCAGGACACATTGATTTTTCATATGAAGTGTCACGAGCACTCAAAGCCGTTGAAGGCTCTATTTTGCTTGTTGATGCGACGCAGGGAGTTCAAGCACAGACGCTCACAACACTCAATATGGCACGCGAGAGCGGACTCACGATTATTCCGGTAGTTTCAAAAATCGACTCGCCACTTGCTCGTGTTCCCGAAGTTGTCCGAGAAATTGCAGAATTGCTTGGTTGTGATGAAAGCACGGTGCTCAAAGTATCCGGCAAAACAGGCGAAGGTGTGCCAGAGCTTCTTGCAGAAGTTATTGCTCGTGTTCCAGCACCTTCCGCCACTGTGTTAGATGCGAATAGCAAAAATTCGGACAACTCATTACAGCCAGCTGATAGCACATTTCGTTCGCTTGTCTTTGATTTTCAATATTCAAATCATAAGGGTGTAATTGTATATGTTCGAGTGATGAGCGGCAGCGTGAAGCGACAGGATCAGCTCATGTTCAAGGTTTCAGATGAGAAGTTTCAATCACTTGAGGTGGGAATTTTTGCTCCGGATGATACACCAACCGAGACGCTCTCTGCGGGTGAAATTGGCTACATTGTGACAGGTATCAAACAACCTGGTATTGCATCAGTTGGAGACACAGTTGCTTCTATTCGAGATACATTGCCACCACTAGCTGGATACATGTCTCCTCGACCAGTTGTGTGGGCATCGGTCTATCCAGAGAGTCAGGATGACTTCAATGCGCTTCGTATGGCACTTGGACGTCTTCGATTATCTGATTCGTCTTTCACACATGATGAAGAATCATCAGGTACTCTCGGTCGAGGTTTCCGTTGCGGTTTCCTCGGTATGCTTCATCTTGAAATTATTACTGAACGTTTGCGTCGAGAATTTAATTTGAATCTTGTTGTTACAATTCCATCAATTACCTATGAAGTTGAACTCGTGAGCGGGAAGCGAGTTGTTGTGTATTCACCTGCACTTTTCCCAGATGATCATGAGGTGAAAAAAGTGTTTGAACCACTTGTGAATATGAAAATTATTACACCGCCACAATATCTTGGTGTGATTATGCAGGCGGTTTTTGATCATGAAGGGGAGGTGACTGCTACAGAGAATTTCGGAGATAATCGAACGACACTCTCACTTATTATGCCGCTTCGTGAGCTCATGCGTAACTTTTTTGATGAAATGAAGAGTATTTCTTCTGGTTTCGCTTCTATTTCATATGAAATTGCTGAAAGTCGTGAAGCCGATGTTGCTCGTCTCGATATTCTTGTTGCTGATGAACCGGTTGTTGCTTTCACTCGAGTTGTCTCACGTCGTCGCCTTGAAGAAGAAGCGAAGGCTACCGTAGAAAAGCTCGCAAAGATCCTTCCTCGACAAATGTTCACCGTCAAAATTCAAGGTAAGGCTCTTGGTCGTATCATTTCATCTGAAACCCTTTCAGGAATGCAAAAAAACGTGACTCAACACATGTATGGAGGAGATCGTACTCGCAAAATGAAGTTGTGGGAAAAACAAAAAGAGGGAAAAAAGAAAATGAAAGAACTTGGTCGTGGAAATGTGAATATTCCACAGGATGTATTCGTCAAAATGATGCGAAGCGAATAACTGAATGCGCTTTTTTGAGCGCTATTAGTAGAATGAAGGAAGCGTATAGAGAACCACCATGCTAATGATGACGAGGGTTCCTATAATGATGGTCCCAATGCTGAGGACCTTCTTTGTATTTTTATGGAATAACATAGTTAGTATATACTATAGGATATGCTCGACTTTCGCAAGAAAAAGACCGCTCGCAAAATCATGTACTCTCCATGGACATTGATACTTCTATTTATTCTTACGATTTTTCTATTCAAAGCCGCATGGAATGTTCATACAAAAGAGCGTTCAAGTGCCGAAGCCCTCGCTCGATCTACAGCCGAACTCATTAAGCTTGAAGGCCGAGAGACAAGTCTTACCTCAGCTGTTGCATATCTTGGAACTCCAGCAGGAGTTGAAACTGAAATTCGCACCAAGTTCCGCGTCGCAAAAGAGGGAGAATCAGTGGCGGTAATCCTCGAAGACGCTCCAACTACCACAAGCACAACAACTATCAAGAAGGGTGGCTTCCGGTATCGCCTCACACATCTATTCAGTGGAGAATAGCAGTATGGTATACTGTGTATTATGTCGATTTTATCTTATCTGAAGGGTCATGCGGTTCTTGCGGGAACTGTAGTTGTTATTGTCGTTGTTGGAATGGTTATTGCTGGAAGAGTTGCGAGTAGACAGGTTGCTACCGATTCTCTTGATACTTCGGGCAAGAAGGTTGTTCTTGTCGATGTTTCTGATTTTCGTGACAATACCTCATCGGTTTCTGCTGATGGAACTGTCGAATCTGTATCTCAAGTTGATGTGAAGTCACAGGTTTCTGCACCTCTTGCAACTGTAGCAGTTTCTATTGGAAGCAATGTCACTGCAGGACAGACTATTGCCACACTACAGAATGCTGATATTCGAGCACAGCTTGATCAAGCTCGAGCGACACTCTTACTCGCACAAGGTCAATATTCAGGAAGCGGTGTTTCACTTGATTCAGCCCGCAGAGCTGTCATAGATAAGGTTCGTGACGCATATGCCAAGATTGATGATATTGTGCATGTTCAGCTCGACCCATTCCTTTTCATCAATGGTGATAGCGGTCCTAAGCTCTCTACGTATACGAGTGATTATGAAAAAATTGATGAAATCACTTCAATTCGTATTGATTTGAATTCAGTATTACCAAAATGGCTTACTGGTATTTCAAAATTATCTAGTTCATCAAGTGATGATGACCTTCGTGCAGCACTCGTAGAAGCACAAAAGAACATTGATATTGTGAGTGGTTTGCTCGACAATGTTTCACTCGCACTTATTGATATCAGCCGAACAATGAGTGGATCAAGTCTCGCTATCGTAAATGGCTGGCAAGCAACTACTATTACAGCGCGTAATACGGTGAGTGGATTAAGCTCAGGGATTACGACAATGAGTGGGACCTTTTCAAATGCACTTGTATCACAAGATTCAACTGCAAGCGCACAAGTTTCTGCTGCAGAGGCAGGCGTCAAGAATCTCGAAGCTCAAATTGCGAAGACTGTCATATCATCACCAATTAATGGCAAGATAGCCGCATTACCACTTCGTGTCGGTGAGCTTACTTCTCCGGGGCAACTTATTGCAACAGTCGTCGGTGGCGGAGGTCTCAATATTAAGGCTTTTGTGAGCGGAGAAGATCTATCTCAGGTTGCAGTGGGTGCTAAGGTTCTCATACAAGGTGTGACAGCGGGGTACGTCGCAAGTGTTGCTCCAAGTGTAAATCAGACAAATAAGAAGGTTGAAATCAAAATCGCCGTTACCGATCCTCAGCAATCAGGTCTTGTTGTTGGTCAGAATGTTACGGTAGCTATCGAAGCCAAGAAGCCTGCTGTATCAGATGTTTCAACAGCTGCTTCAACAAAAAACTCATACATTCTTCCAATTCAAAATGTGAAAATCATCCCCGGAGATGCATATGTATTCACCGTGAATGAAGAATCAAAAATCGTGAAGCACCCAGTTGTACTCGGTAAGGTAAGTGGCGGTTTTGTTGAAATAACCGGAGGAATTACTGAAGGGATGAAAATTGTATCACCAGTCTATGAGCTAGAAGAGGGGGATGTCGTTGTTGTTCATTAATTCAACGCTATCATGGATCTACATACAAAAGAAAAATCATCAGACAATGAGTATCTGGAACGTTTGACCTTTGATCCAGCACTCAGGAATACGTGGCTCAACTTCTTTGTTACTAATTTCAGAGTTGTAATTCTGCTTATTTTGGCAGTGACTGCTTGGGGACTCTACTCATTCTTCAGTTTGCCACAAGAATCAAATCCAGAAGTAAAAATCCCAATTGCAATTGTAAGCACGCTCTATCCTGGAGCTTCACCATCAGACGTTGAAGAGTTTGTAACGAAGAAGATCGAGGCAGAACTCTCGGGACTTAAGGGTTTGAAAAAGCTCACATCAAATTCATACAATTCTATTTCATCTATTCAGGTTGAATTTGATGCAAAAGAAGATAGCGATACTTCAATACGAAATCTTCGCGACAAACTTTCTGGTATCGAAAACAAGATTTCAGATAATGCTGAAAAGCCAGTCGTAAGCCAAATATCACTTGATGATTCGCCAATTTGGACAATATCAATTACTGGTCCATACGATGGATTCACCCTTCGATCATATGCGGATGATATCAAAGACGAGCTCGATAAGATTCCAGGTGTTCGCGAGATTTCGGTCTCTGGAGGAGATGAATATGAATATGAAATTGCATATCAGAGTGACAAGCTACTCTTCTATGGAATAACAACTGATCAAGCAAATCGTGCAGTACTTTCGGCTAATGTTGCTGTGCCAGCTGGAAATTTCGAGAATGGATCACTCATATTCCCAATACGAACTGATGCACGCATGACAGAGATTGCTGATATTGCTCGAATTCCTGTTTCACATACAAGCGACGGGGGAACTGTGTTGCTCAAAGACATTGCAAAAGTCACCGAAAAAGCAATAAAGAAAACAGCATATTCACGACTTTCCATTGGAGGTTCGGAATCAAAAAACTCGGTGAGTCTTTCACTCGTGAAGCGACAGGGTGCGTCTGTACTTGATACGGTAGACCAAGCGAAGCAGACGGTAGAGAAGACAATTGCTACATTTTCTCCTGGAATTGCATATACCACGACAATGGATATGGCAAAAGAGGTTCGCAAGAGCTTCACTCAATTGAGTCACGATTTCCTTATCACCGTTGCGCTTGTGGCGCTCATATTGTTGCTTATTGTTGGATTGAAAGAGGCTTTCGTTGCGGGTTTGGCAATACCACTCGTATTCTTCGTGAGTTTCGGTGTATTAGATATGTTGGGAATGACACTGAACTTCTTGTCGCTCTTTTCACTTATCCTTGCTCTGGGACTACTGGTTGATGATGCCATCGTGGTTGTTTCGGCAACAAAACAGTATATTGCAACTGGTAAATTCACCCCAGAAGAAGCAGTGCTCTTGGTGCTTAGGGATTTCAAATGGGTGCTTACGACAACCACACTTGCAACCGTGTGGGCATTCCTTCCGCTTCTATTCGCCACTGGTATTGTAGGGGAATATTTGAAATCAATTCCTGTAACGGTTTCAATCACACTTGTTTCATCACTTATTATTGCGCTCATCATCAATCACCCTCTTGCGGCAGTGCTCGAGCGTATTCGAATGACAAAAAAGTTCTTCTATCTTATTGAAGCGGGACTTATTCTTGCAGCAGGGCTATTATTCTATCTCGGTTTCAAGACTGGAGAGTATATTGAAATTGTAACCGGCGTGCTCCTTGTTATTGTGGAAGTTTGGTTGATCGTCTGGTATGAACGTGGTGGTAAAAAAAAGACAGAAGCAAATCTCGAACTCATGAATCGTGAGTGGAAGAGTGATTCATTGATAAAAGCTAAGCTCGCTGCTCAGGGTAATCGTCAGCATGAAAATTTCACCAATAAACTCATTCACGGCATTATTAATTTTCATCAATTCTTGCCGCTCTATGAACGAACGCTTCGCTACTATATTTTCAATAAGAAGCGTCGTAGATTTGTTCTCGGTATTGTCGGTCTTATATTCGTCGCATCAATCGGACTTGTTGCAAGCGGAGTGATTCGAAGTGAATTCTTTCCAGTTTCAGATATGGAATATGTATATGTTGATATACGCACACCGACGGGCTCAACACTTGAAGTAACTGACGCACGTACTGCAGAAATTGAGGCTAAACTCACTGGATATACAGAGGTATTGAGCTATTCAACAACCGTTGGTCGAGCAAGCCCAAATTCTGGAAGCTTCGGTGGTTCAGGAACGGGTTCTATGAATCTCGCATCTATCATTCTTACGTTGAAAGAAAAAGAGCAGCGACCACTCAAATCATATGAACTCGCAGATAAGATTCGTGCAGATCTATCGATTCTTGATATGCCGGGCGTGGTTATCAATGTTTCATCTCCTGCGGGAGGACCACCATCTGGAGCAGCATTCGAGGCGCATATTGCGGGGGATAGTCTCGAGACACTTACTGATATTGTGAACGATCTTCGACCGAAGCTCGCTACAATTCCTGGTGTTATCAATATTGATAGTTCACTCAAGGACTCAGTACCAGAGTATACATTCAAACTCGACGCTTCTGCACTCGAACGCAACTCACTCAACGCTGCAACAGTCGGCTCCGTACTTCGTACTGCTGTTTCTGGTGTTGAACTTACCAAAATCATTAAGGGTGAGCATGAAATCAAACTCATTGCTACATTCAGTGCACAATCAGTTCCTGACCTCGCTTCAATTCAGAATATACAGATTCTCAATTCACGAAATGAGCCAGTCTTCTTGAAAGATGTTTCAACAGTAGAGCTCAAGCCTGCTGTGAATGCAATTACACGTATTGATCAGAAGCGCACCGTTGTGCTTTCTGCGGCAGCCGATTCAAGTACGAATGGTACTGTTATTCTTGCCGCATTCGAGAAGCTCACTGCTGATTACAATATTCCAGCAGGATATACAATAACGTATGGAGGAGAGAATGAAGCCAATGCAGAATCATTCGCATCTATTGTGCGAGCAATGTTGATTGCGATCTTGCTCATTATTTCAACTCTCATTATTCAATTCAATTCATTCCGCAAAGCGCTGATCGTGCTTGTACCAATTCCACTTGCACTCATTGGAGTATTCGTTGGTATGGCAGTATTCGATGTATCCCTCGGACTTCCTGGACTTATCGGTATTCTCGCTCTCTTCGGTATCGTTGTGAAAAACTCAATTATTCTCGTAGACAAAATCACCATCAATTTGAAGAGTGGAATTCCATTCGAAGATGCTGTTGCTGATGCGGGCAAGGCTCGTCTCGAAGCGATTTTCATCACATCACTTTGTACGATATTCGGTATTCTACCAGTTACACTTTCAGATGAATTCTGGCAGGCTCTTGGATCCGCTGTGATCTTCGGTCTTACTCTTTCATCATTCCTTACATTGTTCCTCGTACCAGCATTCTATCTCATCATGATGAGGAGCACTGAAGGAGAAGGAATCAAGGTTTAGAAGAGGAGGTCGATTGCTAGATATCCAGGTCCGACGAAGAGGAGTGAAATCGCCATAGTGAGGAGGAGTACGTAGTAGTTAATTCCACTTGAAAGGAGTTTGCCGTCTTGAGCTTTGAAAAAAAGCTTAATGATGAGAATAACTGCATTAAGTGCTGCAGCGAGTTGGGTGAAAAGGCCGATAACGAGGAATAGTGCTATGCTCATTTCGAGAATGCCGTATCTGCGAGTGTTGCTACCTGAGCTTGCTCCATGGTCAACGATTTTCAAATATGCAAAGTATGCAAGGGTGATGCCCAAAATGAGCCGTATCATAAACGGCGCCATCGGCTGGAAATTGAGTAGCCACGGGAATAGGATTAAAGATGACATTCCATAATGGTATCAGAGATGCTATACTAGCGCCACAAGCATTCGTATTAACAATTGTTTTTAGCGCAATACACCAATGAAAAAAGTACTTATATATTCAACTCCAACTTGTGGTTACTGCAATGCAGCCAAGGATTATATGAAAGAAAAGGGCATCGAATACACTGAATTCAATGTGGCTTCAGATCTTGAGAGGCGCAAAGAAATGGTTGATAAGACTGGCCAGCTCGGTGTTCCAGTCATTGATGTCGAGGGTAAGGTGATTGTGGGTTTTGATGAAGCAGAACTCGCAGAGACACTCGGCATCAAGTAGATTCTCAAACAAACCGGCGCAAGCCGGTTTTTTGGTCAAACACGAATCTGCTATTCGTCTCTGTAGTTCAATGGATAGAACAGTTCCGTCCTAAGGAATAGATGTCAGTTCGATTCTGACCAGAGGCACATAATTTTTTGGACAGCACGGAGAGCACAGAGCAAAAGCGCGCTATTCTGTGGTCATATATACAGAATCAGAAAATCGGACAGTTGCCAGATAAACCCTTTATTTTTATGCTTCTTTTTGCTAGACTATCCCCATGACCCCAGAAGAACGTCATCTCCTCGAGCGAACAGCGAAGCTTGCGGAAGATAACAATACAATTTTGCGTAGTATTCGTCGCTCAAACCGAGTCTCGATGATTATGCGCATTGTATACTGGGTCGTCATTATCGGAGTTTCATACGGAGCATATGTCATTGTGCAACCATACATTGATCAGGCTCTTAGTCTGTACACCGAAGCTCAACAAAATCTCGAAGCAGTGAAAGGTGCAACAACCAAATTCGGCAGCTTTTTCAAATAATTTTTTGAAAATTTGATCAAAAATTTCTTTAGGCTTCGCCAAAAGAAATATTTTGATCCGAATTTCGATGTGCGAAATTCGCCAAGGTAGCTCAGTTGGTAGAGCATTCCCCTGAAGAGGGAAGGGTCACCAGTTCGACTCTGGTCCTTGGCACCACAAAGAGGCAGCATAAAATAGAAAACAAAAACTCCGTTCGATATGAACGGAGTTTTTGTTTTTTGGAAACGCTATGGCAATAAGCTATATCGTCTTCACCTTGAGCTTAGACTGGCGTTTTTTGTCGAGCTTAGGAAGTTTGAGGATGAGGAGGCCGTGCTTCTCGATGGCTTCGCTTTCATCAACGTCAATTTCTTCAGGAAGTGAAATCGTGCGTGAAAAAGATCCCCAATAGAGTTCTTTCACAAAATAATCATCTTCTCGTACAACACGCTCTTCTTCTCGAGAGCCCTTAATTGTCACCATATCGCGAGTGATATTGATATCGAGATCTTCAGGACGAACACCAGCAATCATGCTCTTGATGGTGATAGCATCTGCTGTCTGATACACATCAACAGTAAGTTCCGCATCACTTACCACTTCTGCGATTTCGTTTGACCAAATATCATCCTCAGGCATTACTCCAATTGATCCAACTGAAAGGTGCTTCTTGTCACCACGTGCTGACATGGTCTCTTTTGTTGGTCGCTCAAATGCATCTCCCTGTTCTCCAGAGCTGATTTTGACAGTGCCGGTGAGTCTTTCAAAAAATGATTTTTTTTCTTTTGCCATATATTTTTTATAAAAAAGCTTAGTTGCTATTAGTACGGTCGCATTGGGGGACTTTCGATTCGCGATTTTGGCTTCACGGCTTTCACCTCTTCAAAAAACATCATAAGAATGATAGCACCAGCCCAAACCCATGCGAATATTTTCAGAGTGCCGATTGTGTCAGATGACGATACTGTCATTATAGACAAATTAAACGCTGAGTGCAAAGCAATTGCGCCGCCGAGACCTACGATTGCGCCCAAAAATCGCACAAAATGCTTGTGATAGAACAAAAGTCCAAGTCCTAGGCCGACGCAAGCGGATGAAATTGTGTGGAGAATCGTCGCTCCGATGAAACGGAGATTTCCTGTTGTGACACCTTGCAAAATATCACCAACGAAGACATTTCCAGAATAAAATGACTTCATAACGAAGAGGGTATTCTCAAGTGCAGCGAAGCCAAGCGCAACCGTAATCAAATAGATGAGCGCATCAGTTGGTTCATCGAATATTTTACGAGAATGAAAAGCAATAAAATACGCAGCGAGGAATTTGGCGCATTCTTCGATTGCTGCGAATGTGATGTATTTGTATTCGATGTCACTTGCGCTATTTCCAAAAAATGGATTTGCAATACTCTGCAAAATAACTGAAAGAATAACCGCGCCCATTCCCATGAGAAATGCTCCAAAAATCATTCGTCGAGGCTCCGGATGGAGATTGTCTTCACGCAACCAAAACCAAAGCCAGAGTAATGGCGGAATAATTCCGGTAAGTAATGCATACATGAAGTGCGTGAGACCCATACCATGTAATTATACTACGGAGGTGATTTTCGGGCTAATTGAAGCCGTGGAAATCGTAGATGTCTTGAAATACCTTTTTCAATATAGGATAATGTATATATATGAGGGGAGAGCATTGACAAATGCTTTTCTTTATGATAGACTTTATCTATTAGCACTACCCGCTAATTTAGGTCTGAAAACAATTAATTAATCCAAAATTACCAATTTTATGATGCAATTCAAATCACGAATTCTCGAGGTTGCAAATCGATTCATCGGAACAGCAGTTATGGTCTCGATGATCGGACTTTCAGTACAAGCACCAATTTTTGCTTCTGTTGCACAAGCAGAAGGTATTCCAGCACTTACATGGAATGGAACTACTCCAATTGCTTTGAATGTAGGCGATTCATTCGACTTGGTGGCATATGCTGCTAATCCAGCAAATTTCACTGTGGTTAATTCTGATCCAATAAACGATATTCTTGGTGAAATTCAACCAAATGATGTTCTCGACACATCAATTGCTGGTACACCGACTATTCGATTTACTGTTTGTGAATCTGATACCATTACTTTCGTGCAAAATTGTACAAGCACATTTGTACCATTCGTGATTTCTGAGGTGGTGACAAGCGTTAACATCTCAAGTATCGCTCCGGTTGCTGCATTCAATGTGAATTATGGAACAGCTTCATCAAGCCTTACTTTGCCAGCAAATCTTGATGTTACATTGAGCGATAGCTCTGTAGTAAGCTTTCCAGTTATATGGGATACAACTTCATATGATGGAAATACAGCGGGTAACTACACTCTCACAGGTTCTATTGATCTCACCGGTACAACTACTGTTACAAATACAGGTGAAATGACTGCTTCAGTTACTGTCACTGTTGATCCTATGCCACTTGTTTGTACTAATACCACTTCAACAATCCTAAGTGATACAACAACAACCGTTGATGGTAATGTAACTGAGGCTGCATTCATATCAGATTATTGGGCTACATTAATTCCAGGTGCTACTTGGATTTGGAAGACAGCACAAGTTCAGGATGCTACACAAGATGAAACCTACACTTTCACAAAAGAATTCGCTATAAGCGGTGCTGTGAATAGCGGTTTACTTGAAATAGCTGCCGACAATAATTACACAGTATATCTCAACGGTACGGTAATTGGAGGTACTGCAAACTTGCAATCATTCCTCGACATTGATCCTCAGGTTTGGACAGTTAATCCTTCAGTTTTCAAGAACGGTACAAACACCCTTACATTCGTAGTACGAAATGAGGGCCGTGCAGAAACTGATTACGCTACAAATCCAGCAGGACTTCTTTATAAGTTCACATACGATGCTTCTGATTGTGGTAATGCAGGAACTGGTGAAGTCGTAGGTCCTACACTCGCACTTCTCGGTGCAAACCCACTCTTTATCGCAGTGAATCAACCTTTTGTTGATCCAGGTGCTATTGCAGTAGATGCAACCGGTACTGATATTACATCTTCAATCGTACGAACTGGTGGTAATAACGTAGAAGGAACTTTCCTCGATACCTCAAAGCTCGGCACAACAACACTCCTCTACACTGTAACTGATAGTAACAATCTCATGGCGACAGTTTCTCGTGTCGTTGTCGTCGTTCCAACAGTAGCTGTAATAGACACTGGTGCTGCTACATCAAGCCTCCAGATTGCAATTCCCGGAGCTCCAGCAGGTTCAGCAGGACTTGTTTCAATCAATGGTGCCACACCAGTTGTGAACATTGATGGATATATGAATCCACTTGTAATCAATCGTGATGATCACGTTGTTGTTACTCCACAAGCAGCATTTGGCTTCGACGCTATTGCTCTTGGAGACTGTGATATTACTGCAGTTGGCGGAGCATCATATCTTTGTATGCTCGTCTACACAGCAACATCTACAGCTACTACAACCACAGACGCAACATCAACACCTCCTACTGAAGGCACATCTACTACACCAACAAGCCCAGCACCAACTAGCGGTGGCTCAAGTGGCGGTTCAAGCGGTGGATCACGTGGTGGTTCTTCATTCAGCATGAGCCCACTTACTATCTCAGCACTTACCGGCAATAATTTCTGGCTTTCATTCACAACATCTCCTGCAGCTGAAGGACTCTTCGTATACGGTCTTACATCTCAACCAAATTACAATCCAGCACTTGCACACTTCGGATATGACTTCGGTACTGACTTCGACTCATTGAGCACAGGTCATGGTACTCAGGTAACCTTCGATCCAACAAAGACCTACTATGTTCGTCCAGTTGCTCGACTCGGTTCAGCAATCTTCTACGGTTCAGAAGTTGTGCTTGTGCCAAACCCTGAAACTGTTTTCAATCAGGAAACTCCTGATGCAGGTGAAGTAACTCAGGTGGCACTTATTGGTGGAACAGATACAGCTTCTAGCTCAGAAGAAGTTCTTGCAATCGCAACAACTACTGAAGCGCTCAACGAAGATAATACTGCCAATGTTTCAAGTGCAATCAACGGAGGCATTCTTAATTTCTTCCGAAATCTCTGGAATGATCTCACTTCAACAATGTGTCAGCTCCCACAGTAATAGTTGTTCGATAGAATATATTAGAGCGACAAATTACCCTCAGCAATAATTGGAGCAGAAGAAGCAGCGTCGAAAGATGCTGCTTTTTCTTTATTTGAAATTGGTGCCGGTGCCGTCTCGGTAGCAGTGGCGGAGAGTGCTCCAGCAAGAGCGATCATGAGTGCATTGTCACCAGATACACCAGCGGGTGGCATGAGTATTGGTATCGCACGCTCGTGTGCGAGTTGCTCAAGAGCGAGTCGTATATGTGCATTAGCACTTACTCCACCTCCGACAATAAGAGTTGTTGCACCTGTGCTATCGAGCGCTTTTGCGGTTTTTGTGACGAGCACTTCAGTGACAGCATCTTCGAAAGCAAGTGCGATATTTTCAATTGTTGTTGCGTCTATTTCATTACCGCTAGCAGATTTTTTCAATTTTTCAATAAGATAGAGAACTGATGTTTTCAATCCTGAAAAAGAGAAGTTGATATCAGGTGAATGAAGCATTGGGCGGGGGAGAATGATGGGATTTTTACGACCGCGTGCTTGTTCCGCAAGTCGAGCTATCACAGGTCCTCCCGGATATGGAATATTCATCATGCGAGCCACTTTGTCATATGCTTCGCCGACAGCATCATCAAGTGTCGCGCCGACGATTTTGTATGAACCGATAGATTGGACTTCAACAAGTTCTGTATGTCCGCCACTAATAAGGAGTGCGAGTGCTGGATATTGTATTGAATGAAGGGGTGAAAAAGTATCAGCGTTTTTTGAGCCTGTGCTTTTTGTTTTGGCATCTGGTAGAAGTGAGCCGACGATATGTCCCTCCATGTGATTCATGCCAATTACAGGAATATTCCAGATGAGACCAAGTACTCGTGCAAAGTTAACTCCAACCCAAAGTGCAGGTTCAAGCCCAGGTCCACGAGTTACCGCTATCTGATCTATTGCAGGGCGGACACTAAGCAGGGAATTGCCAATAGGAGAATTGACGAGAGTGTCGAGTAGGTCTGATTCTTTTTCTGAAAGAATATCAGTGAGGATTTTTTTGCGAGCATTGAGTGATTCGGGTGTTGTTGAAAGTGGAGATGTTGCGATGTTGGATTCAGTGAGAATGTGCTCTAGAAGTGGAGCGAGACGTTTGGCATGTTCACGCTTGGCAAGTACGGGAAAAACACCACCATATACTGCATGGATATCTATTTGAGAAAAGACTGTTTGTGCGAGTATCCGATACTCAGTTCCAGCTGTTGCTCGGGTATTTTCATCTGTCTTTGCTCGTGTTTCGATGAGTGCTAGAGCCGTTTCATCGCAACTTGTCTCGATACCAAGGGTTATCATGATGCCACTATAGCAGAACATGTTCACAAATTCTATTCATGATATACTATACACATGTCAAATATAGAATTCGATTCCGAAACAGAAGCTCTCCGTGGATTTTCACATGGGGCAAATCCTGTTGCTAATCAAGCGGGAGGTATGTCAGGTTGGCTTATGCGTGCTGGTATTGCGCAGAGCGAAACCGCTGTGAAGGCTATTCTTCTTGGTGTTGTGTTCGTGAACTTCGCAATTGCTGGCTGCGTTGTGTATTTCTTTGTTTTGAAATAGCACTCCTCGTGTTTGGGATCTGTGTGATATGTATAAATCAGGTTAAGTCTTGATTGTTTTATATATATTCTCAGTAGTCTCCAAATTTTGTTTACTCTCCAAGAATAATTGTGTATCCGGACTATATTTAGCTGCAAGATCAAGCACTAGGTTATGTTTATTTTCAATATCATTTCCCATTTCAGATGGTGTATAGAGGTGAATAACTTTGATATCGTTTTTTAATTGTACGAACCATTCAGTTAATTTTTGTTCATATTCCTCGGGGTCAACTCCATGAAGTGCGTGATTGATGTCCAGCGTAATACCAATATGTTCGCTACTTGTTTGTTGATCAATTCCACTTTCAACTAGTCGAGCCTCAATACTTGATAGTAAGACCTTCAATTCTTCTGGGGTTTGTCCAAAAGAACCCTCCTCACCCTTTGTAGGCATATTTTCAATTGCTATACATAAAGTTTGACCCAAGTTAATTGTATGAATAATTTGATTAACAAATGGAGTAGAATAATTTTCTAAGATTTTTTCGCGTATTTCTTCTGAAGCTTCTTGAAATAGCTTGGTATTAATTGATGGTGGGTGAATAGTGAATGATTCAGTTTTGAGATCATCTACCAAGTTCAGTTCGAATGCTATTCGCTCTAAATTTTTAATTGATAAATCACTCTCGTTGATTTTTGGTGTTTCTCCGTGTATAGAGAGTCTCATATTAGGATTACGCTCAACTAATTGATGCAGCGATTGCTTTGATTGCTGTATTTCTTCCAATGTTCTATTTCTGAAATCAAACTGTATGGCAGACGGCCGCATTTTCTCAACAAAATCGATCTGTTCTGATAGTTGTGCGGTACTTCCATCTTTTAGCTTAGCGCACAAAGCGACGCCAAAACTTTCTTTCAAATGTTCTTTATTTAGATCAGTATTTTCGAAACTATCTTGTGGTTTTGATTCAAATGACATATAAGTCTTTGTGCGCGATAGAGGATTCGAACCTCTGACCCTTCCCACGTCAAGGGAATGCTCTACCAACTGAGCTAACCGCGCGATTTTTCTTTCAACTTTCAACAGAAATTACTATAGCAGATTTTCCAATGTCCCTAGTATTGACATACATACTTAATTGTTATTGTTTATTCATGTGCTATTTCTCACTATTTGAAAAACCTGGCATACCCCTTATTTTTTGCCAAAATCCTAAAAAGTTGCTATAGTATTTTGGCTACAGACGGCCCCATCGTCTATCGGTTAGGACAGCGGGTTTTCAATCCGTTAAGCGGAGTTCGACTCTCCGTGGGGTCACCAGTGTGAACCTCGTGAATGGTGTGAACATTCTTGGTATAAAATTGTACTAATATATGAACAAAGACGTTGTGCTACTGACTGCAACTTTTTACTCAAATAAAGAGTTGCTTAGATATAAAATAGCACTCGAGACAATTAAAAATGCTGTTGCAGCCGGATATAAAATTATTGTATTAGATGATTCACCTGATGAACTTAATATACCAAATGATTTTAAATGTTTAGGTGCAATTGTCTATAAACAAACAGAAAAAGGATTTGGAAATTCTCGTAGAGAAATTTTCTTACTTAGCAAGAAGGAATGTGATGAAAATGGTTATAAAGCAGTTGTTTGGTTAGAACCTGAGAAGGATGATATTGTTCGATTAATTCCACAGATCGTTGAACCAATAATCAAAGGTCAAGCTGACATTTCTATTCCATTCCGCACAGAAACTTCTTGGAGGTCGTATCCAGCATTTCAAATTCAATCTGAACAAGCAGGAAACAAGGAGCTAGCTGAACTCATTCATAGATCTGACCTCGATTGTTATTTTGGACCTATTGCGTATTCAAAGGATGCAATAAAGTATGTAACTACAATGAAACCAATTGATATTGGTGAAGGAAAAATAGTAGACAATTATATACCTCAATACGCACCCTCATTAGCTTTAAGATATGGCGCTCGAATTGTTTCAGTACCAGTTGATTTTATTTACAATACTAAACAGAAAAATGAAGAAGACGTAGTTATGAAAGATGAATTCGTTGAAAAAAGGAAAAGACAATTGTCTGAGGTGTCTGCGGCCCACAAAAAATTGGCTACTATAAAATTAGAAATTTTTTAATAATATAGTTAACACTTCAATATCTGTATTGATATATTTTCTGTTATCATAAGTTCTAAAGCCACGTAATAGACCCACCAATGAAAACCATCTCTCCCGGAGTCGCTCATACAATACCAAAAGATCTACGAATCGTTCTTGAATCAAACAAGGGAGTTTGTGGCACATGGAACGAACTCACACCACTTGCTCGTAATGAATGGATTTGCTGGATAATAAGTGTGAAAAAAGAAGCGACACGAACAGCACATATCACTCGACTTTGTGAAGATCTCAAAAAAGGAAAACGACGCCCATGTTGTTGGGCAGGTTGTTCGCATCGTACATAGTGTCAAATCTTTTTGACTTATAAGTCATTTAATGGTTTAATCAACCTAGTTCTACGCGTGTAGACATTTGAAAGGAAACATGATCGTTAAGCATACAGCCATTATGGAGCCTGGCGCTCTTGAGGTTCCGCTACCGTGTTTGAATTCGGCAATCAGATTTGAAACGGCATTGGTGAATTACACTCGGAGACGCGGATTCAATCCGTCTAGCAAAATATTTTCGGTTAATTTTGTCAGCGCAGGGCTCAATGAGATTGCCACTAATGAAGGGTATTTTTTTGACCGTGGCTTCGTGCTCGCATGGAAGGCCGCAACTGTCAGAGCGAATCGAACGCAAACACACATTCGCCAGGTTCAGAAGTTGCCGTATCTTGAAGTCTCGTTCGCGTTTTTTAGGGGGACTCGACGCGCAGCATTTTTTATCGTCACGTTCAAGTTCCGTGAAGGTGGAACCATCTGGACACACGAGTCAATTAGTGGGCCGAAGACGAAGTAATTCGTCTTTTTTTATTTTCACGATTATATTTGACTATTACACTATAACGTGATTTAATAATATAAACATCTGAAACCCTGAGCCAAAAGGAGAATCCTTGAAAAAGCCCAAAAAACTGTTCTTTACCAGACATGGTAAAACTGCTTACACTGGCGAGTTCCCAGACCTTACTCCAGAAGGAATCGCACAAGCGTTCCAAGTTGCTGGTCAAATTGCTGACATCATTGCCAGATTCAATACCACTGACGTGAGCATCATAAGTTCACCGTTGCCACGGGCACTTGGCACAGCGAGCATCATTGCGTCGAAGATTGAGTATCCGCAGCAAGCTATCAAACATGAGCCTGCCATTCGCTGCATGGACTTCTATAATCCGGAGCAGGCTGAAATGATCTGGAAGTCATTCGGTTCGGCACGTGCAGTGGATATTGCGTATTCGGACGACCCTCGTTTTGAACAAGGGTTCATTGTTGAGAAGCGCTCAGCAATTCAGCGTCGTTTCTATCGGTATCTCGGTGAATTGTTTGAACGCTTCATATCGGATGATTTGCCGGATGTGATGATTCATACCACTCATTACGAAGTGTTGTGGCAAATCGCCCTGAAAGCTATCAATCGTCACAATGTGGAATCTCCACCGCTTTCTCATTGCGAACTGATTCAGCTCGACCTTGAGGAAGTCAGGGGTTTGCAAGTTAGGACACACATCACCTTCCGTGGCTTCACGGATATGATGTGTTTCAAACTCCCATCCACGCTTTTCGGGGATCAATTCTGATCCGTGCACCAATCATGTAAGGGCTCAATCGTAGGATTGAGCCCTTTTACTTATCTATGAACATGGCTATACTGGTGTGATGAATATTGTCGAAGCTTTCACCCAAGGCAAACTAGCAGACCCTTCATTTATTGCTGCTCTTGGCGCAACAACAAATCCAAAACCGCATCACATAACGACGACGGTTTCGAATATTTTTGTATTTGAAAAAAAAGCATACAAAATATACCGAAGTGACAATACTTTTTTCAACACTCATTTCAATAATCTTTCAGATAAGAGTCGTCGCTTTCATTTCACCCGTACTGATTTCAAATGGAATAATCATCTCAGTCCAGAAATATATACAGAATTGCGAGGAGTTACCATGAAAGACGGTTTGCTCGAATTCATTGAACCAACTGATAGTGCAGATGAGCTTGTAATTGAAATGAACAGAGTAGACATGTCGAATCAGCTCATGCGACGACTCACTGATCGAACGATTTCTCTTGAGGATTGTTTTGAAATGGGGAAGCAGTTCGGGGAACGACTTTCACATTTGCCACAGGTTCCAATAGACAAAACAGCATATGCTGATTTCAAATTGAGACATACAGATATGATTCCGTGGGTTGAAAACATCAGGAAGACTTCAGGTGAACAAGTAGATGCATATCTTGAATACATGAGAGCTTTCATTGAAAGCCATCGTGCTGAATTCGATACTCAAGAATCGATGGGCGTGTGCATAGATGTACATGCTGAAAATGTGATTTTTTCAAACGGAACTTTTTTGCTTATGGACACCTATGCACCGAAGGAAGCGTGGTTGCTCGGCTACAAGTTCATTAATATCTATAGACTCGCTACGGATATATATGTATTTCTTGGCAAAGAGTATTTTGAAAAAGTTCTCGCAGGATATGAGCAAGCAACAGGACAAAAAATCCCAAGACAATATGATCTATTCCTCATCATGTATTCTGTGCTCGTGCAGTGGCCATATCAGACTATTTTGGCCGAAAAAGAACCGTGGCGAGCTGGTGTAGTGGAGAAGTATCGGGATTTTGTTGAGAGTTATTTTTCTGAAAACGCATAAGTAATTCCACCACCTTTGGCGACATTGAGTACTGTTGATTCAGAGAAGCGCACAAGTGTGGTGCCAATTTCAACAGTATTGTTGTGGAGAATGAAATGCGGGTTACAATCGTACTTGCGTGTGACAGTTATGATTTTCTCATGATTATTTTCAATCAGATTGAAATTTGCTTCAGGAATAGCGACTTTTTGCTGAGCAATCCATTTTGAGGGATTTTCACATGCTTTGATAAGTGCTTGCTCCCAGTCCGTTTGATTCATACTGCTACCGACATATACATGCGCACCTTCGGTGAGATCAATTGGCTTGAGCACCCACAAGTCTTTTTTTGCCACGAGAGCGTTTTTTGACAGCGCTGGATTGTCGAGCTTGTGCGTTTCGGGAAGGAGCTTTTTGACCGCGGCAAGCTCTGTAGGGTCGAGGTACTTTTGGAAACGAGCATCGCAAAGTGCTGCGAGAAGTGATTTGTACCCGAGAAGACGCATTCTGAAATTATTAATCACAATGAGACCAGCACGTTCCGCTTCGAGGAGATAGGGAATGAGACCATCAACTTTTCGAATTTTTGAAAGTTCAGTACCACGACGAAGAACATCAATTTTTTTGTCATTGAAATAAAATGCCGCTATGCCATTATCTTTTTTGAATTCAATATCTTCAATTGGACCGACAGAGATATTGTTCCAACCTTTTTCAGTGAGCTTGATTTTTGCGAGATGAAATTCATCAATGAAACTGCGTTCTTTGTCATATCCAATAAAGATGTGGCTATTTTTCGGAATCTGTTTTGATTCAAGAAGTTGTGAAAAAAGATTCGCGTGATCTTTTCTCTCAAACGCACCACAATTATTCGTAGCAGCAGTTTCATTCACAGGCATAGTTTCGAGTAGTGTCTGTGCAGTAACATCATGCATGAAAAAGCCGTCAGGGTAATCGGCGTTAATTTCAACAACCTGCGCATTACCGTTGGTATCACAAAACAGGTCAAGACGAATCACTCCGGTGAAATCAGCATGCTTCGACCCATCAATGAGTTCGATTTCTGCAGGATCAATTGAAAGGACTTTTTGAATTTCTTGATCAATATAGTATGCGGCAGCAATTTTTTTTGCTGCACGTAAGAATGTCACCGAATCTTTTTCAAGTGTCGAGAACTCTTTTTTTGTGAAAACAAACGGCTCAAGAGAAATTGGCAAGCGCATCACACCTTTTGTTACTGGATATGCCTTTTCGGATAGTTGTTGCCAAAACCACCTGTCTTTCTCAAGTGCTTTCACCTCATCTTTTTTGATCCAAGTATAGATACGCATCGCTGTTGATTTTATAGAGGGCATTGTAGCATGATGGCTACACTTTTGATTATATGTATAATTAAGCCACTATGAAAAACAGTGAGCTATTGTCAGATATTACCAAGTGGCGCCTATGGGGCAGATGGGTTTTTTCTACATTTGGAAATGCTCCATGGAACTATTTCAGCCGAGGATCTCATTTCAAAGAATTGAATCTACCAAACGATTTCACGGGTAGTGCGGTGAATATAGATGGATATGTGTATGCGCTTGAATCCGACCACGGGATCTTCGAACGATTTATTACAGATAAGATACAGAATGATATTTCTTGGTTCGATGCATTTTTTGCTGCATGTGAATCAAATCTCGCTGCTCTTGGAGAATTGAGGGGTAAGCCTGATTTGCGCACCCTGATTAGACTGTATGAAGACCTCGCGTGTAATTCAATGATTATTCATTTTTGTGACAAGGGTCTTGAACCTTTGATTCCCGAACTCGGTCTCTCTGCTGGATTATCTTCGACTGATATTGTGCACTTATTGGTACCGCATAAGCCAACAATAATGATGCAGTATAAGAGCGCATTACGCGACATTCCTGATAGTAAGATAGATGATTTATTGAAGGAGTATCAGTGGGTGAGTTCCAACTATCTCGGTGGTGTGCGGTTGACTCGAGAGGATATTATCCGAGAGAAGCAGCATGGTGAAAAAGAACCAGAGATTGTGCATTTTGATATCTCAACTCTTTCAGAAAGGAATCGTCAGCAATTCCTTGTTATACAAAAGCTCATTTATTATCGCTCGGTAAATGCTGAGACATTGAATCGTTCTCTCAATTGGCATTGGGAGGCATTTGATGCGCTTGCAGCGAAGTATGGTCTTACACGAGCTGACCTAGAGCAATTCGCTCCATATGAAATAGTTGATTTGATGGATACCGGCAATCTTCCGCAGGGATTTGATTCTAGAGCTATTCGTAATGGTATGAGTTGTGTTGATGGGGATTTCACCTTGTACTATGGTCCCGCACTCGATGAAATGTTGAAAGTCTTCGAGCAGCGAGTGGATACAAAAGAAAAGACGGTTTCAGGACGAATTGCTTTCAAAGGAAAAGTTCGTGGAATTGTGCGCATTATTCAGCAGATACAAGATCTCCAAAAAATTAGTGAAGGTGACATTATTATTGCGAATGAAACAATGCCTGAGTATATTGTCGGTATGAAAAAGGCCGCAGCATTCGTAACAAATCAAGGAGGTATTACATCCCATGCTGCTATCGTTGCTCGCGAGATGAGTAAGCCATGTATTATTGGTACTCGTGTCGCTACAAAGGTTTTCAAAGACGGTGATCTTGTTGAAGTAGATGCTGAAAAAGGTGTCGTTAGTTTGCTTTCAAATAAATAAAATCCATGCACGAAACCCTCACAAAAATAGGCATCTTCGATCAGAGTCTTTGGGTGGAGGATGGTCGTTGGGTTATGCCACCGTTGCCATGGCTCTTTTTCAGTCATTGGCATCAGAGAGATATGGTGAAGCGCGTGTTACCGAATTTCAACTTCCATACGATTTTCAGCATTGATGGATATGCGTTTTGGTATATTGCTGATCGAACAATATTCTACAAACATCTCGAACGCGCTCATGCCGACGGCCGACTACAAGATGTGGTTGATGTACTCGATACAGAATCAAAAACGATTTTTGCGAAGATACAGCACGAGCTTGATCAAGATGATGCGTATATCACAGAGCATATTGATATGATTTTCAATCTCTACAAAGATTTCATATCAAGTTGGATGTTCGCTACGGCATTCGGTGATCAGATTGTGCCACTTGCGAAGAATAGCGGATATGTTGCAACTGAAGCGGAGTTGTTTGCCAAGGTGCACCCGCATCTTCGCGCGACATGGATTGAGGATGAAGTATATGCAATGGTTGCGATTGCTGAGCAGTGTATTGCGACATATCCCGAATTGAAGAAGGGTAGCATTGTCGGTATCGCTGAATTAGTTGAAAAAGATGCCGAGATAGATATGCTCGTCGCTCGATATATCAAGAACTTTTCTTGGTGTCGTGTGAGTAAGTGGATCGGTGAGTCAATTGATCGAACGTATGCATACAATCGTCTTGCTGAAGAAATCAAGAATTGTATCGAGGGAAATCATAGCAAGAATCATCGCACTGATGCTGTCGATCGAGGGCTTGATGGTATTGTTGCGCTCAGCGTATGTACTGCATATTGGCGAGCGCAGTGTGCGAAGATAGAAATGAAAATGGCTTCACGTATGCGACCAATTCTCGAAGATGTCGCTCGTGCAAATAATTGGGATTATAGACAAGTGCTCCTCTTGGTGCCGAGCGAACTTGTTGCTGCGATACAGGATCCTGCGCGTAGTATTTCAAATAAAGAGAAAGTACTCGCTCGTGAAAAAGTATTCTTCAGCACTGCAAGTCATGACGGCGAAGATGTCATTGTCACACCTGCTGATCCAGAATATATTTCAATTGAAAAAATCTATCAAAAAAAGCATGACAGTACGGATGCGCGAGCGCTTGGCGTGTTGAAAGGTATTGGTGCTTCTCCGGGTAAGGTCACGGGTCGTGTGCGAGTGATTGTTTCAGCAAAAGACTTCGGTACATTTCAACAAGATGAAATTCTCGTAGCTGCCGAAACTTCTCCGACATTCGTCCCGCTCATGCGTCTTTCATCTGCAATTCTCACCGGAAAGGGAGGCATCACTTCTCATGCTGCTATCGTAAGTCGCGAGCTCGGCAAACCGTGTGTGATTGCCATCAAAGACGTCACAAAAATTCTCAAAGATGGGGATATGGTGGAGGTTGATGCATTGAAAGGCGTGGTGCGATTGTTGAAATAAAGTTGGCGCAGCTGTTCTGTGCGCGCTGTCATATATTACATTGTTGTCGCTGCAAAAAAATCAAACCCCGCGCAACATATAGTTGAACGGGGTTGCAACGCATTTGCGCGTTGCCGCTTGAGTTATTGAGGCGCCGGCACGTATTCAGCGTGCTTGGACTTCGTGGACACGACCACGAGGTCTTCACGGATGTGGCGAAGGCACGCGGTCCGGCCTTCGAACACGAGCTGGAGGGCCTCGGCCTCCTTCAGCACGACGGTGCCGGCCATCTGCTCGATGAGTTCGGCTTCCGAGTAGTTCATGCTGTAGAGCGCTTGTGCAAGTGCCCACACGAGGGCGTTTTGCATGACAGCGTGGCCGAACACGAAGACCTCGATCTTCTTGCCGTCGAGCTCGCGGCTTTTTTCTTCCATCAGTTTGAGAAGTTTCGGAGCCGTTTCAATCGCCCAGAGGGTGAGGTGCTTACCGAGTTCATGCTGGAAGTAGCTGTTCAGCGGAGCATAGCCGAGCTCGCAGAACATCACGTTAAGCGGATCCGCGGGATCTTCTGACGGGAAGAGTTCTTGCATCACGACGATCGCTTCGGGACTGAACTGTGTCGTGGTGACTGCGGTCTCGAATGCGCGGTCGGCGGGTGACGAGATGACCAGATCGGCTGTCGAAACCGACGTTTGGCCGCGGAGCCGCTCAGCTTGGCTGTAACCAGTGGCGGTCAAGCCGCGGTCTTTGTCATTTTGACCATCAGCTTTCTTTTTGGCATTGCCGTGGCGGCCGAGGGTGAGGCGTGAAAGCCATTCAGGGAAGTTTTCGATCATAATTCAGGAGTAGTGGAGTGTTGTAGTTGACCGTCGAACTGCAGCTGAAACTTTTTTTGTTTCAGTTTGTTTTGGTTCGAGACCCTCAAAAGCAGAAAAGGCACGGAAACAGCCGTGTTTTCGGTTAGGCTTTCAAAGATCTCCAATTAGGTTATATTATAGCACTAACTAGTGGTATTGTCAAATAAGATTCAGATATCGTAGACTTTCCAAAAAGTACCTATTTCAGGCCTATATATGCTACTATTTCACCACATATGGCACACAAACTTCTCGATAAATACATTGAGGGTCTCAAGGGGAATTCGGTCTATACGATTCATGCACCTTTGGCGCCACTTTTCCTTTCATTCTCTTGGCAAAAAGGCAAAAACTACCTAGACCTTCTCTGTATCAATAAAGGCCGTAATTCAGTCATGTCTGTGAACGAGCCGTTATATCGTGCTATTGCTCAAGATAGATTTGCTCAGTATATGCGTGGAGAAATTACTATTTTAGATTTGAAAAAAGAATATGATGGTCTCGCTGCAGATATTGATGAAATCTATCATCGAATAATGCGAATTTCACTTTCAAAAAAATCTCCAACAGAATTGCAAGGATATATGCGAGAAATTCTCAAGCTCTTCGAGGGCCTCGCCGACAAAACCGTATATATCGAAACCATTGATTACGATATGGTGCTCGAGGTAATTGGCACCGACAAAAAATCATCACTCGATACTATCTGGGAACACGCAACGCACCCAAGTTTTCTTTCATTTGATATGCGTCGTCTCGGACTCTTGATTGATATGATTGAAAAGAAATCACCAGCCATTATTCGAGAAGCGAAGTTTATTTTCACCGATTATTTTTGGACAAAAAAAGAGAGTGAAATTCAGACCGCACTCGATGATATCGCGGACAATATCGAAGAAAAAAAGAAAGAATATCATGCAGCACAAAAAAGTGTTATTGCGCGAACGAAAGAATTCGAGAAGTGGAAAGCCGGCCTCACCGAATACGATGCTCGTATTGCAGAATATGTGCAACTCATGATGTTGTTCCGAGATATTCGCAAAGATATCATCGCAAAATTGCAGACATTGCAAGCTGAAATTTCAGTTGAATTATTGAGACATGCAGACATTGATCCGAAGCATGCTCAGATTGTTCTCACGCAAGAGTATGTGAAAGGTATCGATCATCTCAAGAGTGTGAAAGATAATATTGAAAAAAGAAGCGGCGGATATATTTCAATTTGTTATTCAGACAGTACGTATGAAATTGAATTGTGTGACTTCGATATGGCTGTTGCTGAATATCACGATAGGATTTCCCAAAAAGACGCTCATGTGGCTGGTGCTGCGCACATCGTGAAAGGTCAAATTGCAAATAAGGGCAAAGCACGTGGTGTCGTGCGTATTGTGCTTGATCCGCATAATGACAAAGGCTTCCGAGCAGGTGACATTCTCGTGACGAGTATGACGCGACCGGAATTCGTGCCAATTATGAAAAAGGCGGCAGCTGTCGTCACGAATGAAGGAGGTGTGACATGTCATGCTGCTATCGTAAGTCGTGAGCTCGGCATCCCATGTATTATCGGTACGAAGAATGCTACACGCGCACTCAAAGACGGCGACATGGTGGAGGTGGATGCGAATACTGGAATTGTGACGAAACTCTAGAAGCTCGCGTAAGCGGAAAAAAATACCAAGATATGCTATGATTTCGCCATGGAACTATTACGACGTTTTGGACAATTGAATAAGGGGGATGCGCCACTTGCAGGAGGAAAGGGTGCTTCATTAGGAGAGATGACACAAGCGGGGATTCCAGTGCCACCAGGATTTGTGGTTTTGTCGGCTTCATTCGAGCATTTCCTTGATGAAACGAGTCTCAATGCTGAGCTTGATGCAATACTTCACAAGGTTGATCATAAGGAGATGCACACGGTGGATGCTGCATCAGAAGCTATCAAAGCACTCATTCTCAATGCTGAGATGCCAGAAGATATTCAGAAGGAAATCATGTCTGAATTCAAACATCTCGGCGCGAAGTATGTTGCTGTTCGTTCATCTGCTACTGCAGAAGATGGCATGGATCATGCATGGGCAGGACAACTCGAAAGCTATCTTAATACCACCGAAGACGATGTTCTCGAGAAGGTGAAGCATTGTTGGGCATCACTTTTCACTCCTCGAGCAATCTTCTATCGTTTTGAAAAGGGTCTTCATACAACGAAGATTTCTGTGGCTGTTGTTGTGCAGAAGATGGTTGAGTCTGAAATTTCAGGTATTGCATTCTCAGTGCATCCAGTAACGCAAGATTACAATCAGCTCATTATTGAAGCAGGATTTGGTCTCGGTGAAGCAATTGTTTCGGGACAGATCACACCAGATAGCTATGTTGTGGAGAAGAATCCTCGCAATATTCTCGATATTAATGTTTCAACTCAAGAACGCGGACTCTATAAGGTCGCTGGGGCGAAGGGTGGCAATGAATGGATTGATATACCAGAACCAAAGGCCTCTTCTCAGGTCCTCACTGGCAAACAAATTCTTGAACTTTCCGAAATCATCCTCGGCATCGAAAATCACTATGGTTTCCCATGCGACATCGAATGGGCCTATGAAGGTGGCAAATTCTACATTGTGCAGAGTCGCCCGATTACGACGCTTATGAAGAAATAATGTATGGATTCGGAAAATCTATTCAAAGCAGATAAAGTGTCAGGAATAGAGGGAAACATATTTGCTCTATCTACGCTTCTTGAAGTAATACGACAAAACAATACGCGACATCTTTTCAAGTTTCCTTTTTATGCGCTCTCATTTGATGATAAGACTCAGAGAGCTGATGAATGGGTAGACGATAGAAAATACGGAATTGTTGTTGAAGAAATACTTACATATTCAAAAAACAATGGCACGGCGTATTTTCAAGATACCAAGAATGGTGTTATCGCGAAAGCTCGAGATATACATGCTGTAGCATCAGAACTCGTTCCCAAACTGTCAGGTTTGAGTAATTTTGAACTTGCTCAAGAGTATGCAGAATTTGTGAATCTATACACTTCGTCCTTCGGTCTTGGTGCCGTTACTTTTTTGTATGAAAGTATTCTTTCAGAAAAACTTAACTCTTCTCTCAGCAAGCGATATCCAAACGCTACAGATATCATCAATTTTCATCTACACTCATCATATAAGAGTTTCATGATTGAAGATGAAGAGCGTCTTCGAGAAATAAAAAACGAGAAAAATGAAGCAAAAAGAGCAACTCTCGTCACTCAGTATCAAAAGGACTTTTTCTTCATTAAATCAAACTTTTCGTATACTTCACCGCTTGATGAGAGGAAAATACTTGCTTTGGCTGAAAGCGTTAATGAGAATACGCCAGTTGAAAAGAAGTCAGTATCTGTGGATGTGAAATTAACACAAGAAGAGCAAATCATAGTTGATATTTTCAAAGAAACTGAAGTTATTAGAGATCAAAGAAAAAAGCTCAACTATATTGGCAATTTCGTGCTGTTCCGTTTTCTTGAAGAGGCATGCCGTCGAAGTTACACAGCTATTTCTGTGGCCCGTAGAATGTTTTGGAATGAATTTGCGGATTTTGTATTCACACCAGAGCTTCTAATAAAACGCTTGGAGAATCGCAAGGTTGCTTCGGTCGTGCTTGATTCTATCGCAACACACTACTTTGATTTCAATGCTATTGAATCACGAGTTGCTCTAGATGAGTCTATTCAAGAGTGTCGCGGAACAACAGCTTGTAAGGGGAAGGTTCATGCAAAAGCAAATATAATTCTCACGACTGCAGATTTTCCAAAATTCAAAAAGGGCGATGTTCTTATTACTGAGATGACTCGACCCGAATTCGTTCCGCTCATGAAAGAGGCTTCAGCTATTGTAACTGACGAAGGTGGTTTGACTTGCCACGCTGCTATTATTTCAAGAGAACTTGGTACTCCTTGTATTGTTGGTACAAAAATCGCAACTCGAATTTTCAAGGACGGCGATATGGTGGAGGTGGATGCGGATAAGGGAATTGTGAGGATACTTAAATAAAACCTATGTCAAATTTGGCTGATACATACTTGGGGATGATAGGAAAAAGAAAATTATATCCACCTTTGAATGGATACTCAGCTTTTTTGCAGGGTTCAGAATATAATACTCAAAAATATTTCAAAAAGTGGTATGAGGATACTGTTAAGCCCGATCTCTTCATACACATGAAAGAGGGATATTCTCAAGTATGGATATCAGAAGATGATGTTAGACGTGCATCAGAATTTGCCTTTAAAGAATATCTACACGATCCGAAGTTTTTTGAACGTCGATGTACATATATCATGGATAGTATTAAGAAACTCGATGAGCTCTATAATAAAAATACATATAAAAAAATAAATAGCACTGATTGGGAAACTCTTTTTACACTTATAAATGAAGTTCGAGATAGTATATGGGATGTGAATGCAGCTGTTTTTTTCACAATTTATCTTGATAAGCAGCTGTGTGTAGATATTTTGAAAAAAGAAAAGTATCCAATTTCTGAAGAAGAGCTGAACGTATTATGGGAAAAAGCAGTTGAGCCAGCGTTTGAATCTTTTGATAAGGCTCAATTAAGCGATTTTCTTAAGCTTGTAAAAGATGCTGTGCCTCGGGATGAGATGATTGAAAAATCTCAATATATTCTATCCGATTATCATTCTGCTCGAACACTAGCTGAGGTAGAGAAGGTGTTACATACAAGATATGCTAATTATATAGACAATCAAGGGGTTGCTGTTAATGCATTGAAATTAGAAATCGAGGAGGTTGAAAATATGGTAGCGGCGCATGAGGAATGGTTGCAGAATCTTCCTGAAAATGAAAGAACTGTTGCTTATTATTTGCAAACAGTAATGAAGATTAGAGACAGACGAAAAAACTTTTTTGCAAAAGGAATGACAATCATGTATCGAATTGCTGAAAGAATGTTCAATGAGGCTAATATTGATCGAAACTTAATTCCATATTATACAGTCCACGAACTTATCAAGGGTGTTGAATATCTGAAGTCTAAGAGTGGTGATTTGTCAGATAGAAAAAAAGGATTTCAATGGCTAGTCCCATATGCTGGTGATGTGCAAGGTCTCAATATCGATATTGATACAGGAGTTCAAAAAATAAATACATATTTCAAAGATTCTCATTCTACTGGTATAGACTCAGGTCTTATTCGAGGTCAGTCTGGATTCAAAGGGATAGTGAAAGGTAAAGTAAGGGTTGTCTTGAATGTAAACTCCGATCATGGATTTACTCAAGGAGAAATACTAGTTGCCGGTATGACTCGACCAGAATATGTTCCTCTTATGAAAATAGCTGCTGGCATGATAACTGACGAAGGCGGAATTACATGTCATGCAGCTATCATGTCTCGAGAGTTAAAAATACCTTGTATTATTGGCACCAAAATTGCCACAAAAATCCTCAAAGACGGCGATATGGTGGAAGTGGATGCGGATAAGGGGATTGTGAAAATACTCAAATAAAATATATGAATCTTGATACGCCTTCAAAAACAGGAGAGGTGAAATATAAGGTGGTTCGCTCCCGGAAGTTGTATCCATTTCCGGGTGTTTGGAATTATGAGAGTGAAACACAAGATGCGACAGAGAAGTTGCATGGCAAGCGTATCAATACCGTCTGGACAGTTTGGAAAGATGGCATGTTCACGGCTGTATACGATCAGGATGAGTGGGATACTGTCGGAATGTTCATTGCAAAGCGTATGCGGGAAGATGCGGCATATTTGAAAACAATATACGCACAGCAAAAAAAGGTTGGAGAAGCGGCAATTGCAACGACACGAGAAATTATCGGATATGATTTCAATAAAAAATCTGAAAAAGAACTTATTGAATTGTATGGCAAGCTGAAAAGTGTTTGGATTGGATACGATCATATCAACACTCCGCCGTGGTTTATTGGAGGTGATTACTATCAAGTATCAGTACTCGATATATTAAAAGACGCGTATCACCTTTCACCTGAAGAAATTGAAAAAATTATTACGCCACCAGCTCCTTCATTTAGTCATGAAGAAGAAGTGCTTCTCTACAAAGCTGCGCGTACTGCAAAAGAGGGTGGAGATATTCAATCTGCTGCGAAGCAATTGTCAGACAAATTCTACTGGACATCATTCGGATATGACGGTCCCGATCAGAACACCCCTGAGCAGTATATGAAAAAGATTCAAGCTCTTGCAGTAAAAGAAGTGAGTGAGATTACTGCGCATATTGAGAAGTTGGAATCTCTTTCAAAAAGAACTGCTCAAGAACATACTCGTATTATAGACATGCATCATATTACGAATGCAGACCTTGAACTGATTCGTCAGATATATGTATTAGCTGAAATGACTGATTGGCGCAAAGAAGTGACTTTCCAAATTCATGTAGCTATTTGGTATGTACTTGCTGCTCTCGCAAAAAAGTATGCTATGCCTGATCAGAATGACTTGCGTTTTGTTTCAGTTGAAGAATTGAAAACTCTTTCACATAAGGATATTCTTATGCGAATTAATGAAAGAAAATCAGGACTTGTTCATATTACTCGCAATGCTCAAACAGAAATTGTAATTGGTTCTGCTGCTGAAATACTGTCAAAAACATTAATTGAACAAACTCAAGCTACAAATATCTTGAAAGGAAAAGTTGGTTCACGAGGTACGAATTCTGTCGTGGTTGGTATTGTAAAAGTTCTAATGCGTCCAAGCGAAATGGATAAGGTTAATCAAGGTGATATCGTTGTCGCAACAATGACAACACCAGAATATGTACCTGCAATGCGTAAGGCTAGTGCCATTCTCACTGATGAAGGGGGTGTAACATGCCATGCTGCTATTGTAAGTCGCGAGCTTGGCCTTCCCGCAATTATTGCTATAGGGAATGCAACTAAGGTTCTCAAGGATGGTGACAAGGTGGAAGTGAATACCGACAAAGGAATCGTTACAATACTCAAATGACCAAGATACCAAAAGACTTAACTGCATATACATTCAGCCCAGAGGGTGGTCGAGCTACGTGGCAGTATATGAATTATCTATTGTTGCTTGCATATGCAACTCCATGTGCCAAGTGGCCTTTTGTCTGGCCATACCGAGACATTGCTGCTGCAGCTGATTTCAAAAACCATTCAGTAAAATGGTATTTTGTTGTGACGGGGAACAAAGTTTTCACCGATTTCTTGAATGACATTCTCAAGAGGCCGAAGCTGCTTGATGAAATTATTGATTTTATTACTACAGAAAAGAATGCGGGCGTACATCAAATACGAAATCTCAATCTAGCGTCTTGTAGCGATCAAGAACTGATCCAATCTATCGAAACGTATTTCACACATTCAAAACATCTTCTTATTTCAGCTGCGAATATTCGAAGAGCAGATAGAGCACTGCTTTTTTCAATTCGTTCAAAACATCCTGAACGCGCGGATGAAATTCTTCGAATGAGTTCGATACTGACACAATCAAGTTTTGCGATGCAAGAGGAATTGGCATTGTTGAAACTTGCTACTACGGTTGAACAAGGAAGTGTGAAAGATGAAGTTATCGATGCGGCACTACAAAAAATCCATGATTCATACGCATGGTCAGTGATGGGATATTATGATGAAAAGCCAAAGGGAATAGAATATTATCGTGAAAAGCTTGCTCATATGATATCTCTCGGAGCAGCAAAGACGCTTGCTGAAGTTGAAACAAAAATTACTCACGATATTGCTGAACGCGAGAAATTCGTGGCGACACTCGATGGAGATGATCAAATTCTCGCACACATTGCATCTCAATGTGCGTATATTAAGGATTATTTCAAATCATCAATAAATGAATTGGAATATGTTGCTGAGCCGGTATTTGATGAATTGGCAAAGAGAACCGGTTTTATGAAAACGTATATTAAGGATCTCACTCCAGATGAGATTCTCAAGGTGTTTGATGGTAATAAGGTTGATCAAACACTACATGATGAACGAGTGCGTCACGCTGTCGTGGTCTATGGTTTTGGGGAAATATATGATTTTGCGGGAAAGGATGCTGATGCTTTTGAAGCTACTCATCTTACTATCAAAAACAGCACTGTTAGAGAATATAAGGGCCGTATTGCGTGCAAGGGTAAAGTCACTGGCAAGGTCGCTATTGTGAAAAGTCATGCGGATTTCAAAAAATTGCAACAAGGCAATATTCTCGTCGTTGTGAATACAAGTCCTGATTATGTTCCTATTATGCAAAAAGCCGCTGCAATTGTTGCCGAAGAGGGAGGTCTCACTGCGCATGTATCGGTGATATCTCGAGAATTCGGTATCCCATGTATTGTCGGTATCAGTCATATCACAGATTTTCTCAAGGATGGGGATATAGTTGAAGTAGATGCTGATAAGGGAATTGTGAAAGTACTATAGAGCGGTTTTAGAAAAATAAAAGAGACGTTGGAAAAAATCCAACGTCCCTGTGATTGTGCTGTCAAGAATGCTTTCGGCAATTACTCGGCAAGCTTGATGGACCAGTCTTCACCGACGCCCTCGACATCAGACCATTCCAGGTCGAAGATCACGAAGCCATTCTTGGCGAGGTTCGGATCGTTCAGAATCTCGGCGATGCCAGCCTTGTCCGTGATGCCGCGGGACAACGCAATGAGTCCCGCGATAATCGGCCGGTGACTCACGACAATGAGCTTCTTGTTTTCTTCCGAGCTTTCATAGCAACGTGAGGCGATTTCGCGCAAAGCGCACGCGCCAGACTTCTGCCAGGTGACTTCATCATCCTGTTCGTGGCCGGGATACGGAATCACGACGCCTTCGTCGAGATTCGCGAACTGACCGAGAAGCGAGTGACACTGGATCTCATTGATGCCGAGGCTGGTTGCCAGCACTGATGCTGTGCACATAGCCCGGGCAATGATTGATGTCCAGATCACGATGCCAGTAGATTCATCAAACGGCCCGAATGCCTTGATGGCGGGGACCAGTTTGAGGATGCCTTCCATGCCCGGCACTGTCATGGGCGGGTTGGCGGCGATTTCAGGGGACTGACCTTTCAGCCCCTCGACTTTTTTGCCGTGGAATACGGCGATGACTTTGAATTTCAAGTTACTACCTTTCTTTAGGGTGTTGATGTGCTCTTCGTACATACCTACGGGTATTTCGAATTAGGAGTATTATAGCACTATTTCGCATGAAAGTCAATAATATTTCAAACCTATATAGAGCTAGTAATATAGCCCTAAAATGCTACTATTATTTGATGGAATCAAGAGAAAATCACTTCGAAGCACCAGCAAATGAGCCATTAACGACACGGGAGGAAATTGATTTTTTGCGTGACTATGCGGAGAATTTTGGTGCTATTAAGGCACATGCTGCAGCTAATTTTGTTAATTTTCCGAATCTCAATATCAGGACAGATGAAGAATTTGAAAGTCCTGCAAAAAAACACCGTCGAGAACGCACGGTAGATGAGCGTAAGGAACTTGAAAGTAATGCAGAGCTTGGTACGTTTGAATATAAGACTGCAAAATTTCTCGCGCATCAATATAAGAAGAGCCTCGATCGCGCTCTCGCTGAAGAGGTGATACAGGAAGCAGATGTTCAGATAAATGTGATTGATGGTGATGAAAGAAAATTATTGAGTTATGAAGAGTATGTTGCACGACTAGAAGAAGATACGGCTGGATTGCAAATCGTTGGTCTCTTCGCAAATATCGTTGGCGATGAAGCAGAAGGGGCAAATATTCTTTTGCGTAATGATATTGATGCACTACAGATGCACGGCACGGGAGAAGTGAAGCATCAGTGTGGGCACAACGTTCATTCAGGATGGGCACTATCGAATCTCGACGGCATTATTGAATATAAGAAGAAGTTTGGAAATTTGCCTTTCAAACAAATTGTTTTTGTTGGTGAATCAAATGAAGAAGGTAATACCGCTGCGGCTTATCGTGATGCTCCGGTTGAGATGATAAAATCAGGATTTTTGGAGAAGTATGGTGCTATGGATTATGTTATA
>JBEBAU010000031.1:0-8166 GCA_041158765.1 Candidatus Parcubacteria bacterium | reverse complement strand
CATCACGCTTCGGTGCTGATGTCGTGCTTGTTTCGACTCAGCACGAAGATTTCAACGGTATTGATCAGGTTGCTCATGGAGACAAGCAGCCATTCATGATTGCAGGTCCCGGAGAATATGAGGTGAAAGGGGTTTTCATAAAAGGCCTACCATCCGTCTCTCACTATAGTGAAGGGAAGCCATCCACTATTGATCTTGTGAATACGATATATACCGTCACACTTGAGAATATGAATCTTTGTTTCCTCGGAGCTATTGATACACCACAGCTTGCTGCTGAGACCATTGAAGCACTTGATGAAATTGATATCCTCTTCGTACCTATTGGTGGTGCAGGAGTACTTGATGCTGCCAAGGCATATAAACTTGCGGTTTCTCTCGAGCCGAAGATCATCATACCAATGCACTATGGCGATATTGGTAATGCCGATGCACTCAAGGTGTTCTTGAAAGAAGCAGGTGAAAATCCTCCTCCAACAGCTAAGCTTACATTGAAGAAGAAGGACCTCGAAGGTAAGAATGGCGACGTACTTGTTCTTGAGTCAACCAAGGAATAATGATATAATTTCTGTATATATAGCCACTTATATGAAGCGACATTTGGAAAATCTCAGAGCAAAACCAGATAAGATGAAACGTCAGATCGCTTTTCTTACGTCAGCTGGTATTACTGCAGTTATTGCACTATTTTGGATTGTTTCAATAAGTATTCAGTCTTCGTCTGCTGTTGTGAGCGCTCAGGCTCCAAGCGTGCAGGTGAATTCACCGGTATCGGCTTTGACGGCGAATGTATTCGATGTGTTCAGCGGAATCAAGAGCTACTTTTTTGGTCCATCGAAGTCCAGCAATCCGGCTGCAGGACTTGAGGTAGTACCAGGCGTTCGTTAATACCAGCTAATCAGTACGAATATTTATGGCAAAAGGAAAGACAACAGGAAAGAACGGTGCTTCTCATGATGAAAACTCTTCTGAAAAGGGAGGTGATGCAATCGCACTTCGAGATCCAGCACTCGGTATTGTTGCTCGTAGTATTACGACTGAGATGCGCGAGTCATATCTCGATTATGCAATGTCAGTTATTACTGGACGAGCATTGCCTGATATTCGTGACGGACTCAAACCAGTGCACCGACGTATTCTCTACGCTATGCATGAGAAGGGTCTCACTGCTTCCGCAAAATTCCGTAAGTCAGCCGTAGTAGTCGGAGACGTGCTCGGTAACTATCACCCACACGGCGACGTCGCGGTGTATGACTCGATGGTGGTGATGGCGCAAGATTTCAAAATGCGTTATCAACTCATCCAAGGACAGGGAAACTTCGGTAACATTGACGGAGACTCAGCAGCTGCAATGCGATATACCGAGGCTAAGATGTCTCGACTTTCAGCTGAACTTCTTCGTGATATTGAGAAGGAGACTGTAGACTTCCGCCCAAACTATGACGGTACTCGCAAGGAGCCAACCGTTCTTCCTACAGCAGTTCCAAACCTTCTCTTGAACGGTACTCTCGGTATTGCTGTCGGTATGGCAACCAACATCGCTCCACACAATCTCAATGAGGTTATTGATGCAACACAGCATATGCTCGATAATAGCGATGCTTCTACTGAGGACCTCCTCCAATTCATCAAGGGTCCAGACTTCCCAACAGGAGCAATAATGTACGGAGAGAAGGACATTCATCATGCATACTCAACTGGTCGCGGAGGTATTGTTGTGCGCGGAGAAGCTGAGATTGTTGAGGATAAGAAGGGTCAATACTCTATTATCATCACTTCAATCCCATATCGTGTGGTGAAGTCCGAGCTCATTATGAAAATTGCGGATCTTGTCCGTGAAAAGGTCCTCGAAGGTATTCGAGCGCTTCGTGATGAATCAGATAAGGAGATGCGTATTGTGATTGATCTCAAGCAAGGCGCACATCCAGAGAAGGTTCTCAATTATATCTATAAGCACACTCAGCTCGAAGATACGTTCCATGTGAACATGGTTGCACTCGTTCACGGCGTGCCACAGACACTTTCACTCAAGTCCTTCCTTGAAGAATTCATCACACATCGTATCGAAGTTATTCGACGTCGAACACAATTTGATTTGAACAAAGCAGAAGATCGCGAACACATTCTCCTCGGTCTCAAGAAGGCTCTTGATCATATTGATGAAATCATCACACTCATTCGTGGTTCCAAGGATGGTATTGAAGCACATGCCAACCTCATGAAGAAGTTTAAGTTCTCAGACAAGCAAGCGACAGCTATCTGTGAAATGCGCCTCGTGAAGCTCGCAGGTCTCGAACGCAAGAAGGTGCTTGATGAATTGAAAGAAGTCCAAGCTCTCATTGAAGAACTCAAGAGTATTCTCGCAAGCGAGAAGAAGGTTCGTGGCATTATCAAAACCGAGCTCACTGATATCAAAGCTCGATACGGAGATGATCGCAAGACCAAGCTCGTGAAGCACGGTCTCAAGGATTTCAATCCAGAGGATCTCATTCCTGATGAAGAATCAGTGCTCGTTCTCACCAAGGGTGGCTATATCAAGCGCACCAATCCTGATGAATATCGCAAGCAGCGTCGTGGTGGTGTCGGTGTTGTTGATCTCGATACCAAGGAGGAGGATTTCATCACACATCTCGTGTATGCCAATACGCATGCAGAGCTTCTTTTCTTCACTGATCTTGGTAAAGCATACAAGATTAAGATGTTTGAAATTCCAGAAGGCAAGCGCGCTACTCGTGGTAAGTCAATTATGAATTTCCTTTCACTTAGCGAGAATGAGAAGGTGACCTCGATTCTCCCAATGCCGAAGACCAAGAAGGAAGTGGAAGGTCTCGCTCTTATGATGGTTACCAAGAATGGTACTGGTAAGAAGACTTCCGCAGAGCATTTCCATGATGTGCGTCGTTCAGGTCTTATTGCAATTACCCTTGATGCTGGGGATGAGCTTATCTCTGTTTCATTCGTATCGAAGGGTGATGATGTCTCGATTGTGACTTCTCAAGGTCAATCAATTCGTTTTAGTGAAAGTGATGTGCGTGAAATGGGACGCAATGCAGCTGGAGTTCGTGTTATCCGTCTAGCTGAAGCAGATGCGAAGAAGAAGATTGTCGCTGATGCTGTGATCTGCGCTGACGTTGTTCCGAAGGATGCTAAGTCTCCTATGCTCTTCGTGATGAGTGCCAATGGATACGGTAAGAAGACTGACCTCGAGGAATATAAGGTCCAAAACCGTGGTGGTTCAGGAATCCTTACTGCTAATGTCACCGATAAGACCGGCGAACTCATTTCAGCTCGTGTTGTGACTGAAGAATTGACCGAAATTGTCGCAATGTCGAAGAAATCTCAGGTCATCCGTGTTGATATTGCCGAAATCCCATCTCTCGGCCGTTCTACTCAAGGTGTCCGCGTCATGAAGCTCCGAGAAGGGGATGCTATTGCAAGCCTTATTTGTCTGTAATTTTTGACTGTCGCAGGTTTCCAAATATCTGTGAACAACCGCTCTAGCGCGAGCTTTTCAAGCGCGGTATACTGGTACTAATATATATGTTTTCAGATCCAGCAAAAAATATCGCAGAGTTTGATGTGCAAGATGGAATGAAAGTCGTCGATATTGGCGCGGGGGTTGGATATTATGCTATTGAAGCGGGGAAGAAGGTTGGTCCACGCGGTATCGTCTACGCTGTTGATGTGCAACGCGAGCTTCTTGATAAGCTCAAAAACGGCGCAGCACTTGTCGGTGTTCGCAATATCGAGACAGTGTGGGGTAATGCAGAGAAGATTGGCGGAACTAAGCTTCGTGAAGCTATTGCTGATAGAACGATTCTTTCGAATGTGCTTTTTCAGATTGAAGTAGTTGATCGAGATAATCTCGCTCTCGAACTCAAGCGTATTACTCGACCAGGAGGTAAGCTCATGGTCATTGATTGGCAAGCAGGGACACCGCTTGGTCCCAAGACCCTCGTTCCTTCACTTATAGCCGAAGGAATTTTTACCAAGGCTGGCTTCGTTCTCGAAGAAAGTTTTGATGCCGGAGATCATCACTACGGTCTGATTTTCTTACGACCATAACATTATGAAAGTAACCAAATTTCAAATCATTCTCATCGGTATATTCGTGGTTTTCATCATTATTGGAGTTATTTTCTTCGCGACAACCAAGAGTAACCAAGCGACGACAGGGCTTCCAACAATTGAAGTGTGGGGCACATTCCCAGCGACAATTTTCAATCAACTTGTTGAACATTTGAACTTCAGCAGAGCTCAAGCACTTACTATCAATTACGTTCAGAAGTCTCCAGAGCAATTTGATAAGGATTTCATCACAACACTTGCTCGAGGTGGTGGACCAGATGCTGTGCTTCTTCCGCAGGAGTCACTCTTGCTACATCTCGATAAGGTTGTGCTCATACCACCGACAATATTGAGCTCTCGTACTTTCCTCGATACCTATGTTCCTGAAGCAGAGAATTATGTAACTCCTGCTGGTATTCTTGCGCTCCCGCTCACGATTGATCCGCTTGTGATGTATTGGAATCGAGATATGTTCACCAATGCTGGTATTGCGACATATCCGAAGTTCTGGGATGAGTTCAGCACACAGGGCAAGCTCCTCACGGTGAAAGATGAGAAGTCTAATATTCGCAAAAGTATCGTTGCGCTTGGAGAATTCGCAAATGTGACTCATGCACGTGAAATCTTCGGCTCAATTCTCATGCAAGCAGGGAATCCAGTTGTTACGATGAATTACACTGATCCAGCAGCGACAACACTCTTTGCGAATAATACTGCAGCGAGTGCTCTTGCAAATGAAAATATCCGTGGTTCAGATACAGCGGGCGCAGCTCTTACGTTTTTCACCAAGTTTTCAAATCCAGCAAATCCTGACTATAGCTGGAATCGATCACTAACACTTTCAAAAAACGCTTTTCTTACTGGATCGCTCGCGACGTATTTTGGCTTCGCATCTGAGCTCTCGGGTATTCGTCAGAAGAACCCGAATTTGAACTTCGATGTTGCTCCTTTCCCACAAATACGCAAGGGTACTGGTCGTGCAACCTATGGAACTATGTACGGTTTCTCAATTGTCCGAAGCTCAGCTGATCCGACATCTGCATATACCATATTGCAGACACTTACTACTCCAGAAGCTCTCGCATACTTGAGCCAATCTACCTATCTTCCGCCAGTGCGACGGGATATGATTGCTCTTGGAAATTCAGATCCATATCTTGCGAATTTTTATGATTCAGCGCTTATTTCTAGAACATGGTTTGATCCGAATACATCTATAACAACAGATATTCTTCAAGAAATGATTGAAACTTTCACCAGTGGTAAAACCGCTCAATATCAAGCAATAAAAAACGCTGATACCAAGCTCAATATTCTTATTAGAAATTTGTAGCCATAGATATATGAAAAAAAACATACACACAATGACAATGCTTCTCTCAACGGTGTTTTTGATTGTCGGTTTCTTTTTCACTCCTGTCGGTGCTATTGCTGCGGATACTAATACAAATTGTAGTGATGTTGGAACAACAACTGATGGTACCAAGCCTACTGATTGTGCGAAACGATATTCCAATGGTGGTACAAGTCTTGTTCAGTGTGACGGGGTAGTGTCGCATTCAGGTGAAATCGTATGTAACTTCGCTGCACTTATTCGTCAGATTCAATATATTATCAATTGGATGTTTGCAATTGCAGTGCCAATTGCTATTGCTATGTTTGCTTACGCCGGCTTCTTATTCATGTCAGGTATTCCATCGAAGCGTACTCAAGCCAAAGCCATATTTGCTACAGTAGGAACAGGTTTCCTGCTCATGCTTATTGGATGGTTTGTGATTTATACGGTCGTGTTGTGGCTTGCAAAACCTGACCAAGGATTCACTTCACTATTAACAAAATAATATGAAAAAAAACACTTTTTTGAAACAAGTATCATCCCTCACCGCTGTGGTGTTTGTGTCTACACTCTTTTTTGTTACGGGAACACAATCTGTTCGTGCTATAAACTGTGCTGATGCTGCACCAAATGAAGCGTGTACTACTGCAACTGAAGTAACTCCCGCAGCTGTTACTGGTAATCCGCCGTCTCAGACACAAACATCAGGTGTTACTGGTGGTGCTCCAAGTGGTGATCTCAAAACTACTGGTGCAGTACAACCAACAAGTAATACAATGTCTTTTACTGGACTCAAAAATCCACTCAAAGCTGACAGCGTACAGGGAATATTGCTCACCGTTGTAGACCTTGCAATGAATATTGGTATTATTCTCGCAATTATTATGATCATATATGCGGGCTTCCGCTTCGTATGGGCGAGAGGAAATGAAAAAGAACTTGCAGAAGCAAAAACACTTTTCTTCTATGTGATTATCGGTCTCGCTGTGCTTATTTCAGCCAAAGTTATGGTCAATATTGTGCAGAATACACTGATTTCTGCAAAAGTTGTTGATCCGACCATATTCAAATAAATACCGTAAGTGGTATACTTATCATACATTATGAAATACACAAAAAAACAAATACAGTTCGGGGGACTTTCATTGTTTTCAGCTCTTGTGCTTTTCCCAGTAGCAGCACTTGCAGTGAATAATCTATGTGACCTCGTTCGTACAACCGTCTACTACTTCAATGTTGCGATTTATATGATTATCGGTCTCGCAACTGTTATTTTCGTATGGAATGTATATAACTACTTTTTTAAGGCAGATGTTGAAAATAAGAAGGATGCAGGACTCTATGTTATGTATAGCGTGATTGGTTTCTTCGTCATTCTTTCATTCTGGGGCTTGGTGAATATCGTTACCAATACATTCCAGCTTCAGTCAAATGTACCAGCTTCATTGAGCACAAGCGGTGGTATTGCTCCTGGAGTAGGAGGCTGTGGTAATAGTGGTAGCACTAATAGCAGCTCAAATACGATTATTGCAGGAGGGGGAACTGCTACGAATACCACTGCCAAGGACGGCATTCTCACATCTCTAGCCAAGGATCTCGTTGGTGGCTGGAGAAGTATATTCAGCAAGGATACAAAATAGCCACTATTGAGAGCTGTGTATAACATTTTATTGTACATCTGATACAATAGTAGGGATTATAAATGAATTTATTATATCGTTAACATTATCTTATGAAATCACTTACCAAATGGACCGTTGCAGCTATGGCTCTTGCGCCAGTTGCCGCTTTTGCACAGCAGATTGTTGATGCAAATAGCTTGACCACAAAGCTTACAAATATCGGTAACACTGTTGTTACGATTCTTATTTCACTTGGAGTTATCTGGATTATCGTAAACATTGTTCGATACCTCATTATCGGTGCCGGCAATCCTGAGAGCCGAGCAACAGCAGGACACTCTATTATTTGGGGTATTGTTGGTCTCTTCGTTATCCTCTCTATTTGGGGCTTGGTGAAGATTCTTTCAAACACATTCAGCACAGACAATAACGTTCCACGAAATCAATTCCCTCAAGTAGTTCCTCCTCCACAAATCTAATAGCAGGAGCGCCGGCGAGTACGCCGGCGCTTTGCCTTCTTTCCACATGCCACATTTCATCGAAACAGCATATGCAGCTGATGCTACCGCAGACGCAATAACTGGAGCAATTCTTGGGCCAATTATTTCGTATGTAATCAACCCACTCTATTTGTTGATTGTGCTTCTTGCTACGGTTGTATTCGTATGGGGAGTTGCAGGTCTTATCCTTCACGGAGAAGAACCAGACAAGCGTGCTGACGCTCAACGACACATCCTCTGGGGAGTTATCGGACTATTCATGATGCTTGCTGTCTACGGTATTATTCGTTTTGTTGCAAATTCTCTTGGAGTTGATGTGCCGTTGTTTCATTAATTAATGTCAAAAATATAAAAGTTGAAGCGGCGGACAGAAATGAATCTGTACGCCGCTTTCAGTTGTGAGCTTCGCTTACGCTAAGCTTTAACTAGCTACCGGTATTGAACCGGTCCGAGAACGATGCCTAATTCGATGTCGAGGTGAGCAGTCATTCTCTCTGGTGCGAGGGGTTCGATGAGGAATCCATTCACGGATTTCACATCGTGCCCTTGGAGATTAACGACGGCATTGCTGACCCCGTTAATCCCGTTGCAGGGAAGCATATCCATTCCCCACGAGTTTCCATTGAAGGACAAGTGGTAG
>JBEBAU010000030.1:0-8022 GCA_041158765.1 Candidatus Parcubacteria bacterium | reverse complement strand
TCTTTCATATAAC
Source organism: Candidatus Parcubacteria bacterium (assembly GCA_041158765.1). Classification (GTDB taxonomy): domain Bacteria; phylum Patescibacteriota; class Minisyncoccia; order Phycocordibacterales; family PALSA-1337; genus JAQBRD01. The sequence continues at coordinate 8,009 of JBEBAU010000030.1, read as the reverse complement.
CCTTCTGCCGAAACAATCACTCTCATTGCTCCAAATCTTCGCAATGACAGTGCGAATCCTATTTTTGTATACTATGACGGCACATACAATGGTACAGCTTCTACAACTGAGCTTGCACAGCCTGTTACTGTAACAGCTCCACGTCTTGTCAAAATATCTCTTATATTAGATGTAGATCAGAATAGTCTTCCGATATCACGAACCTATACATCTGAAGTTGCATTCCGTAATCTAAAAGATAATTTATGATGAAACACCAGCACGGCTTTATTTTGGTCAATACACTTGTGTTCGCATCTATTGCTGTTGTTATTACGACTGCGCTTGTAACGTGGTCAGGATCTTTGTTGAAAAACTCAGCGCAACTCTCATTGCGAGAGCAGGCTTTTCAAATAGCTGAATCAGGCATTGATTATTATCGTTGGCATCTCGCACATAATCAGACTGACTATTATGATGGGAATGGTGCAAGTTCAACAGGGCCATATTCACATGCATTTGTTTCAAAAGATGGCTCAGTTATTGGGCATTATGCATTGACGATTACACCTCCACCAATTGGATCAACCGTAGTCAAAATCAAATCAGTTGGTACGGTTGTTGAAGACCCCACAGTGAAGCGCACCATTGAAGCCACACTCGCTATTCCTTCATTTGCAAAATACGCTGTGGTTGCAAACGATAATATGCGTTTCGGTTCGGGTACTGAGGTTTTTGGTCCAATTCAATCAAATTACGGTATCCATTTTGATGGAATTGCTCACAACACTGTCTCGAGTGCATTGTCACAGTATACAGACCCCGACGTTCCGTCTGGTGGGCTTCAATTCGGTGTGTACACAACAAGCGGCTCAGCAGATCCACACCCACCAGCGGCGGTGCCGACACGCTCTGATGTTTTCATGGCAGGACGACAATTCCCAGTACCAACAGTTGATTTCAGCGCTATCACTACGAATTTGTCACAGATGAAAGATGATGCACAGGCAAGTGGAAGATATTTTTCTGCATCAGGTGCGCAAGGCTATCATATTATTTTGAAAACAAACGATACATTTGATTTGTATCGAATAAATTCACTTAGATCCGCTCCAGGTTCATGTAGTAATACTGCAGGGCAAACAAATTGGGGTACATGGAGCATCAATAGTCAGACACTTTTGGGAAATTACGCTTTTCCAACTAACGGTATTATCTTCGTTGAAGACCATGTATGGGTTGATGGTCAAATAAATGGTGCACGACTTACAATTGCAGCAGGAAGTTTCCCATACAGTCCAAGTCAACAAAAAAACATTACGGTTAATACCAATCTTCAGTACACAAATTATGATGGAACAGATGCAATTGCGCTTATTGCGCAAGGAGATTTCAATGTTGGGCTGTATAGCGATGATACATTCCGAATTGACGCTGCTATTATTGCTCAAAATGGCCGTGTAGGGCGCTACTATTACAGCTCGAGCTGTTCCGGCGGTTCAAGTTATCACATTAGAGATACTTTGACGCTCTATGGTATGTTGGCTACCAATATTCGATACGGCTTTGCATATACCAATGGTACGGGATATCAAATACGAAATATTATTTATGACTCAAATCTCCTATACAGTCCACCACCTTCATTTCCATCAGTATCAAACCAATATCAGACCATTTCTTGGGGGGAAGTGAAGTAGTTTGACATGATATACTATTCGAATGAAACGAAAACTTGTTGTTGGAAATTGGAAAATGAATCCAGACACGACCGATGAGGCAAAACGCATCATAAAGGATGCGCGCAAGGTCTCCGCACAGCTTTCAAAGGTTGATGTAGTTGTTTGTCCACCATTTCCATTCATGAATCTTGTGCTCTCAGCAAAAAGCACTTCACCACTATTGCTCGGAGCTCAAAATATCTCAATTGAAGAGAGAGGATCGTTCACTGGAGAAGTGAGTGCTGCAATGGTGCGTGACATGGATGCAAAATACGTGATAGTTGGACATTCTGAACGTCGTGCTGCAGGTGAAACAGATGAAATCGTCGCAAAAAAGGCACAGCAAGTTATTGATGCTGGTATGAATGCTGTTGTGTGTGTCGGTGAAAAGATTCATGACAATCAGGGAGCATACCTCGATCCACTGAGAGATCAAATAAAAGCATCTCTCGCTCTTATTTCAAAAAAATACACAAAACATATCGTAGTCGCATATGAACCTATCTGGGCAATTGGAGCTAAGGAAGCGATGGACCCAGGAATTGTTCAGGAAATGACTATTTTCATCAGAAAAGTTCTCGCGGATATGTACGGCCAAGATGAATCTACACAAGTTCGTGTATTGTATGGAGGTTCAGTTAATTTCCGTAATGCTGGTGAAATTATTTCAAAAGGTGCTGTAGACGGTTTGCTTGTTGGACGTGAAAGCGTGAATCCTATTGGTTTCAGTGAGCTTTTGAAGGTTGTAGACGCACTCTAATTGGTAATTATTTAGAATGAAATTTCTTCGTGAATTAAAATCAGCAGATTTGAAAGGGGTGAAAGTTCTTGTGCGTTTTGATTTCAATGTGCCGGTTGCTAACGGCCGTGTTGTTGATGATTTCCGAATTAGAGTAGCATTACCAACAATTACCATGCTTCGTGAGGCTGGCGTGCGAGTCATTATGATAAGCCATATTGAGACATCTGAAGCTAATGGGGGACCGACACTTGCTCCAATTGCCGATAGATTGAAAATGCTCGGTGTTTCATGTGGTTTTGTACGAAATTATCGCAACGCTCTTCCTCAGATTGAAGAATTGCATGATGGCGATTGTATTTTGCTCGAAAACCTTCGCATAAATCCTGGTGAAAAAAACAATGATACGGTCTTTGCAAAAGAGCTTGCATCTCTTGCTGATATCTATGTGAATGATGCATTCTCTGTTTCTCACCGTGAACACGCTTCGGTTTGTGCAGTAACAGAATTTCTTCCAAGTTATTGTGGCCCTCTTCTTGAGCAAGAGATTGTTCATTTGAGTTCTGCTTTTCATCCAGATCCAGTGACTGATAGGCCATTCTTATTCATACTTTGTGGGGCGAAATTCGATACCAAACTTCCTCTTATTGAAAAGTTCATGAATGTTGCGGATACAGTTTTTGTTGGTGGAGCACTCGCAAATAACTTTTTCAAAGAAGCGGGTATTGAAGTTGGTGCTTCGCTCGTATCTCCTGAGAATTTCAAATTGTCTCGATTTTCAGGTAGCCCTAAGCTTATGCTGCCATCAGATGCTAATGTCTTGTCAGGAACAAGCAATAGCGTGAAGCCTATCAATACTCTTAGCGCAGGTGACATTGTTTATGATGCTGGTCCTCAAACAGTTATTGCTCTCGGTGAAAAAATCGCTCAAGCAAAATACATTCTTTGGAATGGTCCACTTGGTGCATATGAAAAAGGCTATAAACAGCCAACACTCGCTCTTGCTCAAAAAATCGCTGAAGCAACTGGTCGTGGCGCGAAGACTATCGTTGGAGGGGGAGATACGCTCGCAACAATTGCTGAACTCGGTATCGAAAGCAAATTCAGCTTCATTTCAACTGGAGGAGGAGCAATGCTTGATTTCCTCGCGAATGAAACACTACCGGGTATACAGGCACTCGAGAAGTAGTAAAGGATGAAAAAAGCTAGCCTTGTTTTGCGAGGGCTTCGCGGATTTTCATAGCATTACCTTCAAAGTCTTTTTTGTCTCCTGGTGTTGTACGATCGGGATATATCCAAATATGCGCATGAGGGACTTCTTCGCCTTCTACATGTGCACAAACAAGTTCTTGGCTGAAAGCCTTTTTTTGAGCCTCGGCGATCTTTTTTGCGAGAGAGAAATAGTCAGTATAGAGAGGCGCAGGAACATCCCAAACCCATCGATAGTGCTCCTTGGGAATAATGAGCGTGTGTCCGGGTGATCGAGGGTCTATCGAGAGAAAAGCAAGGAAATGTTCGTCTTCAAAGACGGTGGTTGACGGTATTTGCTTGGCTATGATTTTGCAGAATACGCAATTTTGCTCGACATTTTTCATATTCAAAGTATAGCGATAATTTCAATTAATGTCACATGGTATACTCTCTGAATGCCCGCTATGCCAAAAGAAAAAAAGACAAAAAAGAGCAAGTACTCAGTGCGTCCAGCTCTGAGCGATGCTGATCGCTCGAAGCTTGTAGCGTATCCTGATATGTTGGCACACCTCCTATTCCATCGTGGTATTACTGATGTAGATACGGCTGAGCGTTTCATTAATCCTGATTATGATCGTGATACACACGATCCATTTTTGCTTGCAGGAATGGAAAAAGCTGTTGAGCGTATTCTTCGCGCGGTTGGTAGTGAAGAAAAAACAGTTATTTATAGTGATTATGATACAGATGGAATTCCTGCCGGTGTTGCTCTACATGATTTTTTCAAAAAGATTGGTTTCAAAAATTTCACCAATTATATTCCACATCGACACGATGAAGGCTTTGGTTTGAATGAAGAAGCGATTGAACGCTTCGTACAAGATGGAGTCAAATTACTTATTACGATTGATTGTGGTATTGCGGATGTTGGGTGTGTGAGGCTTGCGCAAGAGAAGGGTATTGATGTGATTGTTACGGATCACCATCTTCCTGGGGAAATTTTGCCACCAGCATATGCAATTGTGAATCCAAAACAGTCCGACTGTTTATATCCAGAAAAAATGCTTTGTGGTGCAGGGGTAATTTATAAGGTGATACAAGCTTTGGCTATTCGTGGGAAGAATCCATTGACAAGCGAGGCTCTAGTAAAAAGCGGCTGGGAAAAATGGCTGCTTGATATGATTGGCATTGCAACTTTGTCAGATATGGTGCCACTTACTGGTGAAAATCGAGCTTTTGCTCACTACGGTCTTCGAGTTTTGCGTATGTCGCCGAGATTGGGTCTTGTGCGATTACTTAGCAAACTCGGCGTAGCCCAGAAACACCTTGTCGAAGATGATATTGGTTTCACTATCGGTCCTCGTATCAATGCTGCATCACGTATGGGAGTACCGATGGACGCCTTTCGTCTACTTGCAACTGACGATGAAACAGAGGCGGATCTTGCAGCTGATCATCTCAATGCAATTAATGATGAACGCAAAGCGGCCGTTGCAGTGATTGCGAAGGAGGTAAAAAAAGTGATGAAAGAGCGATATGGTACGACAGAGAAGCCGACGCTTATTTTCACAGGAAATCCAAAATGGAAACCTTCGCTACTCGGTCTTGTAGCGAATACCCTCGCAGAGGAATTCACGTGTCCGGTATATCTCTGGGGTCGTGATGGCGATGGCGTGCTCAAGGGTTCATGCCGTTCTGACGGTGTTACTAATCTAGTTGAAATTATGCGCGTGGCGTCTGAGACACATCCGGGATTATTTATTCAATACGGAGGACACTCTCAATCTGGAGGATTTGCCGTTTCAAAAGACATGGTTCATCGGGTTGAGGAGGCACTTGTGGAGGCTCTTTCAAAAATTCGGACACTTGAAAATAGTGGCGCTGTCATTGGTGATGAACAATATGTTGATGCTGAGCTTTCAATTGATCATGTTTCATGGAATACGTATGCACATATTGAAAAGCTGGCTCCATTCGGAACTGGTAATCCAAAACCTGTCTTCATATTCCGTAATGTGCGACCTGTTGAAGTGAAGAGTTTCGGCAAAGAAAAGAATCATCTCGAACTTGCGTTTGGAGTTGGGAAGTATCCAATAAAAGCGATTGGTTTTTTCATGACTCCAGAAATGTGGAATGAAACACTCGGTGCTGGTAGGGAATTGCGTGCCGATATGCCGATAGACCTTATTGCAACATTTGAAAAATCGATGTTTCGTGGACGTACCGAGCTTCGCTTACGAATTGTTGATATACTGTAGCCTATGAAAATAGTGATTTTTACTGACGGTTCATCTCGAGGGAATCCTGGTCCTGGCGGTTGGGGTTCGGTTATTGTTGTATCTGATCAGGATAGGGTTATTGAAATTGGTGGTGGAGAAAAGCCGACAACTAACAATCGTATGGAGATTATGGCGGCTATTGGTGGCATTCGGAAGGTTTCCGAATTATTCGGCACGATTCCGAATGGTTCCGCAATCACTATTTGTACTGATTCATCGTATCTTATTAATGGTATTACCAAATGGGTGAAAGGTTGGCAGGCAAAAGGCTGGAAAACATCTCAAAAAGAAGATGTTTCAAATCGTGATTTGTGGGAGGCGCTTGTCGAAGCCGTTGATTCAGTCAAACCAGTGAGCATCACATGGACATATGTTGGCGGGCACATTGGTATTGCGGGAAATGAACGATGCGACGTCATTGCTACTGGATTTGCAGATACCACCGCTCCTGAGCTCTATGATGGATCACTTTCAGGCTATTCGATCAAAGATATTTTGAATATTGCTATTGATAGTTCTGCTGTGCGAGAGCGTTCTGCAGAAAAGAGTGAAAAAAACAGCCGTTCAAAAGCAAAAGCGTATTCATATGTAAGTTCAGTTGATGGAAAGGTTATGGTGCATCAATCATGGGCTGAGTGTGAAAGTCGAGTGAAAGGGACTCGTGGTGCTCGTTTCAAAAAAGCTCTCTCTGCTGGTGAAGAACGTGTTCTTGTTGCAGAATTTTCTTCTTCAAAATAATTTTATTAGGATTTCATCTTCGTTCGCTAGTATGGGTGGGTGGATATTTCAGCAAAAATAAAAAGTCGAAAAAAGTGGGAAGTCCTATTATTGATTGTTGCACTTCTTGTGCTTGGTATAAGGTATTGGTTCTATTTTCAGCAGCCTCCACCAATTCTTGCAGAACAAGATAGCTATATCGGTATTATTGATGATGATCCACAGGACAAAGGTCTGTGGCAATCATTTCCTGTAACAATCGTCGGTGCTTCTGAGGATAAGATTCGTGTGCTTGTTCAGACCGCCCGCTATCCGAAGTATGCATATGGAGATGAAATAGAAATATCTGGCAAGGCATTGTTCAAGCCACGAAGTTTCAAAAGCGAAAATGGGCAAGTGTTCGACTATGAACATTTCTTAGCAAAAGACGATATTTACTTTCAAGTAAAAAATCCCACAATACAAGTTATTGCTCATAATAGAGGTAATCCTGTTGTCGCAAAACTCATACACATAAAGCACCAATTTCTTTCTCATATCAAAGCCGTCCTTGGAGAGCCCCAAACATCTCTTGCAGGAGGACTTGTTGTGGGTGAAAAAAGCGCGTTGGGAAAAGATCTCATTGATGATTTTCGTCGAGCGGGGCTTATTCATATTGTCGTTTTGTCTGGATACAATATTACTATTGTTGCTGTGGCTATACGCAGGATGCTCTCATTTTTGCCACGCTCATCTGCAATTATTATTGGTGGTATTGCTATGATTTTGTTCTGTATTCTCGTTGGAGGGGGAGCAACTGTAGTTCGCTCATGCATTATGGCAATGATTGGTCTCGTAGGGGAGCTTGCGTATCGGCAGTATCAAGTTGGTAGAGCACTTGGTATTGCAGCGTACCTTATGATTTTCCAAAATCCGAGTATCCTCATACATGATCCATCATTTCAGCTTTCATTTCTTGCGACACTTGCATTGGTACTTCTCGCATCACCACTAGAGGGATTGCTCGAACGTATTCATATTCCTGAATTTGCCGGTTTGCGTGGGCTTATTGCGACAACTTTTGCTACGCAGATTTTTGTTTCACCATTTATCTTCTATCTCATGGGACAGATATCTGTGATTGGTGTTATCGTGAATATTCTTGTCTTGCCGATGATTCCAGCAACAATGTTTGTAGTCACTGCTATCGGACTCGGTGGATATCTATGGGGTTGGATAGGGTATTGGGTAGCATTCCTTTTTGCGATACCAACATATGCACTCTTATCGTATGAATTATGGGTTGTTCGTGTGTCAGCGCATTTGCCGGGAGCAGTTTTTACCGTATCATCTTTTTCATTTGCGACAATGTGCGCAGTGTACGCTGTGTATGCAGGGCTTTTC
>JBEBAU010000029.1:0-9571 GCA_041158765.1 Candidatus Parcubacteria bacterium | reverse complement strand
TCGCTCTTGGTCAGAAGGCTGGATATACTTCTATTATTTCACATCGTTCAGGTGAAACTGAAGACACAACTATCGCAGACTTCGCAGTTGGTACTGGCGTAGGTCAGATCAAGACTGGTTCCCTCTCACGTACCGATCGTGTTGCGAAGTACAATCAGCTTCTCCGTATCGAGCAAGCTCTCGGCAAGAAGGCTAAGTACGCTGGAAAAGCAGTTTTCAAAAAATAATACCGTACAAAGAGCCCCTTAGAGAAAGAAAAGAGCGCATTGTCCGATGGACAATGCGCTTTTTGAATTTTGCTTTCAATTTTTCACCGGTTTTGCCGGCTTTATCTGATCAACATCACGATAGAGCCGGCCGATGTGTTCTTCGGCTGAGATCACGCCAAACTTTTGCAATAATTTGAAATCGCGTTTGGCGTCTCTTTGCATCGAACTAATTGCCGCCTGATCTCTCGGCCCTGGAGCAGTTTCTGCTTTTCTGACGTAGCAACATTGCAGCAGGATAGCATTACGACAATTCGTGAGAACATGGATAGGAATTCCCCCACCCCAGATTTCAGGACCAGTTCCTGCCAGACCTGAAAGTGAACCTTCGTCTTGTTGATAAACACCGGCCAGTTGTTCCAGCCGATATATTTCCCGAAAAAATGCCCGCTCTTTCCAATTAGTCTCAAGCCATCCGTCCATGAGTGCTTCATACACCTTCCCGAAGGAGACATACAAAACAATTGAACACCCCAAGAAAACTGGCAACACGAGGCCAATATCTTCCTGAGCAACACTGAGTGCCACCAGACCGGCCAAGAAGCCAATGAAGACCGCTCGCACGCAGCGGAAGAACAACAGAATTCGCGCGAGATACTGATACTCCGAGCACGCAGTTCCGTTAACGTTCGAATACTGCTTGTTGTAGTTCTTAACCACCCAGCGGATATCATCAGCTGAGAGTTTTCCGTGGACCAACTTTTTTAGCGTGGCGAATTCCATCAAAACCGTAAACGGATCTTTTTGAGGATTCGGATTTGAACTTGTATTCATTTTTCAACTAGCTCCATATGCCTCTTTGTTTTAGTTTGTTTGTTTTGTAACTACTGTTCTTGAAAGGGATACTATCCCATCTTCGGAGCGATACTCTCGGGCCGAAAACACGCATCAAGAATGATTGGAAGGCAATACCAATCGCTGCGCAAAACTATACTATTTTTATGATAAAATGTCAATTGAAATCCTCGTTGTGCACGACCCTCGCAAACCGCTCAAAATCGAGCTATAATGACTTCACAAATATATGAAAAAGACACTATCAATTAGCGAATTCCCTGCGTTATTGGCGGCTCATACAGGCTCAGCTGATGCAGATACAGCCCTTACCCTCACTGTGAATGGTTTCGTGCATTCAAGCCGAAATCAGGGCAAGGTTGGCTTCATTACCCTCCGTAACGTGACTGGTATGGTGCAGTGTGTTTTCCTCGGCGAAGCACTCATCACCGAGCTCAAGAAGATTACCACTGAGTCATACATCACTGTCGTTGGTAAGTTAGTTGCAGCCAAGCAAGCTCCAGGTGGCATTGAGATTCAAGTTGCTACTGTCGAGGTTGTCTCGATGGCAGCACCTGAGCTCCCTATCCCAGTCGTTACTATCAAAGGTGGCGAAGAGACCGAAGCTCCTACACGCTTCGACTATCGATGGATCGATCTCCGCAAGCCTGAGAAGACAAAAATCTTCAAAGTCTGGACTTCATTTGAAAAGGGCCTCCGCAAATACTGGTCTGATAATAATTTCATTCAGATATATACGCCATCATTCATGAGTACACCGTCAGAGACAGGCGCTGAAGTTTTCGAAGTAAATTACTTCGATCGCAAAGCCTACCTCGCTCAATCTCCTCAATTCTACAAACAAATGGCTATGGCGAGTGGTTTCGACCGAGTATTCATGGTGGGTCCTGTTTTCCGAGCAGAACTTTCATTCACCACACGACACCTCACCGAATTCATCGGTTTCGACTTCGAGATGGCAAATATCGAGAGTCACCATGATCTCATGGATGAAGAAGAAGGTATGCTTGTTTCGGCTTTCACCCAATTGAAGAGCGATTTCCCTGATCTCAATATCGAGATTCCTTCTCGCCCATTCCCTCGTATTCCTATGGTTGAAGCGAAGAAGCTTCTTTCAACTGTTGGTGGAGCAACTGGCCCCGTATCAAGCGGTGAAGAACATGACCTTTCCCCAGAAGAAGAGCGTGCTATTTCAGAATACGTGAAGAAGACTCACAATCATGATTTTGTTTTCATCACTGATTATCACAAATCTAAGAGTGCGTTCTATCATATGCGCCACGCTAATGACAATGATCGTTCGAAGCGTGCTGACCTTCTCTATCGAGGTATTGAGATTACTACACTCGCACAGCGTGAACATAGAATTGAAATTCTCGAGAAGCAAGCAAAAGACAAGGGTATGTCACTCGAGGCTCTCAAGGACTATTTGAATTTCTTCCGATACGGAGTTCCTGCGCACGGTGGAGGAGGTATGGGTCCGAGTCGAATTATTATGAAGCTTCTCGACTTGCCGAACGTCCGCGAAGCAACCTATCTCCCTCGTGACGTGAAGCGCCTCAATCCATAATACAGATAACAAGAAAACACCCGAGCGGGTGTTTTTTTGTATATTATTTCACCCGAATAGGCTTCACAAGAGCGCTCAAGTATTTGATGAAAAGGACTGCAAATGAGGCCGCGAACACGCCGAGCGCATACCCCGCAACAATATCACTGAACCAATGCACGCCGAGATAGATTCGAGTGAAAGCAATGAGGAAGCTCGTGAGAACAATGGCGGTAATAGCGAGCTCTCGCATGTGGAGATTCTTGATATGGAGACAATAAAGATATACCGCGACCACGCCCGCACAAGCAGCAAAAGCCGCATGCCCACTTGGGAAACTATATCCAGTCTCAGAGATAAGACCGGTAATCGGTCTAGTACGCTCTATCAATTCTTTGAGGAGCCATGTCCAAAAAGTAATTCCTCCAAATGATATTGCAATGAGAGCAGCTTGCTGCCACTTCTTTTTCCACCCATAACCAACAATAGCGACAAGTGCGACAAGTGAAAACACTGTCGGACTGAATATATGCGTTATGTATTTCATTATTTCCGTAATCGCCGGCACAATATGAGCTGTCATCCAGAGATTAATTGCAATATCAAGATGTATCATTGGTGCATAACGTCCGACTGCATCCTGAATTGTTTCAAATGTTGCATAGAGTGAAAGAATAACCAGAGCAAGTGTGAAAATATCATATCTAACGAAGATGTGCCAACGAGAATTGATGAAACGATACGCCCACAAAATAAGGAGTGCAATAATAATACCCGCGAGTACAAACTTACCAAAATACCCCGCTGCAGTCTCATATCCAGCACCAAATATATATCCAATAAGGACCGAGCTCACCGCCCATGTAACACACCCGATAATATCGTAGAACCAAAACTTCTTGATATGTGCACCGCTTGCTCCAACAAGGAATGAGGTGAGTGTACGAGTTAGCGGATTGAAACGTCCAATAATAATGGCTTTGCCAGTATGTGTCGCGATCACTGCTTTTGCTTTCTCGATATGTTCAACCTTGATTGAAAGATATGAACGGACTTTGTCGAGAAAAGCGTAGCCGTATTTCCTTCCGAGTTCAAACGAAAGTGCATCCCCAATAATAGCTCCTAGTGTACCGTATATGATAACTGGAGTGAGTTTCAAGACGCCTATTTTTGCAAAAAAACCACCGAGAATGATAATCGTCTGCCCCGGTATAACTGCTCCCAATAGTGGTATTCCCTCAAGAATAGAGGTAATGAATAGAAGCGTATATCCCCCATGTTCAACAATAGCTTGGAGATTATCGATAAAAGCACTGAAAATATGGTGCGGGAAGTTATTCACAGTTCAAACAGTATAGCATATTGGAGATAAAATCTTTATGAATTTTTTGTGAAAGTTTTCCACGGAAAAAGTCGACGAACGTCACTTTCGACAAGTATACTTAGAGGGTTATGAAAATACTTATCGTCGAGGATGATGCTGATATTTCAGACTTCATGAAAATGAGCCTGGAATCGAATGCGCACACAGTCGATATTGCTCGTGATGGAGCAGAGGGGTCCTATATTGCACGAGTGAATGCATATGATGTAATTATCCTTGATTATTCTCTACCCAAGAAAAACGGCATAAAAGTCTGTGAGGAAATTCGTGCTGCCGGCAAAGAAACCGCTGTTCTTTTCCTTTCAGCCACAACAGATACTATTACTAAGATTGACGCTCTCGAAAAAGGCGCTGATGATTACATAACAAAACCATTTTCATTCGAAGAACTCAATGCTCGAATAAAAGCACTCGCCCGTAGACCGAAGAAGATCCAAACATCACGACTTATTGCAATGGATCTCATCATAGACACCGAACGCCAGAGTGCAACTCGCGGTGGTGTACCGATATATCTCACCCGCAAAGAATACAGCCTTCTTGAGTATTTGATGAAAAATCAGGGCTCTATCCTCTCTCGTGGAATGATTATGGAACACGTATGGAATGCTGATAGTGATCCTTTTTCAAATACCATTGAAGCGCATATTCTTAATCTTCGAAAAAAGGTGAATATGGGTGGTCGTAATGACATCATTAGGAATATACCTGGACGTGGCTACATTATTGATATGCAATCATAATTTTATTTGGATTTCATACTTTTTTGAAAGGAATTTCATCATGAATCAGTATGATGATATGGATTGTATAGGTCGGTACAATCAATTATCGTATAATACACATACAACATGAATATACTCATGCAAAACCTCTTGCGTAATGCAGAAAGTCGAGAGAATATCGACAATGCCTCATTCGAGCCTAATGCACAGTTTGCCCCATGGAATGGCTAGCTACCACAATTAGCTCTGGTCGCACCGCAATACGCTTTATCCAAAAGCGTATTGCGGTGCTTCTACAACCAATATCAAAAGACGAAGATGCTCGTAGACAAGAACTTATACTTAATGTCATCCTATTGACCTCGATTGTATTTCTCGCGATTCTTGATGGGACAATCATATATAATCTCGCAACATTCGAGATACCGTACGATGGAGTATCTCTTATTCCCTTCACTGGTATTCTTGTTCTTTTTTCAAGCTTATTTATACTTTCGAAAAAGGGCTATTCCCGTATCGCATCGTACGTCCTGATTGGTCTCTATATGCTTGGGACAATATATTGTGGATACCGATGGGGTGCGAGTCTTCCAGCTACACTTCTTACAACCACTCTTGTGATAGTTGCTTCGAGTATTCTTATTGGTACTCGCTGCGGCATGATCATATCGATCATAATGATATGTATCTTGTCACTTCTTGGTATTCATGAATATCAAATTCTCGGTCCACAACCATGGAAATATCTTCCCATTAGCACAACAGATATCATCACGTATGCAAGCATATTTCTCTTTATTACTATGCTGTCATGGCTTTCAAACAAGGAGATAGAGCGTTCATTGCATCGCGCTCAAAAATCCGAGAAGGAATTGAAAAAAGAACGTGATAACCTTGAGATAACGGTTGCGCTTCGTACTGAATCATTAAGACAGCTCCAGCTTGAACAGATGCAGTATCTATCGAGATCAGCTGAATTCGGAAAGTTGGCACAAGGATTATTCCATGATCTCATGACTCCACTTACCTCGATTGGACTTGGCGTGAACACCCTTGAACAACAAGTTGGACAGAAGGAGCTTGCCGAACTCAAGCAGTCTATCAACAAAACCATAGAGGCCTCACGCAAAATGGGCTCATTTATGGAATCAGTAAGGAAAATAATGAAGCATGAGCAAGTATCAGGTCCATGCAATACAGCGGAGACACTTGCTCGCCTAGAAAAAATCCTTGGGTACAAACTCCGTAATGCTGGTGTTGCAATTGAGGTTGTACAAGCTGAAGAAATTAATCATGACCCATTGAGTATCGAGCGCATACTTCTCAATCTTATATCAAATTCAATTGATGCGTACAGCGGTATTATTCAAAACACAAACAAAGTCATCACAATCTCTATCATCAAAAAGATGAATAATGCAGTAATTGAAATTACAGATAGAGGCTCTGGAATACAAGCAGAAAACATACAACGTATATTCGAACCCTTCTTCACCACAAAGTCTGCTGAACATGGTAGCGGTATCGGGCTCGCAACAGTGAAAACACTCGTCACAGAACTTGGCGGCACGATATCTGTCGAAAGTAAGCCGAATATTGGAACAAAAATGTCTATCACTCTCCCGAACTAACCTAGCCTCACACAAAATAATATGAATTGTACAAATATCGATACAACAATCGAGCAGCTTTTGGTGTTGCTCACCGAAGAAGTAAAAAGAGATGAAACTAGTAACAAAACTGGAGTAATTTTCCCGCTGACACTTACCCTTCAGGCCTTAACCCTCTCAAAAAATCGCCCCTCGGCTCAAAACATCGCAGATATGCTATTTCAACAAATCATAAAGACGAAAAGTGCCCACTGGACATGGAGTTACACAGCGGAACAATCAAAATACCCTGATGACCTTGATGACACTTGTTGTGCCATAGCGGCATTTATAGACTGGCAAAAAATCTCTGAAACAGAATTCCCCGAAATGCTCGCCTCAATTACCAAGACACTTATTAGGCAAGAAGTTACGTTTGGTGGCCCGTATTTCACATGGATAATGAAAGACCGCGAACACAATGATATTGATATCGGTGTTAATGCGAATATCCAGTACATGCTCTCAAAACTGCACATATCGCTCCCTGAGCTCACTACCTATATCGATCAACATATTGACGAACGCAGGCTCAATTCACTCTACTATCACAACAAAATCCTGTCTTTATATTTCATTACGCGAGGATATTACGGGGACAAGAAGCAACAGCTCATAAACCAGATAAGAGAATGCATACAAATTGATTCTCCGATCTCACATTATATACTCGCAGCTATTTCGCTTATTCGTCTCGGTGAGTCGCTTGGTAGCGTGGCTGATATTATTGATCGTATTGATATTGAAGAGATTTCCAATAAAAATCGAGATTTGACGCCGCTATATGTGGAAAAAATCCATGAAAATGTAACTGAATATGCAACATCATATATATTTGAAATTTCAATATTAATTGAATTATTGGAACTTATTCGTGCCGCCCCGAGAGATGAAATATGCTCAAATCAAAAATTCGGACAGTTGAATACAGGAGGTGATACTCAAATTGCTAGACAAAAAAGCCTGGAGCAAAAAATTATTGAAAATAGAATCCTGCGTAGACTCGAGCAAGAAAAACACAAGATTCCCAGAGTACTTCAAGATGAATTTGAGAAGCACCTGCTGCGACTAAGGAATTCGCGTCATTGGCATGAAATCATCCTTCTTCCCTACTCTCTCACAAAAAGTCGCTCGTCAATTGATATTGGCGCAATGAGTGCGCTCGCTTGGATTGCATATACAATTGATGATGAAATTATGGACAGTCCGGAAGCAGACTATGTAAAGAATGTGAAACTTCTACCATTGTCGAGACTGTTGCACCGACACATTTGTGAAAATACATACTTCCAATCTAATACATGGCGGAAATCTCTAGATGAAATGGATGCCGCTCATTATTTGGAATTGTGCGGCATCCAAACCTCTATTGTACAAAAGTCATTTGGTCATGCACTACCCGCACTTTTGGCAATTGATGCAAGAACAAATCTCGCAAAGACATCTAAAATGTATGCGGAAACATTCACACAATGCTTGAAAAAATACATTGCTGCACGACAACTCTCTGATGATGCCCATGATTGGAAAGAAGACCTCGCCCTGAAACGATCCACACCTGTAACTGAAATACTGCGTCACCATGCGAATCGACACACAACTCATGGTGAGATTACCGAAGACATACACCATCTCGAAAGTATTTTTTGGAAAAAGTGTGCAAAGAATATTGCTACCAATATCCTCAAACAAAGCATGAAATCCTTAGAACTTGCAGCAAGGTGTGAAAGAATAGACTCGACCATTCACCTTGAGTACCTAAAAACCCATATCTCTCGCTACACAAGAATCGCACAAACAATGCTTCAAGAAGTAGACCAAGCTGAACAATTTAGCACAGCCTATTCCGGCAACATGAACAAATCCTGATTGTATTCACCAACACCAATATATTCTGCTTCCCCGCGCAAGATTCGCTCAAAAGGCCGACATGCGAAGCAATCACTTCCACTACCATCAAGAACGCGCGGGCAAATGAATGCCGCATCAGGGCCTTCAAGTGCGGCTTTTGCCCGCGCAGCAGCAACCTGTCGAGCAACCACAATAACCCGCTTATACGACTCCTCTACTGACGGCAAATCAACCTCAATTGGTGTATCATCACGATCAATATACCAATAGCTTGCACCATTCACCTTGCGCTTCTGCAAATTCGCAAGCAATAACTGATAAATCGGAAGCTGCAACGACTCCCCACTTTCTTCATTCTTTCCTGTTTTGAAATCAAGAATATGCAACGTATTATCCTCAGGACGATATATAAGCCAGTCAACCTTTCCACAGAGAATAATATTGTCTTCATCATTAATATAGAAATTTGGTGGCATATCACTGTTGCCATTTGGAAGTTTCACTGTCTTAAGTAGCAGCGGTTCTGCATGTCCAGCAACACGACGAAGCATCGCTTCAGCTCGAGTACGCATTTCTGCTTCTTGTTCTGGAGTTCTGAAACCACCCTTTTTACCAGATACCTTTTTCCAAGCAATACCAAGGCGCTCAATAAGTGCTGTTTCGGTTGCCATGCTAGCTCGTTTCTCTGCAGGAAAATCCGCAAGACCTTCCACTACCTCATGCACCGCAACACCGAGAGCGAGCGCTGGTGTAGTGATATTAATTTTGCGTCGAGTCTTCGGATCCTTATACACATTATGGAGATAGTACGCGCGCGGACACTTCAAAAAATCCCCCATTGATGAGTGAGATACCCACACAGCACTATATTTGTCTCGAACAGGTTTCATATATACATGATAGTTTACACCGCTTAATTCTCAACGCAATGCACCCTCTTTTCGCAAACGGCGTATTTTTTTTGATGAACCACGATTGTATCCTCCTATCACACCGTCAGATCTGATAACTCGATGACACGGAATATTCGGATCGAAGTTTTTGTTCAGAATATTCCCAACTGCACGAAACGCTTTTGGGCTTCCTGCGCGTTGCGCCACCTCACGATATGTCATAGTAGTACCAGATTGTATTTTTCGGACAACTGCATATACACGACCAGAGAATCCAGCTGTCCGAATTTTTGCTATTGCACTATTTTGTCTCGCTGAAGCGCTCCGAAAATATACTTTATTTTTAGTCACCCCACTATTTTGACCCTTCATATCTAATCACGATTTATTACACATTGAGATATCGTCGCACTGCAAGATAACTTGAAACTGCACCGAGCACGATACCTGAACCCATAA
>JBEBAU010000028.1:0-3173 GCA_041158765.1 Candidatus Parcubacteria bacterium | reverse complement strand
TCTGGCTACCATCCGGTATAAACCTCAAAAATCACCAAAAAAACCAGGATAATATATGGCAAAACAAACTGTCCCCGTCGTCTATCTGGGCGGTGTCGATCCAGAGAACGTCCAAGTCAACCACCTTTACACCATCTCTCGGCACAACTTTCCCTTTCTCGTGGGGAATCTCGGGCAGCCAAGGGTGTGGGTCGGCGGTTATCAGATCAAGGATGATGGTGTGGTAAATATCTTCGTGAACAACCCGGCGGTGATCGCTTGTGGTCGTCGCACCGTGTTATTTATGGCGTTTAGCCGCCGCAAGAATTCGAAGGTTGTCACTGATATTGAAGTTGTCGGGATCACATCAGCCAACCTCTCTCTGTTTTTGCGCGAAGGATCGGTAAACGGTCTAGCAAGTTTTGTTCACGAACACTTGTCTTTCGCAGCTTTTCTGCAGAAAAGTGTGTGGTCACAAAAATAAGCACCCCATGAAAGGTGCTTTTTATTTTCCTCTAATCGCTATGTTACTTTTTTGCCTGTTTAAAATTATCTTCGATTGTTTCCCAATTGAGATTTGTGAAAAAATCTTCAACATACTGTTTTTTGCCGGAAGGTTGATAGTCAGCGACAAATGAGTGCTCCCACATATCAATAGCAAGAATAGCGGCGCAGTTTTGGAGTTGACCAAGGTGTTGTTCGTCAATCCATGCATTCATGAGTTGATCAGAAGCGCGGTCATAATAGAGTATTGCCCAACCGATACCACGGGTGAGGGCAAGAGCCTTGAAATTAGTGAGCCAGATATCAAAAGAACCCCACGTTGTTTCGATTGCAGATTTGAGGGTGCTTGCTTCAGGGGTGTTCCCAAATGATTTCGCCCCACCTTCAAGAGAAGAAAAATAAACTTCGTGATTACGAATGCCATTGAATTCAAAACTGAAACGACGATTCATTTCTTGTATTGCGTATGCGTTCTTCTCTAGGTCTTTTGCCATTTCTTGAGTTCTTTCGAGAATGAGATTGGCATTTTTCACATAGCCAGAATAGAGCTTAATATGCTCTTCGATGGTGCGCGCAGATATGCCTTTTAGGGCTGGTATATCAAATTTTCTTTCTTCAAATTTGTATGGGATTTTTTGCATATAGTAAGTATACCATTTTTGGTTGCGGTTTTATTAGGATTTTATCTCACTTTGATATGCTTTTTGTGTGATACAAAATCCTTTTTTACAAAAAATCCTTGGCCGGATATATTCCAAGAAGATCGCCATACCACTTATTACTCTTGCGGTATTTGGTGGTTGGTTTACTTGGTATGTCTGGCACTGGGAACATCGAGAACAAGTCCTCGAAGTGTACTTTTTTGATGTGACGAAGGGTTCTGCAATCTTTGTGAAAACCCCGCATGGCAAAACCATGCTCATTGGCGGCGGACAGGGTAGCGATATTATTAGGAAATTAACTACAGTAATGCCGTTCTATCATCATGCGATCGATGTTCTTGTATATCCTGCAGATCCTTTGAATGAAATTGGTCTCGTTGATGTTGCGAGTAGATATGACATAGGGAAGGAGCTTCATATTGCATCGTCCACGGGTATTGTCCATGAAATTCTCGATAGTCTTGGGGGCGAAAATATTACCGTCACATGGAGTGGCACATCTACACCAATTCGAATTACATATGGAGCCAGCAGCTTTCTTCTTGTTGATCTTCTAGATAAGAAGATTCAACAGGGTATAACCTCGAATGTTTCTAGTGCAGAGGTTGTTCAATTCCGTAGCGCTGCATCGACCAAGGTTTCAACTAATTTTTTCAAAGAAATTCACCCAAAATACGTTGTTGTTTCAAAAATGCCTCAACGTCCAAAACCTACTACAGTAAAAGTTACCGTGGCAAAATCAATTGCCACAACGACAAAAAAACTTGCAACAAAAGCAAAAAAATCAACAAAACTTCTGAAAGTGAAAAAACCAGCTCCACCGAGAGATCCAGCATTTGATCTATTTGCATATCCAACAGTCCGAATTTTTGCTCTTGATAGGAAGGGTACGACGAAGTTCATCTCAGACGGCAAAAGCCTCCGGGTGGAGGCTTTGGGAGGCTAACGTATAATCTATGCCGCTAACAATATTCTTATATAAGGCCAGCTTTTTTGAGAGTTGCGTATGCTCCGTTCTTCTGAATAGTCTTAAGAGCGCGAGTTGAAATATTGAGGACAAATGTCTTCTTCAATTCAGCTACATAAATACGCTTCTTTTGGAGGTTTGGGTATTTTCGAATAGCGCCGCATGGGTTAAATTGCGTCGCACGAGTGCGGTTCGAGTAGCGACCGCCCATTCGAGAACCTACCTTTGTTATTGCACAGGTTTTTGCCATAGGTTTACTATGCTATCATATGATATACATTTGGCAAGTTATGGAACCAATTACCATCATATTTTCAATAGTTATCCTCATCATGTCTGTTGTGATTCATGAACTTTCACACGGATATGTT
Source organism: Candidatus Parcubacteria bacterium (assembly GCA_041158765.1). Taxonomy (GTDB): domain Bacteria; phylum Patescibacteriota; class Minisyncoccia; order Phycocordibacterales; family PALSA-1337; genus JAQBRD01. Next base: position 690 of record JBEBAU010000028.1, on the reverse strand, counting down.
GCAGTTCTTCTTGGGGACCCAACGCCTCGCCTACAGGGGAGACTTACTTTGAATCCATTGAAGCATCTTGAGTTTTTCGGTTCATTTATGGTTCCTTTCATAACTTCTATTGCATCTGCAGGATCATTTACATTTGGTTGGGCAAAACCTGTAGAGTGGAATCCTTACAACATAAAGAATAAGCGCATCGGAGAGCTCCTCATTGCTTCAGCGGGCGTCAGCGCCAACTTTCTTATCGCAGTAATTTTCAGCCTTTTTATTCGTTTTTCAGATTTTTTCAGTGGATCGTTCCTCGAGCTTGCTGCGTATGTTGTACTTATCAATATCGTGCTTGTTGTTTTCAATCTTATTCCAATTCCACCGCTTGATGGATCAAAGGTCCTTTTTTGTATTTTGCCGCAGACCCCATTCTTCCAAAAGCTTCGTTATTCGATCGAGCGACACTCATTCGTGCTTATGATTATCATCGCACTTTTCCTCTGGCGTATCGTTGAGCCCGTTGTTCCATATATATTTCACGCTATTACAGGAATATAGCCCTTTATTGGGATTTAGTTGCCTTTCTTCTTTCTATATAGTAGAGTATCCCCACGTTGCAGAGTAGGGTTTCGGCCCGTATTTGCTACCCACAGTAGAGATGAGTAACCGCTCGGTGAAAAAATCAGCTCTCCTGTATTAATTAACAATTGG
>JBEBAU010000027.1:0-6026 GCA_041158765.1 Candidatus Parcubacteria bacterium | reverse complement strand
TTGATTAAAAATTGAGGTATTATGAGGTACAGTTATGCTCGCACGATTACCAACTAACAAAATGATTATGGCAGCAAAAAAAGCAAAACAAATAAAAACAAAAGAACCCGTTCTTGCGAGCGATGACTCTACCCTTTCTGAAGCAGAAGAGACTCCTCGAGCCGCAGGCACCAAGTCCATCACCAACCGAGAGAAGGACGCATCTGTGAAGCGTGATGATCCATCACTTTCTATCAGCGATACACTTGATGCTATTCGTACCAAGTTCGGTGACGATTCCATCATGAAGCTTGGTGAGAAGCCTAAGGTCAATATCAATGCCATCCCTACTGGATCGATTGGGCTTGATGCTGCGCTTGGTGTTGGTGGTATGCCTCGAGGACGTATTATTGAAATCTTCGGACCAGAATCATCAGGTAAGACCACCCTTTCCCTTCACATCATTGCCGAAGCCCAGAAGCTCGGTGGAATCTGTGCATTCATAGATGCAGAACACGCAATGGATCCAGAATATTCTAAGCGCATTGGTGTACGCACTGATGAGCTCCTCATATCTCAGCCAGACAATGGTGAACAGGCTCTCGAGATCGTCGAATCTCTCGTTCGATCTGGCAAAATGGACGTTATCGTCATTGATTCAGTCGCAGCCCTCACTCCAAAGGACGAGATCGAAGGAGATATGGGTGCGCATCATGTTGGTAAGCAAGCTCGACTTATGTCACAAGCTCTTCGTAAGCTCACGGCTATTGTCGCCCGATCTAAGACTGTAGTTATTTTCATCAATCAGATCCGTATGCAGATCGGTGTGATGTTCGGTAACCCAGAGACCACCCCAGGAGGTAAAGCGCTCAAGTTCTACACCTCAGTACGCCTCGATATTCGACGAATTGCTCAGATCAAGAAGGGCGAAGAGATTATGGGCGGTCGTGTCCGCGTAAAAGTCGTGAAAAATAAGGTCGCTGCCCCATTCCGCCAGACAGAATTCGATCTTATGTATAACGAAGGTATTTCACAGGAGGGTGAAATCATCGCTCTCGGTGAGAAGATGGGTCTCGTTGTGAAGAGTGGTATTTCATATGTCTATGGAGAGGTCAAACTCGGCCGTGGCTATGACGCTACACGTCAATTCTTGAAAGAAAATGACTCTATCCGCCAAGAAATCCTCGCTCAGATACGAACCAAGCTCTCTGAGGAACAATAAGGGCTCGCAGGTGCTCTACCAAGCAAAATCTTGACCAAAATCCCGAGACCCTGTATCCTAGGGAAACTATGGCAATGCTTGAATATAATGAAATAGTAGAACGTAAGTTTATCGTGCTTGACGGTGCTCCGTATGAAGTGCTTTCTTCACACGTATTCCGTAAGCAGCAGCGTAAGCCGGTTAATGCAACGAAGCTCAAGAATCTTTTCACAGGAAAGGTTACCGAATACTCTTTCCACCAATCTGAGAAGATGCCTGAAGCTGAGATTGAGACAAAGGATGTGAAATATCTCTATGTAAACCGTGGTGAATACTGGTTTGCAGACCCAGAGAACCCAAGTGCTCGATTCAAGGTATCTGAGGAGACTGTTGGCCCTCAAGCGAAGTTCTTGAAGCCTAATTCAATCGTTCAGCAAGTACTCTTCGGAGAAGCATCAATTGGTTTCAAACTTCCTATCGTAGTTGAACTCAAGGTCACTGAGGCACCTCCAGGTATCAAGGGAGATACCGCAAGCGGTGGTGGCAAAGCTATCACTCTTGAGACTGGTGCTGTCATTACTGCCCCATTCTTCGTGAACGTAGGCGATATCATCAAGGTAAACACCGAGACCGGCGAATACCGAGAACGCGTCAACAAGTAGATAAAAACAAAACACCTTATTCTGAAGATGTTTGCAAGGCTGTCGAGCCGAGCAACAGGAAGTTTTTAACCATAAAAACTTCCGAATCTGAAGAATAAGGTGTTTTGTTTTATTTAACGAGCGACGAATGGAAGAAGTCCCATGAATCGAGCGCGCTTTACTGCAGTAGCGAGCTGTCGCTGGCTAGCAGCACAAACGGCTGACTTCTTTCGGCTAATCATTCGAGCGTGAGGATTGAGAAACTTCTTGAGGATCTCAGTATCCTTATAATCGATGTGTCGAATGTTGTTCTGACAGAAAAAACACTGTTTATTTGAATTCATAATAAGTTAATTAATTAGAAAGGAATGTCATCGGGATTTATCTCATCTTCTGGATATTCTATCGTGTCGAGTGGTGCTGCTGCATTTGCTGATGAGGCTCCTGCTGCTGACTTTTCGGCAAAGTCATCGCCAGCCTTCGCTGTAGATGGCGCTCCGGTACCACCAGTAGGTCGAGGTCCGAATTGAACTCGGTCTGCGACGATTTCGGTACGATACTTTTTTGAACCGTCCTTATCATCCCATGAACGTGTCTGGATACGGCCTTCGACGAGTACGCTAGCTCCCTTTCGGAGGTATTGCGCTGCGATTTCAGCTTGTCGTCCAAAAACCACAATGTTGTGATAATCGGCTGATTCTTGCTTCACATTATTCTTGTCTTTCCAGACGCGATTTGTAGCAAGACTGAAAGAACAGACCTTAATACCTGATGGAAGTGCTCGCATTTCGGGATCTCGTGTGAGATTTCCGATAATCATTGCTTTGTTGAGATACATAGATGAAATAGTTACTTATAGACCTAATAATACGCCTATTTGACCATTTCGTCGATGCTCTTGTCGATCTCTTCTGCTGAAGCAGGAGCCTTGGTTATAACGTCTGTTGGAGCAACTTCGCTCGCAACATCTGAAACAACAGCAGCCTCCTCCAATTGAGCAGTAGCTGGAGCCTTCTTTCCGAGATAGGTAGTATCTCGAATAGTTGTGATAACAAGAACTCGGAGCATATTCACATGCTCTTCGAATGCCTTCTTCACACTTTCAATCTCACTTGCTGCAAGATCAAACTTAATCCAACCGAAGTATCCTTCATTGAATCGGTGATTTGCTGCACCAATCTTCTTCACCATAGTGTATGCCAATGTAGTGAATTCAGGTGCTTCTTCAGAAATGATTTTTGCTCCCTTCTTAATAATGATGTCTTTGAGTGCTGAAACATTTTCAGCAACCTTCTCCTTCGGGATAGATGAGACGAGAAGATATCCAATCTCATAGACCTTTATGAGGTCTCCCTTATCTGATGTTTTCACAGCAGATGCCTTCTTTGCAATAGTTTGCATAGATAAGTGTTTGGTGAGCAGTAATCCGCCCTAAATAGCGGAGCATGGCCGTGCAAGCCAGGACTACACACGCGTTAATTTGTAATATGCACGTGGGGACAGGCTATCATTTTTGACCCTCAAAATCAAGTTTCGACAAGAACTTCAACGAAAAAACAATAGAAAAAACTATATCTCAAAACACACTCGAACCATTGCCATTTCCAAAAAATATGATACGATTTCAGCCGGCGTTCTTTATATATCTGGAATAAAAAGCGTCTTCACATCAACAATTCTATCCAGCAAACCTGCAGTCAATCCAAAACCCCTGACCTGAAAAGGACTTGTGAATACAACCAAAAAACCGTCCGACAAAACCGGACATTTCACCCACGAAGAGCTACGTGCATTCATGTGGCACATTACAACGGTGTTCATCGTTGGCCCTCGTGCGGTCGGCAAAAACACCATCCTCGAAATCCTCCGTCTGCTTTTCGAGTCAAAAATCTTGACTTCTGATAGCAGCGCTCGTCTCGACCAGTTCAAAGCGGAGTTCCCTCAAACTGATGAGGCTCTAGCTCTCATTGCTGGCGCGGAGAATCAAGCTGCTGGCGGCTTACAACCTGGTGCTGCAGCAGTTGCAGCAAACGTCGTCACCATCGGTAATGACGTCAAAAACAACAAGAATGGTCTCCGCGGTGTTGCTGCAGCAGGAATTCCCCGAGGACCAGACCAGGTCGAGAAGATTCATGACTTAACCAAAAACAGCCTACTTATCCACGTTGACTCTTCGTTTGAGGAGACACTCGGTGGTGCATATCTACGTGAACAAAGTGGCGTGAAGCGTGCTGATTGCCAAGACTATGATCGTTTGGTCAAAGCATGGGGTGTCTATACGAACTTCATACTCCCCGGAGTTGCACGCTTTGAGGAGCTGCATGGTGGACATAGAATCCTTCACCTAAAGAAGTCTGAAGACTTGGTGGACAAGATGGACAAGATTGTTCGGTTCATCGGACATGTATTCGATCTCGAATACGAAGATGCCCAGACGCTCATCGGCTACCTTACGGATGAAAATCATCCTGCAGGCCGATACATCGCAGCAACCAAAGCGAAGATTGCCGCGTTCGAAGCTGAACAAGTCAAAGCCGCCGACGATTCCAAACATGAGGAGCAGCAAGAGTTCCTGCACCACGTAGGAATGGAGGCCGTTTCCAAAACCTAGCAATTCCTCAAACGCACACAACCTGTGCGTTTTTTATTTTCCCTTTTTTCAACCGACAATTACGAATGAATATGTGAATCACCGAAGTGTTCAACTTTGTCTTTTTCAGAAGCAAGAATGTGCTGACCAACGAGCACATCATTCGGTGAAGGTTCAGTGCTTTCATTTTTTGAGCGGCGTATGAGCATAAGTGCAGCAATTGCAGTAGTAATTGGCACAGCGAGCACAACACCGATACTACCAATAATTACGCGTATAATTTCAGCAGAAAAAACCTCGCGATTCAATGTAACAGCAGCTTCGGCATGTGAAGTATAGAAGAGTAACAACAATGGAAGCGATGCACCAACATATGCAATTGCGAGAGTATTCACGAGTGCACCAATATGCTCTCGTCCAATTCGAATTGCACGCATATATAGATGTCGTCTTGGAAGATGCGGACCGATACGGAACAATTCTTCAATTGAAATTGCTTGGCTAATAGCAACGTCATAGAGTACTCCAAGCAGACCAATCATAATTCCTCCAAGCAACAATCCAATGAAATCGATACCACCATTCGTATCGAAATTGAGATATATAGCCTCTTCATTCGCATATCCGGTTAACTGAGTGAGATATACCGCTGCATACGCAAGCGCCCCTGTCACCGAAACTGTGAGTATCATACCGATAACTGCAGCTGTTGTTGTGCGATTGAAACCGTGTGTAATATATGAACCAATAACAATAATGACTGAAGAGATACCAATTGAAAGAAGGATCGGCGAATATCCATGAATAATGCCGGGCAATAATAGATAGAAAATAGCGAGCAGGCTGCCTGCGAGCGCCACAAGGCCCCGTATTCCCTGCCAACCCCCAAATATCAATACGCACAGAACAAATAATGCAAGAAAAAATGAAAGCCACGGCAAACGATACGGATCTGAAACAGTAAAGTATTCAGAGTCGTCAAGACTATTTTTTGTATGAAGTAAATAAAAGACATCTCCAACCTTCAACCCAATATAATCATTTTCTATGGTGCGAATTTCGTTTTTCAAATCTCCTTCAAGAATTTCAACCTGAATTGTCTGATATGATTCCTGCTTATCAGTCCCCGGCATATTCTTCATCTTCTCATCAACAATTTCAATAACTTTTGCTTTCACTGTTTCTTGTGTATCTCGCACAAGTGTTTGAGCGTGTGAATATGTGAAAGTACCGGCGAACAAAAATCCCGCTATGAAAAACGAAATACTACACAAACCTTTCATACCAAAAGAGATTCTTTTCATGTCAAAATTGTATCACATCAATAGATAAAGTATTTAATCATATATAAAAAGCCCCGATTCCTACCGGAATCGGGGCTAACGTAATTACCTTGCAACTTAACTTACTTCTTCGCGACGGCTTTCCGCGACTTCAACTCCCAGCGGTTCACGGCGCTCAGGATCGCTTCGATGGCGGCTTCGGCAATGTTTTTGTTAATGCCAGCGCCCCAATAGACAGCACTTTCGCCACGACTTTCACCACAATCGAGGAAACAAAGCTGCACGTATGCAATCGCTTCGACATCGGCGCCTTCGCCAATGCTATGCTCAGC
>JBEBAU010000026.1:0-9957 GCA_041158765.1 Candidatus Parcubacteria bacterium | reverse complement strand
CCATCACCCCGCTTGATGTCTGGTCATATGCCACCCGCCGTCTCTCTGATGGAACACTTGATTCAGGTGCACTCGCACTCCAGTCTGATGTGACAAGTGCTTCAACATCAATCACCAATGCCATCGCAAGTGCATCTGCCGCTGACAATGCTGCAATTAACGCCAACACCAACGCCGCAATCGCTTCTGCAACTGCAACACTTGCAGCAAACATCACTGCCGCTTCTTCATCAGTTGCAAGCTCAGTTAATGCAAACACCAACAGCCAAGTTGCAGGTATTGCATCAACGGTTAACAGCAATACCAATGCTGTTGTTGCAAGTGCAACATCATCACTCGGAGCATCAATTGCTACTGTTGGAACTGCTGTCGCTAACTCTTCTTCTTCACTCGCTTCGGCCATCACTTCATTGCCAGCAACGATTTGGTCATACGGAGCACGTTCACTTACAACATTCGGAACACTGGCTACTGATATATGGAATGCAACAACACGAACACTCACATCTCTCACACTTTCATCACAATCTCCTTGGACCGTCACCGTATCTGACTTCGGAAGTATCGTAGCTGGTAGCAACTATCTCGCAACAATCAGTACGGTATATAACGGAACACTCACTGATTCAATGGTATTACCTACGGTCACCGTATATGATCCTAGCCGAAACACAATTGCAAATAATGTTTCAATGACACGAACAGCAACTGGTACATATTCATATTCATACACAACACCAGGAAATGCTCCAGCAGGAACATGGGAAACAGTATTCTCAGCGAATGTTGAAACAGGCAAGACTCTCCCAGGAAATGATTATTGGACCGTGGTTACAACACCAGCACAGGTTATTATCAATAGCATAAGTGATACGACAGTTCCTCAGGTTGCGGCGAATGTAACAATTACAAACGAAGGTCTCAGCGGAAATGAATATCAATATGAATGGTGTGTTGTCTCAAATACAGACAATACTTGTGGCGGGGGTGATGATACATTCCATGCAGTTGCTGCAAAGTACATAAATGCTGGTGAGGATTTCAACACAACACTCACTGCTGATGTACCGACTGCCGGAGTTTATTATTTCAAATTGATCGTATACTTCGGAACTGAAAGCTCTGGTGCTTCACGTACATTCACCGCAACGGTAGATACAGGTGGCGGTGGAAGTTCTGGTGGAGGAAGTAGCGGGGGTGGTGGGGGCGGAGGAGGTGGAGGGTCGTCGAGTGATACTACGTCAGGAATTTGTCGAAGAGCAGATTTCAATTGCGACAAAAAAGTAAACTCAATCGACTTCTCAATCCTGCTCTACTTCTGGAAAACAAAAGCACCGTTTTCAAATAAGTACGTTGACCTCAACAAAGATGGTAAAATAGATTCAGTAGACTTCTCGATACTCTTGTACGAATGGGGCAAAAAATAAACAGTATAATTAACATTAAAAATAACTTACAAATATATGAAAAAATACATCAACAATATACAGTACGTTTTGATCCTCGCAGCAATACTTGTATTGGCACCAGCTAGTGCAAAAGCTGCAACGGTCTATCTTGAAGCAACTCGCAGTGCAGTATCGGTTGGCGACACCACTATTATTGCAGTGAAGATTAATGCAGAAGGAAAGGAGATTAACACTGTTGATGGAGAAATTGTTCTCAAATCAACAACAGGAAGCGGGGCAGTCGAAGAATTTAGTCTTGCAAATTCAGCATTTGGACTCTGGCCTCGAACGCCATCTCTTTCACAAGATGGCCGAACGATTTCATTCGTTGGAGGAGTGCCTGGAGGTTTCAGCATTGAAGGAGCGACACTTTTCAATATCGTAGTTGATGCTACGAAGGAAGGCGCACTCACAATCGCTCCTCAGAATATTTCAGTATATGCAAATGATGGCAAGGGCAATAAGCTCCCAGTTCAGTTGAAAGGCATCACTATTAATGTTGGAGCTAAGAAAGCCGGCATCCCAGTTCAAAATGATTGGGCTGGTGCAGTATCTCGAGACACTGCCGCTCCAGAAGATTTCATAATTGTTCCTGGACAAGACAATACACTCTTTGAAGGAAAGAAATTCGTATATTTCAGCTCAGTAGATAATCAGACAGGTATCGATCATTATGATGTTTCTGAAAATGGTCGCGCAGTAGTACGAAGTGGAAGCACCTATGTTCTTCAGGATCAAAAGGGACCAGTTTCATTGAATGTAGTCGCATATGACAAAGCTGGCAACAAGAAGGTCGCAACATATACTGAAGGAAGTCAGCCTATTGCATGGGTTCCAGTTATCATAATCGTACTTGTCGGAGTTGTTGTGTGGTTTGTGCTCAAGAAGTTGTTCAAGCGAAACAAAGTAAATGCTTCACCTAAGCTCTAAAAAAATCTCTTTATTTGTTGCTGCTATTGTATTCTTTTTTGGAGTACAAGCGCATGCAGCAAGTCTCTCTTTGTCACCAGCGACCGGGCAGGTTTCTGTTGGCAATATACTTTCAACAAAAATCGTAGTAAATACTGATGGAAAACCAGTAAATAATGTCGAAGCTACTCTTCAATTTCCCACAGATTTGCTCGAAGTTGTCGCAATCAACAAAAATGCTTCAATTCTTACGATGTGGGTTGAGGATCCGAAGTTCTCTAATAGTTCTGGCAGCATAACTCTTAATGGAGGTGTTCCAAATCCTGGATTCGTGGGTTCTTCTGGTGAAATTGTGTCCGTGGTATTCCGCGCAAAAAAGACGGGGACAGCGTCTTTGGTATTCGGCGATTCAGCGGTGCGACAGAATGATGGCCTCGGTACAGATATATTAACGATGAAGCAAGTTGGTTCTATCGCTATCGGTGGGGCAATACAAGAAGCGCCGGTTTCGGTTGGTTCACGAAATGTACCTTTGAAACCAGTGGTATTCTCTTCAACACACCCTCAACAGACTGCATGGTATTCGGGTACAACTGCCTCATTCAATTGGACTGCGCCGAGTGATGTTTCATCTATACAGACACTTCTCGGCAAAAATCCAACAACAATTCCAACGGTGACCTATGATGGATCGGTTTCACAAAAGACTATCAACAATCTTACTGATGGAGTGATGTATTTCCACATTCGATACATGAATTCAATTGGTTGGAGCCCTACAACGCACTACAAGATACAGGTTGATACGACACCTCCAGAGAAGTTCACATCAAATATTCGCATCCAAGATGGACGAAATGTTCTTGCGCTCAATGCTTTTGATGCTTTGTCTGGTATTGATTCATATCTCGTGAAGATTGATGATGCTGCGGGTATTCGATTGAAGAAGGATGAAATAACTGGCGCCGAATATATGTTGCCAGTGCAATTGGCGGGGGATCATGACGTAACGGTAACTGCATACGACAAAGCCGGAAATTCAACACAGTCACATGGATTGTTCGTAAGCCCAGTGATTACAGCGCCGGTGATTTCGGTTGCTTCAACTGATGTAGAGCGCAATAGTGTGGTTACAGTACAAGGAACAAGTATATATCCTGATACTCGAGCGGATATATTCGTTCAGTTGGCTGATGGACAGGTGCAGGCGTACACCACGAAGACTGGTACAGATGGAGCGTTCAGCGTGGTTACGGATGAATTGAAAGTTGCCGGACTCACACAGCTTACAGCGAAGCTTGTGTTCTCTGATGCTGTACAGAGCCCGCGCGCAGATGGCGTGACGGTGCGAGTTCACGACACCGTTGTGGTGCGCGCGGGCAAATCCCTCATGTATATGCTTTCATTCATTATTCCTGCACTTATATTGCTCCTTGGCCTTATTTTCACTATGTATCTCGGATGGCATAAGTATTTTGGTTTGCGAAGGAAGCTTCAGGTTGATCTCAACAAAACTACTGCTGATATACACAAAGCACTCATGGTATTCCGTGGAGAACTTTCAAATCAATTATTGAAACTTGAAAAGATACGCGAGGACAGAGAACTCAATCGCAAAGAAGAAAAGATCTTCAAGGATCTCGAAGGTAATATTGATGATATCGACGCTTTTGTTGAAAAGAAACTAAAAAATATTAAATAGCGGAAGAGGTTGCTGAAGAAGTGGCTGTTGTGGTGGTAGCGTTTTGTGAAGAAATAGTTGTAGTTGCTGTGGTTGTCGCTGTTGAAGTCGCGCTGATTGGAGCGGTGGTTTTTTCGAGTTTTGTGTTGTTCACACGCGCATAAAATGTTTTTGTAGAGGTTGCGCGACCTTCGGTGTAATTGATGAGGACAAGAGCGTTTTCGATAGCGATGTTCTGTGGTTGGACCTTATCTCCGAGGAAGAGGAGATTCGTGCCGGCTTTGCCAGTAGTTGAAGCGAGGGCGGTGGTTACATAATAGAGTGTGCCACGTTCATCATCGTTGCGCTGAATGATGAAAGCAATGTCGTCTTTGCCGTCATTATTAAGATCGCCGATTGCTTCGGTGCCGAAGTATTGTTGCTGCTTTTTTTGTGCAGTGAGTGCTTGGATGGCGAGGGCGGTTTGGTATGAAGAATCTTCGGTGAAAGGGGCTGGCGCGGTCGCTATGTGGTGCTTAGCACCGATGAATTGTTCCGCGCCAGCCGCAACAGCGATAAGCACAAGTGGCAGGACAATGTATTTCATTTTTGAAACACCTTTCATTATGAAACCAATAATAGTGCCGTATAGTGTGTACACTGCAACACCAAATAAGAATGAAGCTATGAGTGTGTAGTTTGCTGGGACCTGAATTCTTTCAAAAAGAGGGTGGAGTGAAAGATATTGAATGATCATTCCCACGAAGCCGTTGTCGCTCAACATAAAAAGGGAATATATTGAAATTACGACACCAACAAAAAAACCAATAATGGTTGTTTCAAACACTGTAAGCTTTTGCATGGGTAAATTGTAGCATATTTGGATAAGAAAAAGACCCTCACAGAAGAAGTCCGCGAGGGGCTTTTTTGGAGAGGGTCGTTAAGCGTGTTGCCAATCAATGTCGGCAACGAGGTCGCTGTCCGGACGGTCGCCGCACATCACTGCAAACGCAGGGAATAGTGATGGTAGGCGTTCCGGGTGATGTTTGATGGTGTCAACGTATAGGATGTCCAAGACAACACAGACACCTGCTGCAGGTGTGTCAGTTTCACGAGACCCAACCGTTGCTTTGCTGAGCTCTACATGAATTTGATTTCGGCGCTGGTGCGTGCAGTTGGGCTGCGATGCCTCGATAAGGAGGTCCTTTATACGTTTCTGGTTCATAAGTTATCAAGTTTCAGACGTTTTTGGGAGGTTGTTTCAATACGGCACTATTATATTATATTAGCATAATATAGGTCATTTGTCAATGGTGTGGGCGGAGTCGGTCACTGGTTATTTTTACTTCGTAAAAATCCCAGCGACCCCGGCTCACTCGGCATGGTTCGTCGACTGTGTCTCCTCACATCATGCCTCGCTCCGCCCGTTCAACTCCGCGCTTATATTTCACATATAAAAAAGAAAACACCCCGAAGGATGTTTTCTTTTTTATTGTGGAGATGGGCGGAGTTGAACCGCCGTGCAGAAGATCTTCCTGAACGTTTCTACAATGGATAGGTATCTTTGGTGGCCTTGCGGCCGTTTGACATTGCGTGTTCAAAAGGAACCAAAATGCACGCAAGCGAGCCTCATCATTCGGTGTCGTGCTGAGGCGAGCACGAACTATAGTCCACTATATATCACCCATGCCACAGCGCGGACGCCTGTGGATGAATGTCGTGTAGGCGGAGGTTTTACGCTCGGGCGTACGCGAAAGCGAGATCAGAAGCTCCAAAATATGGAGAAACAACTGACTTCACCTTAGCAACTGCTGATTTTGCAATTGACATTTCCGTCAGTTTTAAGAGTTAACGGAGCTCTCCATTGCACGAACAAGAGGGAATCAACTGTCGATGCCTGACATCCCCGAATCTGCTTTCAGCAGATTCGCGTCGAAAGATTTCTGTCCGCCGTAAGGCGGCAGAAATTTTCGACGTTGTTCGAGTAAGTAATTACTCGAACGGAGTCTGCTGGTAACTTGTTTGTACTCAATTTTCAACGTGCACTGTTCTACGCTTACTACTTTCAACTGTCCGAATTTTAGCGATCTCGAAATTCTCGTCGCACTTCGCGTTCGGTATCGCGCTTCTTGATAGATTCGCGCTTGTCGAACTGCTTTTTGCCACGCACGACAGCAATTTCAATTTTGATTTTGCTGCTGTGACCTGAACTTGAGCCGCTACTTTTTCCGACACTTTTACTGTACATCGAAATTGGCACTATTGTCAAACCCTTTTTGAGTTCGAGTGCTGCTAGCTCCGTAATCTCTTTTTTTGAAAGGAGAAGCCTGCGGACACGCTTCGGTTCATAGCCTTTTGGTGTATTGTTTTTTTGATATGCAGCAATGTCTGAGCCAATAAGGAATGCCTCGCCTCCGCGGATGGATACGTGCGCGCCCAAAAGCACTGCGTGATGGGCGCGCACAGATTTCACCTCAACTCCCATGAGCTCTATGCCAGCCTCGTACTTCTCGAGGATTTCATAGTCAAAAGAAGCCTTCTTATTGTATGCAAGTTGCTCGGACATACACCTATACTAGCACATTTGACTTTTTATTAAAATAAGGGTTAAATGTGTGCTGGTCTGTTTTTTGTTATGAAACTTCTACACTCTACGCTCGCTAATGCGGGCGCTCCACCAGGGCCACCCCCTGGATTTCGGCAACCGGTCAAAGACGGGGATCCTAATCCTCATCTCACGCAAATCCGTCAGAACAATCCGCATCCGTTGCGGATCCAAGTCGTCAGAATTGATGGCCCAAAGCAGGTTGAAATGTTCAACTTCGCACTCAAGAAGAAGTTTGTGAAGAGCCCTCATCCCAGTATGGATGATGAAGTCGTCCGTGTTGTTGCAAAGGTGACTGAAATGGTAAGTGGTGCTGTGCCGGAATTGCTTCCGACGCAACGACCACATCATCTGGACATTCGCTCAATCAAGAAATGTTCAGTTTGTGGCTCGACGCAGTTTCGCCGTCGTATTATGGTAGGGCCGCTTGTGCTCGATCCATCCTCAATCGTCAAGCTCGGTTTCACTATTTTTCCTCCGAGCAAATCAAACACTCCGGCGCGGTGGAAAAAGGGTTTCATTCGTTCTCTTATCGAAACTCCAGACTATGCAACGCCTTGGGGTTGGTATGAGATTCGATTTGAGGTGTCGTGCCCGAAGTGCACCCCAGGTCGGTGGACGGATGTGCCAGAGCGTTTCGGCTTTCGCAAGTTTGGAGAGCTCCGCACTCACTGGATCAAACTTCAGGCAAAGGCGATGCCGAATTCGTTTCAAATCCTGCCTGCACACGAGGCGCGCATCATCAAAATGGCTTTGAACCAAACTGTCACTCCATAAACGTGGCGGTTTTTTATTTTGGTTTTCATTTCAATTTTTATTTCACGTATTCGCTTTTTCTTTCAATTTCCGCGATTTTTTGTATAATTGACGAATGAATCCAAATCAACAGAACAATCTAGAAGAACAGGGAAATAAGCCAAATAAAGGCAATACTGGAGGACAAAAAAAGCCATCAGGCATGGGTTTTGTGAACATGCTTGCGCTCGCTTTACTCATTATGTTCCTCATTACGAGCGGTTACTCACTCCTTACAGATCGAGCTATTCCTTCAACAAAAATCACTCTTTCAGAGCTCGCTGCTGATGTGAATATGAATAAGGTTGCAGCTATTACCGTGAAAGGGAATGATCTCATTGCTGAATATCGCGCTGTGGCTATTTCAAATACCGCTGCCTCAACTACTGCAAGTTCTTCAGCGCCAGTTTCAACAGTTTCAATAGCATCAACAACCTCCACAACAACTGTCACCACAGCTGCAGTATTGAAAACCACAAAAAAAGAATCTGACGCTTCACTTACTGATACACTTGCTCGATATGGCGTAACTCCTGAGAAGCTCGCATTGGTCAAGCTCGATGTACAGGGACCAAGTGGATTCTGGTATTGGCTTGGTGAACTTTCACCATTTCTTGCACCACTTATATTCCTCGCACTTATTATCTGGTTTTTGTCTCGACAAATGCGCGGAGCTGGAGTTCAGGCGCTTTCATTCGGACAATCGAAGGCTCGTGTAATCATGCCAAACGATACCAAGCAGAAGGTAACATTCAAGGATGTCGCTGGCGCGAAGGAAGCAAAGCAAGAACTTTCTGAAATTGTAGACTTTTTGAAAAATCCAAAGAAGTTTTTTGAAATTGGAGCGGTTATTCCAAAAGGTATTCTACTCATGGGTGCTCCTGGAACAGGTAAGACACTTCTTGCTCGTGCAGTTGCGGGGGAGGCAGGTGTAGCATTCTTCTCGATTTCAGGTTCTGAATTCGTTGAAATGTTCGTCGGTGTTGGAGCGTCGAGAGTGCGCGATCTATTCATGATGGCAAAAAAGAATTCTCCAGCAATTATCTTCGTTGATGAAATTGATGCAGTTGGACGTGTTCGTGGCGGAGGTGTTGGAGGAGGTAATGATGAGCGTGAGCAGACATTGAATCAGATTCTTGTTGAAATGGACGGCTTCGAACCAACTGAAAAGGTGATTGTTATGGCCGCAACAAACCGCCCTGATGTGCTTGATCCGGCACTTCTTCGTCCAGGACGCTTCGATCGACGGGTGACAATTGATCTTCCTGATAGACATGATCGAGAAGAGATTTTGAAAATTCATTCAGCCAAGAAGCCATTTGCCGAAGATGTCGCTCTCGGAGTTATTGCAGAACGAACACCCGGATTTTCTGGAGCAGATCTCTATTCGCTTATGAATGAAGGAGCTATTCTTGCTGCACGTGAAAATCGCAAAAAAGTTTCACAATTCGATCTCATTCGTTCAATCGAGAAGGTCATGCTTGGACCAGAACGCAAGAGCCATATCTTGAGCAAAAAAGAAAAAGAGGTGACAGCATATCACGAAGCAGGACACGCACTTGTTTCATCAGTACTTCCATTCGCAGATCCAGTGCATAAGATTTCTATTATTTCTCGTGGACGCGCAGCGGGGTATACGCTCCATTTGCCACTTGAGGATCGTAAACTTCAGTCGAAGCGAGAATTCCTCGATGATATTGCAGTTTCACTTGGTGGATATGTTGTTGAAAAGATGATATTTGGAGATGTGACAACTGGACCATCAAATGATTTGCAGGTTTCAACAGCTCTTGCTCGGGACATGGTAACTCGATATGGAATGTCTGATAAGTTGGGAGCACTAGCATTTGAAAGTAGTGGTGGACGAGCGATGTTTGGTAAGGGCCTCGAAGAGAATGGTGGTTATTCTGAGCATATTGGTGGTGAAATTGATGCCGAAGTTTCTCGCATTATGCATGAAGCATACAAACGAGCAGAGGAAGTTGTCACTACACATCGTGTCGCGCTCGATGTGGTCGCAAAGCGCCTCATCGAAGTCGAAACAATCGAGCGCGACGAATACGAACAAATCATTGTTGCTCAAGGTATTCAATTGAAAAAGAAGTCAGAAGAGCTTTCATAAAAATAAAAACCGAAACGCAAAATAAAAATCTCGAGTTAATGCTCGAGATTTTGCGTTCAGGTCCAGTCGGGGATTTCCAAAGTAGTGGCATTTCCGCATGCTAATATGCGGTGCATATCACAGTATCTTTGATAATTAATCGGCGACGGGTATGGGTCGATTCCAATTGGAAAGAATGAAATGTAAGCGCTATTTTCAAGTATCAGCGCCAATTCAGCATTTTCAATTTCATACACCCCAATACAATCTATGCACCACGGATGCCAGGTAAAATCAAGGAAAAATGGATCGTTTATGTATTCGTTCCAAATTCCCAAGGCTTCATGCCAGACAGTAAGTTGGCCAACCGTGATCCGTCGAATATTACAATCTGGATGCCAGTGCAGATGTTCAATTTTGCCACGAAATGTTCTTGTGG
>JBEBAU010000025.1:0-14430 GCA_041158765.1 Candidatus Parcubacteria bacterium | reverse complement strand
TCTTACCCAGGAAGGATCAGAGCAAATCGTAAGGATTATAGTTTCGACCGCAGCCTACAGGAAGGGTCTTTTTATGATAATGCCAAAAGGACTCCTTCGTACTAACTGGGAGATTGGTTTTAGGAGAAAAATGACAGAACAAGGATTGATATCACAAGATGATATGTTTGGAACAAGAGATAGAAATCGAGTTATAAATCACGTAAGTAAGTTGATAAGAATATTGGCAAGAAGATCAATAATGCCGGTACACGCAGATGATATCTTCTTTGTTACTTACCTTAAGGGACATCCTGTTGCTCGAGGAATCGATTTTCCTGAAGATCGAGACAATATTGAAGATCAATTGAATGAATCTGAAAATGAAACTGATGATGAAAATATTTAATAAAGTAAAAAAATGGTTTGGGTCGTTTATCAAAGATCCCTTTTTCCTATACCGATGGGATTGGGAACACACCCACGGATATCGCCGTCCTCCAAGGACAGATAATCAACTTCATGAAAATATTTATGGAGGATGTTCACATGACCCTTACTATCTTCGCTCAGATACCCATATGCTTATTGAAGACCTGCATACGGGAGTGACCCCATTTCTTGGATTGAGAAGAAGAAACATTGATGATCCTAGTTTTGTGTTTGCAGATACTATAGAGCATAAAAAAGAAAGAATTGTTATAAATGGTATTTCCGGTCGCGAGAGAGGGTTTGATATAACAGAAGTATGTCTGGAATTTATACGTGAGACAACAAAGCAACTGATGGCCTACGGAGTTGTCTATTACGAGTTGGTATATGAATTAGAAGCCAGTGGAGACGTAAAATCATTTTCCCTAGAATCAATCCCTTCAGGGTATTTAATAAAGTTCTTCAATAATTACTATCAAGTTATACCTTGGTGGGTTGCTAGTGGTGCAAATACAAAAGTTGGCATTATAAAAATACCCGCTGATAAAGTATTACGGATAAAATTTCCTAAAAACCTAGGAGGTAAAAGAGAGCTAAAAAGAATTCTTTCAAGACTCTATAAAATCTCAAGCGAACCTCTACCCTCATTTACTATGGAGTCGATGAAAAAGAATGAAGATACTGGCTTTGATACAAATGAATACAGTAAGAACAAATATTTAGAGACGGCCCGTCTTACAAAAATCTTTGGTTGGAATCAAAGGGCTCGGACCAACTCGTATGCTACAGAATATTATTATTTTAAACGCTACCTAGATTCGGAAATGAGTCATATTATATTTAGGGAACATATCCTAAATAAACTTAATGATTTTCTGAATGGTCCAATAGTCAAAATGACAAACAAAATTGAAATGAGAGGGTTTGTAACAAGGGAAGAGCTCACCTCTTGGAAGGAGAGAATGCAACAAGGAGGTATCAAGTTAATAGACATGTTTAACTCCTTAAAGGATCGTTAACCCGCCCTATTTCACCCCTAAACAGCCCTGTGTACGCTTTTCCAAGCCTATTCAGGGCTTTTTACGTTGTCTTCCAATACCCACTAATTTGCACGTGTTCGGACCTCATACTTATCTGGTCCTAAGGGAAAAAGTAATGCACCATATTTTGCACTTTTACGCCGTTACGATAAGGACAGTCCTAAGAAAGTAATTCCTACAGTTAGGAAAATTTACAGCCTTAGGATTACAACGTTGGTCCCGAAAAGTAATGCAACACGTTTTTCACTTTTTGAGATCGACAATATAAACATTCCAGTTGCGCGGAAAGAGCTGAGTCACTCGCAACTGGGACTCAGCTCTTTCTGTTTTCAGGAAGAACTCTGCAAAGGTCGAAACCCCTCATTATGCTTACCAAACAGGCACTAGAAGAATACAAACAACTACACCGAGAAGAAACCGGTACGGTCCTTCCCGATGATGTTCTCGCTAATGAGGCAATAAATTTACTCACGCTTTTTAACTTCGTCTACAGACCAGTCAAGAAAGCGTGGCTACAAGAATATGGACAACGAGACGGAACAACAAAGAGAAAAGTCTCCTGCAAGAATGGCTCTCAATCGACAACAGAAAAGCCAACATCTTCAGAGACTTCATAGCCAGATAGACAAATCAAGAATTCGCTCAAAACGAAAGCCGAGCAGGTTTTTCATCGACAACGAATACGTGCATGGCGGATACTTAGCCACCTTTCCTGACTCTTGTAACGCTATCTTTACGGCGATCTTGGTCCACTGCAACACAGAGACTCAAGCAGCCTATCCAAGTATTGAAACCATCAAGGATCTTTCGGGTTGTACCAACAGAAATACCCTCATTAAGGGCATAAAGCTTCTGGAAGAATATGGGATCATCAAAGTCATTCGGTCCAAAGAGGTCTTCAACATGGTCAATCTCTACGTCTTTCAGTCCACAAGATGTTGGAAGCCCATTCCTGGTTGGAAAGAGAAAATGGATAAGTACAACAATAAAGCGCAGTATCAATTCACCCCACATCGCAGTATCAAAAAGCCAGATTATCGCAGTAACAGGGATGATACCCTAACTAACCTAAGAGATAACTCTCCTAATACATTAACTAGCATTGGAGATGTTTTAAGAAAAATGCAAAGACTACAAGAACCCGATTCGGTTGCTATTCAAGAGCATTCTTTGCATAGTGTTGTCGGTCCAGAGAAGGTCGAACCGTTTCCCGTAAATACGGGTAAATTACGGGAACTGCAACCTGATACAACAGGAGAAATACAGGCTTATCGTGGTAACACCAGTGATACTGCGATAGACGAGAATCTAGCCGTTTTAAAACGGGAAAAAACGGCAGATGAAGTCGAACACCCACCCTTTATAAAGCGAGAAAAAGGGACCGAAGACCCATTTATAAATGGTGAAAAATGGGTAGACGATGGAACCAATAACATGGGACATACCCCTAATGACCCAAACATCAAAAGCGCATATGAACACTAAAATACCCACAATCAAATACTTCCTCTACGCTCGTAAATCAAGCGAAGCGGAAGACAGACAGGCGGCATCAATCGATGCCCAGAAGGATGAACTCTTAAAGATTGCTCAAGAGCAAGGCTTGGCGATTGTTGAGGTCCTCACCGAATCTCAATCAGCCAAAAAGCCAGGAAGACCGATCTTCAACAAGATGCTTGAGAGAATCTATAAAGGCGAAGCCAATGGAATCATTTGTTGGAAACTCGACCGCCTCGCACGTAATCCTGTGGACGGTGGACAAATAAGCTGGATGCTGCAACAAAGCGCAATCGCACAGATCGTGACCTTCGGTAGAACATACTACCCAACAGACAATGTCCTCATGATGCAGGTTGAGCTTGGAATGGCGAATCAATACATCAGAGACTTGTCGGTGAACGTAAAAAGAGGTTTGGCAAAGAAGGTCCGAGAGGGTTGGCTACCAAGCATGTGTCCCGTCGGCTACATGAGCACTCCAGACCGAGAGAAAGGATTCAAAACTATCATGAAGGACCCTGAACGCTTTCCAGTTGTGAAGAGACTCTTTGACCTCATGCTCACCGGCAACTACAGCACGATACAAATATGGGACGTGGCTCGTAAGGAGTTGAATTTGAAAACATATCAGCGTAGAAATATGGGTGGTAAACATCTTTCAAAAAGTGGTATCTATGCACTTTTAAGCAACCCATTTTATTACGGTTGGTTCGAGTATCCCTACAAGAGCGGTGAATGGCATAAGGGCGCACATGAGGCGATGATAACCGAGGAAGAATTCAATAAGGTCCAACAGATCATGGGAAGGACCATGCAACCAAGGCCACGCCCAGAGCGTAGCTTTGCCTTCACCTCGCTTATGAAGTGCGGCACATGTGGCTGTAGTATCACCGCACAGGCTAAGGTAAAGAGATGCAAGAATGGTAATGTCCACCACTACGTCTACTACAACTGCACCAAGAAAAAGGTCGATGTGAAGTGTCCTGAAAAAGTGATAGAGCTTAAGAACTTGGAACTTGATATCAAAGCAAAGCTCAGCGAGATCACCATTTCCGAAAGATTCAAAGATTGGGCAATAAAACATCTTCACGAATTACGAAAAACAGAAGTCGATAGCGACACACTGGTCCTCAAAGGTAAACACAAGGAACTTGAAGAAGTTACCAAGAATTTACAATCACTAACACTCAATTTCACCTCACCATCAAACAGCGAGAGAGCGATAATCACCGATGAAGAATATCAAACGCTCAAGGTTGGCATGGTCAAAAAGAAATTACTACTTGAAGAAGAATTGAACGTTAAAAACAGAGAGGTACTCGAATGGGTGGACCTAAGTGAGCAGACCTTTAACTTTGCCTGCTACGCCCACATTTGGTTTGAGAAAGGAGACGATAAAGCCAAAAGAGCGATACTCGCATGCCTTGGCTCGAACCTCACCCTAAAAGGCAAAAAGGTCTTTGTAAATTACCATTCTTTCATCAAGACACTCATAAAAAGTCGTCAGGCGGTCGAGGACGAATTAGAGCGCGCTCGAACCTCTAAAATATCAAGCAATAAAAGACAAAACCCCACAAATTGTGAGGTTTTGTCACTAGGGCTCCGGGGATAGGGATCGAACCTATGACCAATCGCTTAACAGGCGACTGCTCTACCGCTGAGCTACCCCGGAATGTTTTTTTGTGAAAATTCGGTACCAATGAAACTACTGAACTATAGTAGCTGAAAAGACTGAAGAAATCAAACCTTGTATGGTGCCGGGGAGAGGACTTGAACCTCCAAGGATTACTCCGCTTGCTCCTAAGGCAAGTGCGTCTGCCAATTTCGCCACCCCGGCATGGATTTACTATATCATTTTATTTCACTCGATGTCTCACTTTTTACTCGGGTGCGTCCAGTAGGGATCGAACCTACGACCTTATCCTTAAGAGGGATCTGCTCTACCAGCTGAGCTATGGACGCATATTTACCAAAACAGCTATGTCACGCACACAAAAACGCTCCAAAAATATAACAGCTTTTCGGGAATTTCGCAAGGATTCTTCAATGTGCCTCTGGTTGATAAATAAAAACCCACTTTTAGAAAGTGGGGTACTTGGTGGGATGATCCTGCTGTTTATGGTTTTTGCCATCACCTCTTGGGATGAGGTGAATCATCACAAAAATTGAACTCACCACAACGATGCTTTGACCAACGAATTCGAGAAGTTTCTTGAGGTGTTCGATATCACCACCTTGAATCTTCGCGAGAGCATACATGCCGAGGATGAAACCTGCTACGACAATAAGGCACAAAAACACCCATATTGATAGAGTCGCCACTACGCAGCGAAAAGAGTTGAGATTTTTCATAGGCTTGGAAAGGACTGAGGGGAACTGGTTGAAAAATATAATAACCCAAATTACGTGAAAAGTAAAGGGTTTAGAATTTAGTTTTTATTTGGGTGCCCGGGGTGGGACTCGAACCCACATTTCTTTCGAAACAACATTTTAAGTGTTGCGCGGCTACCGATTACGCCACCCGGGCTTTTTTATTTTTACCACGATGGGTGGGCTTTAAACTGTGACAGTTTGGGCACAAGATTCTCAAATTTTCTATCCGGTTATCATATCGATTACCGTTTATATGATCAAGCTCAAGTGGAATTCTACCATCATCAGATCGCTTTGCCCAACCGCATTCTTCACATTCTTCTTCTTTTATTTTTTCAATAAAAAGTCGCTTTTTTAGCTTGTAACTTTGAAATTCACTATTATCAATCAAGATATCACTTAGGGGAATAATTGGAATATAACGACCACGCATACCTTTATTCCATGCTTTACCTTTAAAATAGGGAAGAGTTATGTTGTATATCTTCAAATATTTCTTTATTTGAACATAATTACCACCAGCTTCAACAAGATTAAGTTTCTGTAAAATTTGTCGTATACTCCTCGAATCTCTCGCTGCAATCTCTAGATCTTCTTTTGTCCAACTTCTTTTTTTCATTGTTACATCATAACAATTGAGTTATGAAGAAATAATAAAAAAAGAATAAAATTTGATTTTGGGAGACCCAGGCCGGGCTCGAACCGGCGCATAACGCTTTTGCAGAGCGTCGCGTTGACCAACTTCGCCACTGGGTCGTCTGAACCGCTCACTCACACTATCGTCATTCTAGCTGTTCCGAGAGATTTCGTCTATTTTTTGGCGGTTCTTTTCACCAATATCAATTGCGAAGTCAAAAAAGGGAATTCGACTTAAGCGAGACTTCTCAACAACATACTGACGAAATTCCGCACGCTTTCGTTTCATGAAATCTACCGCAGCAGCTTCTTTGTTCTCTCGTGAATGAGGATCATTCTTGCCACCGGTTGTGATCGCTCCAACAGGGAGTACGGTGAAGAATATTGTTGCTTGTTTGCCTTGATCTGAAAGGGTGACGTCAGTGACGGTAATCATTGATGTGTAATTCGATTCATTCTGAATGAAAGTAGCAGCAAGATCACGAATCACATCGCGTGTTCGGCCGTCTCGGATTTCTGGATTTATTGGGTTGGTATTTGTTGACATACTATTTCAGGATATTTTTGCTTATTTTTTCTCGACTGTTTTGAAACACTCGAATTTGTCACCCTCAGTGAGCTCAATTTTTGATTCGATAAGTGCTCCGAATTCAAAACCCATAGCAACTTCAGCTGTCTTGGCCTTTTGCTGCTGAAGTTCTTTTATCTTACCGCTACCTATAACTGCATCGCGACGAATGATTTTCACATCTGCTCCTTGAACGATAGTTCCTTCTTGCACTTTGCCACCGATAATTTGACGGTCTTTGTTCTTGCTGAAAATAGCGAGGATCTTCGCGCGGCCAGTTGTCTCTTCGATATATTCTTTTGGAATACGGATTGCAACTTCATTGCGCATGAATTCAATAAGATTGTAGATAATATTGAATGATTCGATACGAACAGCTGTGCGTTCGAGAATTGCGCGGGCTTTGGAATCTGGCTTCGCATTGAACGCAATGATAATCATATTAGGATCGCTTTGAGCGGTTTTCACATCAGTTTCAGATACAACTCCAATGCCTTCAGTCACGATTTTTATGTGAACCTTGTCGTGAGTGATTTTTGCAAGTTCATGCTTGATACCGTCGAGGCTACCAGTCACATCAGCTTTGATAATAATAGGAAGGGTGCTGAATTCTGGTACAGCCCCAGGGACTCCCGCAACTTGTTGTGAAGGGTTCTTTGCGATTGCAGATTTTTTTGAAAGTTGCTGTGCGGTGAAATTGGCTGCATAGTCTTCGGCATCGCGCTTCTTTTCAAATGAAACAAACGAAGTGCCGACAGTTGGGATCTTGTTGAAACCAATAACACGAACTGGACTTGAAAATGTTGCGGTTTTTATTGCGGCACCTTTGTAATCTTCAAGAATACGAACAGGGGAGATCGCATCATCTGCTACAACAAACATTCCAGTAGTGAGTGTGCCGTTTTTGATAAGAAGTGTCGCAGAAACACCTTTCTTATTATCGAGATTCGCTTCAATGACCGCTCCAGCCGCTGCTTCACTTGCATTGCCTTTCAAATCCGCAAGATCTGCAACAAGCATAACCGTGTCGAGAAGTTCTGGAATACCTTGGCCATTGAGAGCAGAGATTGCAACTCCAGGAATGTCGCCACCGTATCCTTCGAGATAGATTTCATTTTCGGCGAGAGTGGTTTTTGTTCGCTCTACATTTGCGCCCGGCTTATCAATCTTATTCATTGCAACAATGAAAGGAATCTTTTCTGCACGAATACATTTGAGTGCTTCGAGAGTTTGAGGTTTCACTCCGTCTTCAGCTGAAACAACAAGGATTGCAATATCAGCAACGCGCGCACCTCGTTCACGAATAGAACAGAATGCTTCATGTCCTGGCGTATCAAGAAATGTGAGAATACCGGTTTTCTTTTTGCCAGTATTGGCATCAGTAAATGTGTGAGTAACTTCGTATGCACCGAGGTGTTGTGTGATGCCACCAGCTTCGCCATCAACAATATTTGATTTGCGAATATAATCGAGAAGTGTTGATTTACCATGGTCAATATGTCCCATGATAACAACAACAGGGGGACGAGTAGTTACGAGCGAATTTTGTGCGCTTTTGGTGCTCATATATAGAGGTTTGATACAAAAAGACTGTATCAGAAAAAAACCGTTTTGGCTAGGTTCCTATAAAATAGTATGAAAATGCTTGACTTTATTTCAGCCTCGTATATACTATCTTTCACACCGAAATATGTTAAAAAACTTGAATTTAATACGGCCGTAATAAGCGCTCTTAATGAGTGTGGATAGCGGCCGCTTTAAAAAGCGGTTTTTGTTTCGAAAAACGAGTGAAATTAGAAACTTCACGACGAATCGAAAATACAGAACGACTGAAACTTGAAAAATTACATCTCAACGATTCACCAATCAGGAGTCGTTGAGATAAAAAAGGTAAGGCAGTCGTCCTCTTGTGTAAGGTCATGAAAATGGTCTTTTCGCGCAAGAGCAAATGACTGTCTATTGTAAGAAGAAATATAATTGTGGTTTTTAGATTTCCTAATAGGAAATCTAAGAGCATATGGTGGATGCCTAGGCTTCAACAAGGCGATGAAAGACGTAGCTTGGCGGCGATACGCCACGGGGAGGTGCCGAGCAACCTTCGATCCGTGGATCTCTGAATGGGGAAACCCTTTGACTTCGAGTCAAAATCTATGCGCTTGACGCATACGATGCATACCCTGGGAAGTAAAACATTTCAGTACCAGGTGGAAAATAGAACAATAGTTATCTCCTAAGTAGCGGCGAGCGAAAAGGAAACAGCCCAAACTCACTCTAAATCGTACGATACATACGCAAGTATGTGTAGTGCGATTTAGAGTGGGGGTAGTAAGGTGAGGACGTGCTATTTATAGCAGAAAAGTTACCAAATTCTTTGATAGTAGAATGTTCTGGAAAGAACAGCCCCAGAAGGTGATAGCCCTGTAAACGAAATCAATAGAGTCTTTTTTGTCCTCATTCTTGAGTACCCCGAGACACGAATACCTCGGGGGAATCTGCCGGAACTAACCGGTAAGGCTAAATACTTGTGAAGACCGATAGTGAACTAGTACCGTGAGGGAAAGGTGAAAATCAGCCCGGTAAGGGCGGTGAAATAGAACTGAAACCATATGCTTACAAGGAGTAGAAGCGGTCGCAAGACCGTGACTGCGTGCCTATTGAAGAATGAGCCAACGAGTTTATGCATGCTGCGGACTAAGAGCGAGAGCTTGGAGTCATAGGGAAACCGAGTGTGAACAGCGCGTATGTAGTATGCATAAGACCCGAAGCCAGATGAGCTTGCCTTGAGCAGGATGAACTTTTGAGAAATCAGAAGGGAGGTCCGAACGGTAGAGTTGTGCAATTCTCTCCGATGACTTGAGGTAAGGAGTGATAAGCTAATCGAATCTGGTAATAGCTGGTTCTCTCCGAAATAGCTTTTGGGCTAGCGTCAGAATTACCTCACTGGGGTAGAGCACTGGAAGGTCTTGACAGGTCGAAAGATCCCGAGACCTATCAAACTCCGAATACAGTGAGTCAATTGTCTGGCAGTTAGACGGTGGGGGCTAAGCTCCATACGTCAAAAGGGAAACAGCCCGGATCTCCATTTAAGGCCCCTAAATCCATGCTAAGTACACTTAAGGTGGTAAGTTTTCTCAAACAATGAGGATGTTGGCTTAGAAGCAGCCATCATTTAAAGAAAGCGTAACAGCTCACTCATCGAGAGAATTTGCGCCGCAGATAATCGGGGTTAAGCATGGTGCCGAAACTGAGGACTGGATATTCCTTCGGGAATATCCATTGGTAGGAGAGTTTTCCGCTCTGCGTTGAAGGTAAAGGGGTGACCCATACTGGAGCGTGCGGAAGTAAGAATGTTGGCACAAGTAACCACAATGCGGGTGAGAATCCCGCACGTCGAAAGATCAAGGTTTCCTTGGCTATGAAAATCAGCCAAGGGTTAGTCGGGCCTAAGGGGATGGCGAACGCCGTACCCGATGGACACACGGTTAATATTCCGTGACTTTTGTATTGAATGATGGAGGGACGCATTGCAGTATGTACCGCTCATTATTGGATTTGAGTGTGTGCTGTAAGGGAGGTGTGTAGGAAAATCCGCACCCTGGCTTAAATGCCGATTCCAAGCAGAGCATAAATAGAGGGGTTCGCCCTTCTAGATGGCACAAAGCGCGATGTCGAGAAAAACTTCTAAGTTTATCAATACCGAAACCGTACCGCAAACCGACACAGGTGATCAGGGCGAGTAGCCCAAGACGAACGAGTGAGAGGTCTCCAAGGAACTCGGCAAAAAAGCAGCCGTAACTTCGGAATAAGGCTTGCCCCTATTTATTTAGGGGCCGCAGCTAAAGTATCTCTGGCAACTGTTTATCAAAAACACAGCTCCCTGCTAACTCGTAAGAGGATGTATAGGGGGTGACACTTGACCAATGCCAGAAGGTCAAATAACGGCGGTGCGATTATATCAAGCTGACTGTTATAAGCCCTGGTGAATGTCGGCCGTAACTATAACGGTCCTAAGGTTCTCGATTTGTCTGAACCATAAAAAGTCTGATGAATCGAGAAGGACTGGGACTGTTATAGGGCAAAAGTGAAGTTGTTTTAGATGAACGAATAGTTAAAGCATTACATGAACAAGCTACCTATACTCTAGTAATAGAGTGTTGAGTCCAATCTAACAAAATAGAGACCAACGTTAGACATCCTAACTCCGTAAGGTGAGGATGAAGATAGAGTCCATCTGTAAGGAATAGATGAGCGAAATTCCTTGTCAGGTAAGTTCTGACGCGCACGAATAGTGTAATGCCTGGAGAACTGTCTCGGAGACTTGCTCGGTGAAAATACAGTATCGGTGAAGATGCCGATTACCTGCAGTTAGACGAAAAGACCCTAGAAGCTTTACTGCAACTTGATTTTGACTATATGGTTCTGATGCGTAGCGTAGATGGTAGAATTTGAAGGATAGTTCCCGGATTATCTGGATTCGTCGATGAAACACCATTCTTTAGAACTATATAGTCTAACCTCAACGGCAAAAACGGTGAGAAACAGAATCTGGCGGGCAGTTTTAGTGGGGCGCTATCCTCCTAAAAAGTAACGGAGGAGTTTATTAAGGTCAGCTAGGCGCGAATGGAAACCGTGCCGATAGTGTAATGGCATAAGCTGGCTTGACTGTGAGACGTACTTGTCGAACAGATGCGAAAGCAGAACATAGTGAACCGACCTTTCGCATTAGATGCGGGGGAAGATTATCGGACAAAAGCTACTCTAGGGATAACAGGCTGGTTCCGCCTAAGAGTTCATATCGACGGCGGAGTTCGGCACCTCGATGTCGGCTCAACTTATCCTGGGGCTGGAGAAGGTCCCAAGGGTTTGGCTGTTCGCCAATTAAAAAGTTACGCGAGCTGGGTTCAGACCGTTCAGAAGTGGACGGTCGCACGAGAAAATAAGAAAGGAATACAAGCATGAAGTGCGATTTCGACTGTTGAACAGTCTGAATCACTTCGAGTTCTTTTCGTCTAAAAAAAGATGTACGAATAACTTAAGAGTTCGTACAAAAAGTATAGGAAGTAGATCAATCATACACGGCGGTCCTCTGCAGTAATGCAGATGTGATCAAGTTAATTAATATCTACGGATTCTCAAAAGAGAGAACGTAGAGGGAAGCGCAAGCGCCCTAGAGACTAAACATTAACACTCCGATCAGTGAGTTTGCCCTTCAGGGAGAACTTGCGAAATTCGGAACAAGCAATAGTCCATTGCAACAAGCAATTGTTGGTAACAAGCGTGAGACAGGTTGGTCTCCTATCTACTGCAGGCGTTGATTCTTGAGGGGATTTGACTCTAGTACGAGAGGACCGAGTTGAACTGACCTCTGGTGTGACTGCTGCCCTGCCAAGGGCACCGCAGTGTAGCTATGTCGGGAATGGATAACTTCTGAAAGCATCTAAGAAGGAAGCCAGCCCCAAGATTAGGAATCGTTTGAGACCCCTGGGAGATGACCAGGTTGATAGGCTTTAGGTGTACGCACAGTAATGTGTTGAGCCGTGAAGTACTAATTCGTCGATCCTATTAGGAAATCTGAAAATCTACAATTATATTTTATATAATTACAAATACCTTCGGAAACGAGCGGCGGCTCATATAAAAAGCGCATGATTGCATTTGAGAATTGTAATGTGGTGGATCGTTTTGCTTAGATAAAGTTCGCGTTTGGGTTTACGCGGGTTGACTGTCTTGCAGAACGATCCGCCCAAGTAATTCAGATTTTGTCTGGAATGCGGTGTAGATGGTTGCACAACTGGCTGGATACTCTCCATCATAAGTGATTGTTCCAAGAGTTTTCCTTACCAGAAGGTCGTGGGTTCGACCCCCACCATTCCAGGCTAAGTCTTGAGCTGATCCTTCATTTTTGAAGAAAAATCAGCTCCACATTTCAGTTCTCAAATCGTAGAAATTGAGTTTTTTGTTCTGGTGGTTTGGCGCTATGGCAACACCCGTTCCCATTCCGAACACGGAAGTGAAACGTAGTTGCGGCGATGATAGTCCTTTGGGCGAAAGTAGCTAGCCGCCAGTACAAAGCATTCAATCTCTTTTTTTCAGTATGGTATACTGTCTTCATTATGGAACAGACTCAAACAACATCACCACACGAATTAAAATCTTTTATTACTATTGCACGAGAGGCGTATCGTCTTTGTAAGGCAAATATTCATGCTCTTGCGCTTCTTTCAGCTATACCATTTGTCTTCGTTGGGGGAGTACAGGCTATTGCTTCAGTTGTTGATACGTATCAGAATTCAAGTACAACATATCTCGCAACTTTTGGTATTATTGCACTTATTTTTGGTGTCATTTCATTTATTTTGCGAGTTGCGTATCCGCTCGTGATTGTTCGAACGATTGATTCAATACACAATGCACCGTCTATACAGACAAGTGCAGGTGCTACTGAGGGAGTAGACGTGTCTGTGATGCCTGCCACAATACCAGCAGTTGATCCACATGCTCTCTATATGAAAAGCATTAAGGAGTTTTTCCCATATTTTTGGGTTGTTTTACTTTCGGGTTGTGTGCTTGGTGCAAGTGCATTGTTTTTTGTTATTCCAGCGTTTTTTGTCTTCGCGTATTTTAGCTTTAGTACATTCACGTATCTATTCGAAGGGAAGCGTGGTATTCAAAGCCTTGTAGCAAGTGCATGGATTGTTCGTGGTCGAGTATATGAAGCTCTCAATAGATTTTTATCAGTTGGAATATCACTGATGTTCCTTGGTCTAATTCTTTCTATTGTATTACATATTATTACTACAATTGCTCTCGGTTCTTTTGATTTTAACGGCGTTGTAGCTGATTTCATTCTTTCACTTATCATTACACTTTTCATTATGCCGTATGCATATACGTGCTGGTATCTATTGTATCGAGACTTTTCTGTTGGCGTGAGTGCAGAGATTGATCCAGTATTCGCAAAAAAAGCAAAATACTGGGCGGTATTCTTTTCAATAATTGCTGGTATTGCACTTATTGCTATACCGACGGTATTGATAGCGGCAATAGCTTCTGGGCAAATCTATTTCACTTTTTAATTTATAAACCATATGGCAAATTGGGCAACTCGAAGAAAAGGTACGTATATAAGTCTCATCGGGGTTTTTTTCTTGGTGATAATCGGTATTCCTGTATTTCTTGCAACGTATCATAAGCCGACGTGTTTTGATCGAGTGATGAATGGTGATGAAATTGGAGTAGATTGCGGAGGTTCATGTGTGAAACTCTGTCAGGCGGCGTTCTTGCCTCCATCAGTATTGTGGACTAAGTTTGAAAAGGTTGCCCCAGGATTTTATAATGTTGCTTCGTATATCGTAAATCCAAATACAAACGGAGCCGCGGTCAACGTGCCATATCGTTTCATGCTGTACGATGACCGCGGCGTCCTCATCACTACCGCTGAGGGTGTCACAACACTTCCTGCACATAGGAATATGCTCGCATTTATTGGAGCAGTGAGTACCCAGAAGCGTATACCAGCCAAAGTTGTCTTCGAATTCACCGGTGTTCCAGTATGGAAAAATTCACACGATACCCTTGATGGCCTCGCAATAACTGATAAAAAATACAGTGAAGATGCAACAGGTGCAGTACTTGAAGTAAGTCTCGAAAATCGCTCACTTACTCCATATGAAAATGTGTATGTATTCGCAATCCTTCATGATGCAGAAGGTAATACCATTGGCTTCTCTCGAACACATATTGATGTAGTCAATCCTGGCGGTACTGAAATAGCGCCATTCACGTGGCCAGTTTCACGAGAGGGTAAGGTGACCACAATAGAGGTGTTACCACTTGTTCCGCCTGTTATTGATCTTTAGAAGCTTCGCATATGAATTATCTTGTATCAAAATTTTTTCCACCACG
>JBEBAU010000024.1:0-18123 GCA_041158765.1 Candidatus Parcubacteria bacterium | reverse complement strand
GATTATTAGCTTTGATGAAAAAATGCATCACGGTGGAATAAGCTGTGGTTTTGATATAACTCCATCTGAGACGTATGTTCCAGGAGAAGACATAGATTATCATCTTTTGCCATTTGAAATTGCTCGTCTTACTAATGAGCGCTATCACTCTGATGATATTCGTGGAAATTTTGGCAAAATGACACTTGAAGAAAATAGCCGAGCAATTGCTCCATCAGTGCTTGTACGAAGTTGTGATATTAAGGAGGCTGGACAGGCATATTCTGGTAATGTTCTTCCTGCCAAGTCTTCGTATGAAGGTAGTATGAAAGATGCATCAGCTATTACCCAAGAAGAATTACAGACGTATCTTGCAGATGAAATCAAATCGTGGGAAGAGAACGGTTTTTCTTTCACATCAGAATGTACTGTAGATGAAACAGGCAAAATCACACTCTCAGTAGACAAAGGCAATTCATCACACATTGCTGCTGGAGGACCAAATCCTCACGTTATTCTCGCAAACGTACTTCATCGTATCGAAGAGAAGACCGATATCGTTTCAGCTTCAACTAATGGCAAACCATTATATGCTTCAGCAACTTCTCGCGTGCTTGAACGTGACTATGATGCGGTTCAAGAGACTGTTGTAGAAAACATGAAAGAAATTGCGCAGCAAGCATTACGCAATCTCAATCTCGTAGACAAAGTCTCTGTAGAATTCGGGGTCAAGGGTGGTGTGAGACCAGTATTAAATGGCGCACGTCTCGTTGAGCAAGCTGATGCACTCTTAAAAGAGGCTGATGTTGTACGTAAGGATATTTGTATTCCGATAGCAGCTGGAGAATCTTTTTCAACATATAAACGATTTTTGAAACCAGGTGAAGAAGAAAATTCATTCTATTTTCATGTTGGAGCACTCAAAAAAGAGATTGCAGATGAATTAATGGAAAAAAAGACTCCGATACCTTCACATACTGAACATCATTCAGATGATTTCTATGTGCAAGATTCTGCATTGCCTTATGGAATACTTGTGGTTGGTTTTGCTCTTGAATTTGCAAAACAATTCTTGAAAGAGCATAAAGAAAATTAATTATTTATGTCTACCAACCAACAAAAAATGGAAGAAAAATGGTTTGTAGCGCGAAAACGACATGTTCCGTGTGTGTGGCCACAGCGTACATTCTGGGCATGGCCTGTTCATGAATATTTTGGTGTGCAAACAACCGGTAAGGTATTGAGCGTGTGTGATAAGGGCGAATATCAAGCTATTTATGAACGAGACAAGACTTCTTTTCAACTTGGTACTGCAATAGCAGAAAAGGTGCTCGCTATACCTGATATGCGCATTCAGCGCTCAAAAGGTATTGAGGTGATGGAAGAGACCGTTGCATTCACAAAGGCATTTGCGGCAAAATCTGCTACTGCAACTCTCGATGAGTATATTTCATTTTTTGATGCTTTCACACTTCAGCACCCGAAGGTGATGAAAGAGAATATGCATCTCTGGCTCATGAGTTCTCCGATAATTGAAAAAATGGTGAGAAAGGAGCTGTCTTCTCGATCACAGGAAGAAATAGATGAAATATTCACTATCATGGCTGTTCCAGTTGAAGCAAGCTATAGTAATAAGATAGAAAAAGAGCTAAATCATTTGACTGATCTTGCACGCGACCAAGGGGTGGGTGCGATTAGCAAAGAAATACAGGATTTCTCAAACAAGTATTATTGGTTCCCATATGAATATGTAGGTCCTGGTATTTGGGATACCAAAGCCGTGACTGCGCTTATTGAGCGAAAATTAACTGAGGCTAAGGTGGCGGGGCATGTAGTTGCAGGTGATGAAGTGATGCAAAAAAAGTGCATTGCTGACTTCGGACTTTCACAAAACAGTGTGAGACTTTTCAATATCATTCAAATGCTTACATTATTGTCTGATGATAGAAAAAGATATAATTCAGAGCTTTGTTATTACTTGAATGGTGTGATTATTGGTAATCTTGCAAATAAGCTCAGTATTTCTAGAGAAGAGGCGCTCTATGTCGATCAAGGTTTTTTGAAAATCTTTCAAGAGGACAAAGAATTGTTTAAGAAAAAGATAGTAGATCGAAAAGAAATGTATGTTGAAATCACCGAAGATGGTGTGTGTTCTTGGTACGATGGGCGTAAGGAGGGCATAGATTTTTTGCATTCATTAGATATTTACCTCGATTTCGATAAAAGTATTACTGAAGTTAAAGGGCAGATTGCGTATAAGGGCAAAGTCACTGGTCGAGTTCGAGTGCTCAAGACTTCTCATGTGAATGATTTCAAAGAAGGTGAAATTATCGTCACCGGAATGACAACACCAGATTTCATTCCACTGATTCGTATCGCTGGTGCTATTGTCACGAACGAAGGTGGCGTTACTTGCCACGCCGCTATTGTCGCTCGTGAGATGAAGAAACCGTGCATTATTGGCACAAAAATCGCGACGCAGGTTTTCAAGGACGGGGACACAGTTGAAGTGGATGCTGAGAGTGGTATAGTTAAATTACTTAATTAACAATATATGAAAAAGATTGAAAAGACAATTTCTAGAGATCTCCCGCTCATTAATATGTATGCTTGGCATGAAGGCTATACAAAAGGCATGAAAGAGTGGCTTGGTTGGTCTTATTCAGATGCACTTTTTTATGCACACGATGGATACGTCGATATAATGCGTCCACCAGAAGAGCATCTTGTTGATTTCAAAAAAGTCTTACTTGAAAAAATTAATTCAGATAGAACGTGGTTTGTTAATGAACATAAGAAATTTCTCGAACTTACTAAGGAAATACATGCATTTTATGATACATATGAAAGAATAATTGATTCTGCAAGTACACAACAAATGAGTCAATTTTATAGTTCATATGTGAATTACATTTTTAAAATTGTAGGGCCGTTTATCAGTATGATTTGGCTTCCAATATGGCTTGAAAAGGATCCGGTATTAGCAAGTTCATATACAAAGGAAATAGAATTAGCTATTGAAGCACGGAAAGTGTCAGAACAAATTTTTCCGAGAGGAGATTTATTGATTATTGCAATGTTGAAGAATATGAATGGAGTTCTTAAGTGGGATTCGGTTCTTTCACTTAAAAAGATTTTATATGAGGAATGTATTAATTTTTTTGAAAAAGGTATTGTACCCGATTTAGCAGTTGTAGAGCAGCGAAATTCATTTATTTTTGGCAATCATGGAATAACTCTTGTTGAAAATAATTCGATTCAAATTAAAAACGCTTTCAAAAGTTTGGGTTATGAATATGACATAGTAGATTATTCTGGAGTCAAAGAAATTATCGGAAGTGTTGCTTGCAAAGGTAAAGTCAGTGGAATTGTAAAAATAATCATGAGTAAAGATAAAATTAATACTATTTCGGACGGAGATATCCTTGTTGCTTCGATGACAACCCCAGAATACTTACCAGCAATGCAAAAGGCAGCAGCATTTATAACTGATGAAGGTGGCGTTACCTGTCACGCTGCAATAGTTGCCCGTGAATTAGGAAAACCTTGTATTATTGGTACCAAGTTCGCAACAAAGGCCCTTAAGAATGGAGATAGAGTAGAAGTAGATGCTGAGAGTGGTATAGTTAGAATAATTACATAAAGATATATGGAATCAAAAACATTTTCACCAGAGGTTGCGCCAGAATTTAGTTCGAAGATTGATTTGCATTTTTTTAGACATGATGAGAAAGAAGGTGATCCACTCAAGAATGATTATGATATCGAGCTTAGTCCCAAGGGTCGTGAAGGCGCAAAAGCTCAAGCGCAGGAGACGAATCTCGAGCAAGCAATGGCATTCGGTTCTCCACGCAAGCGAACACAAGAGACCGCGGGATTTATTATGGCTGGAGCAGATGCGGGAATCACCGGCAACGAAAGTCTCGATGAATTACGAGCAAAAATTGATGGTGATATAGAATACGGTTCAAAAATCGCCGTTGATCCGAAGCTTAACTTCGACATGGAAGGTGACACAGAATATGTGAAAGAAGCTATGACTGCATACAAGGCCGGCACACTGATTCCGTTTCTTATTGAAAAGAGCGACGAGCTTGCTCTCGAGACTGGCGATACGGTGAGTTCAACATATTCACGAATGGCAGCTTCGATTGCCGGTATTATCAAAAAATACATTGGTGTTGCTCCTCGTTGGAATGACCTCGTGAAAGATGAACAGAAAGGCTATGAGCCAATACTCGAACGATTCCTCGGTACGCATCAATCAATGCAGGAGAGCTTCCTCGCGAAGCTTCTCGAAGTTACCAAGGGTACCGAAGAGCGAGATCGTTTTGCTCAGGTGATTGGAGGCAAAGGCTTCGGTTATTCTGAAGGTTTTGAAGTTGAAATTGTAACCAAAGAGGGCGATCCTACTCCATCGGTGAGAATCACCTACAAAAAAGAGGGTAAGACTCCAGAAACTTCTTTTGATTTTGATGAAACTGTTTCACTTGAGACGATAGAAGAAATCAGTGAGTTGAAGTAATAGGTGAAAAGATAGGATCATATGAAACCCCTTATTTTCGAAAAAAACTATACGCGAGATACGACAATCATGATTCAGCAGATTTGGGCGCAAGCACTATCGCGTGGTTTACGTGAGAAGAAGGGTTGGGTCAATCCGTATTTGCCAATGATTGTGCATTTCATGCGGAATGGCACGATTGAAATTTGGGATAATACACTGGCTCGTGAGTGGTATATGGAGAAATTTCTCGAAGAGAATATTCGAGATGAAAGTATATTGCTGAAATCAATTGCGGAGTACAAAGAGCAATTGGCTCGGATAAAAACATATTGGGCAAAAGGTATAGCAGAAACACTTGCTGAATTTCAAGAATTTCTTGCGCTGATGCCTGATGCAACGTTTAATTTCAATATGTGGTATTACGCAGTGATTAACGACAAGACACCACAACATCTTCTCGATATCATGCTTGAAATTCGAAAAGACGATGTATTTTTTTCAACAACTGATATTTATATTAGTAATACGCTGAAAAAACTCTGTCCTCAAATTGCTGGTTGTGAATCAGCTGTACTCCTCGAAGAAGTCGCGGCTATTCCTACAAGAGCAATTCTCGAAGCTCGCTTGGGCGGTGCGGCACTCATAGATGGATTTGAACTATTCCTTGGAGATCACGATACCTTTTCAAAAAAATATCCTTCTTACGTATTACAGAGTGAAAAAGTCGCAGAGGGAACCACATCAGTGAAGGGTCAGATTGCTTTCAAGGGTCTCGTGAAGGGTCCAGTGAGAATACTTCGACGTCGTGATCAAGTTGGCGAAGTTCAAGTTGGCGATATTATTGTTTCACCTATGACAACTCCAGATTTCTTGCCAGCAATGCGCGCTGCAGCTGCATTCGTCACAGATGAAGGTGGTATTACATGCCACGCTGCTATTGTTGCTCGCGAACTCAATAAGCCTTGTGTTATCGGCACAAAAGTTGCTACACAGGTGTTCAAGGACGGCGATATGGTGGAGGTGGATGCACTATCTGGAGTAGTTAGAAAGATATGATTTCGCTACAACATAATTACAAAAAACTTTTTGAGCGAAAAAACAGCTTTTTTGTTTTTTGCATATCGGTCCTTGCTCATAGTAGTAGATTTGAAAGGGCTACTGGAAAAGGATTCGAGTCTCTTGCATTTGCTTATCGTGACGATATGGGGACGATGTTCAATATTCCGGAGGATCTCATTTCATTACAGAATTTTTATCGTAATTTGATACAAAATAATTCTCCAGTATTGTGGGAAGCATATACCAAAGCTACTGCACTTAATTTGGAAATTGATGCGGTGATATCTCACTATAAAAATAGTTCACGGATATCAGATAAAGCAGAATTTGCGCAGCATATCGAGTTACTGACTGCTAACTTCACGTATTCAACTGTCGTGCCATATTGGGTTCTCTCCAGTGTGACTGATGCAGAAAAAGACCTTGAAATAGTCGCCAAATTCGAAGAATTAAGAGGGCAAACTCGATATCCGCAATTCGTCGCGAATGTAATAGAAAAATACTATGCTTATCTTTCAGAAATTACTGCGATAGAGGCCACACTTTTTTCATATCTCACTCCAAAAGAATTGGGTGCTGTTCTCGACAATCCAACTTTGTTTAATCGTGAAATAATTGAAAAGCGTCGTGGTGGTTGTGTAGCTATTTTTTCAAATGAAACAGGGGAATTCGAAGTTGAATATGGTAATGAGGCCGTGTCGCGGTTTTTCGCTCAGATTGAAGTTTCAAAGCATATTACTACAGCCACTATCATCACAGGAAATAGTGCTTTCAGGGGTATTGTTCGAGGAAGAGTTTCAATTATTAATTCCTTGAAAGATCTTCACAAAATGAAGGATGGTGATGTTATTGTCTCAATTAATACAAGCCCATCTCTCATGTCTGCAATTGCTCAATGCTCAGCTATTGTCA
Source organism: Candidatus Parcubacteria bacterium (assembly GCA_041158765.1). Lineage (GTDB taxonomy): Bacteria > Patescibacteriota > Minisyncoccia > Phycocordibacterales > PALSA-1337 > JAQBRD01. The sequence continues at coordinate 11,666 of JBEBAU010000024.1, read as the reverse complement.
CTGATGAAGGGGGAATAATGTGTCACGCAGCTATTATTTCAAGAGAATTACAAAAGCCCTGTGTTATCGGCACAAAAGTCGCTACACAGGTGTTCAATGATGGCGATGTGGTGGAGGTGGATGCGGATAAGGGGGTGGTCAGGGTGCTTTAGGAATTATAGGGCTCAAAAACAGCAGCTATCCACAGAATATCGCTATAATTTGAGCCTATTTTTTGTTATAATTGTGTGTAGCATCGGTGTATTGTGATGCATATATCTACATGGCACATACTCTACACAAAAAACCCTTACTCCTGAGCATTATTCTCGTGGCTATTTGTGTCATAACTACGACAGCATACGCTTTTACGTCTTCCACATCCTTGTTTTCTGGGAAGGTTAAGGTCGTTCCGAATGCTCTCTATGCTAAGCAAATAGCGCTATATGAGATTTTCCTTGATGATGTATTACCCAACCTTGATTCTGAAGTTCAGACACAGCTGAGAAAGCTTTTCTCACAGAATATTTTTGATTTAAACAAAAAAGTTACCGAGGGAGATCAGCAAGATCAACTTCGAGATCTTCTTGGAAGAATACTTGATCGTTCAATGAATGGAGTGGGTGTTGAATATGCTCCAATAATTTCACCATTTGATATACGAGCGACAAGTTCTGATGTTGAGCTTGTTACCAATGAGAAGGTTCGTGTCATTCTTAAACATTTGAAATCTAATACTGCTTCATCAACTGCATTTGTGAATGCGGTGATCGGAGCACGTTCTGTAGGCGAGGTGTATAGAGAATTATACAGTGGCAAATATTTCGCTCGTGAAATTTCATCAAAAAAAGAGATTACAACTACAACGATATCAACCACTACAGCAATGTCTACCACAACTGATTTGGTTGAAAGGGTTGTGATTGAGAATGGCACCTCAACTGTGACCGGAGAAAGTGTGGCTAGTACAACAAGTAATGTTGTTGCTACAACCACTATTACTACTTCGGACACAACTTCACCTTCAGAAGAAACTGCAACAACTACAGATACGATAACTGAATCAATAATTGAAACAGCACCTGAGATTATAATTCCTGTGGTTGAAGTACCGATAACTCAGGAACCAGAAGCAGTTCAACAAGTGGTTCAAGAAGAGGTTCCTGCACCCGTATCAAATCCAGAACAATAGTATGAATATTTCACTATTAAAAAATATATTTCGCTCAATAACACTGACCTTGTTTTCAGTGTGTGCACTATTTTTTGTGGTGAATGTTCAATTTGTACACGCTGCTGAACCACTCTCTACATTTTATAATTACATGGGTGATTATAATTGGTATAACCTCGATAACTGGGACTATCCAGTGATTCCTGATATCAATGAGCCTGATACAAAGAGTGCAGTTATTGCTGCTGATGTGTGTGTTGGCGCTGTTCCACCAACCGTACAAGATCTAACATTTGTAGCTGGTGGAAGTTGGGGTAGTTGTGGAGATGGTTCTGATATCAATGTACAAGGTGATTTGGTATTTGAGTCAGGCGGAAGAATGTATGGGGACACAATCCATCCTTATAATATAACCACGATATATTCAGGTGCAGCTTTAGAGGGTGGCTCACTACTTCAAGCTGATACTGTTGAGGTGCTTGATGGTGCGAGTATTGCCCCTTATATTGAGCCAATTAATATTAACTTTCATGGAAGTGCGTCATTTTACGGAACTATATCTGGGGGCGTTGTCAATTTTTATGATACGTCAGTAAACTACGGTACAATACCAGCAACTGCTTTTTCAGATAATTCACAGAATGCTGGGACTATATATAGCGGTACTTTTTATGCTAGTTCGTCCAATAATGGCGGTAGTATCGGCGTAGGTGGGGCAACTTTTGTTGGTGATCTAACAGAATATATCCCTGGTTCAGCTACTGGAGGTGAACTAGTTCGAACATACAATTCAGCAATATCGCCGACTCGTAGTTTTATTGAAAATGAGCCTGCTGTTGAGTGGACAGTAGTTGCTGATGGTGCAGTAGTGAATCTCTCTGGTGCAACGTGTGGTCCAAATGTAGGACTTAGTGCTATTAACGGCGGTTCATTTGTCTTCGGAGGTGATTGTCCTCCTGGTCCTGACGGAATATCAATCACTACTCCAAGTTCTAATTCAACTGTTCTTACGTGGGCACCACTTGTGAATTGGAATCAGGGAAGTAATGGAGGATATACATATGATTCATGCCAGTATTCATATGGTCAGCTTGCTGACTGGGATGCTAATGCTGTTGATTGGGTCAATCCTTCGCCCTCATATGGTCAATGGAGAGGTGCAAGCTGTACACTCAACGGCTCTGATTTCATAGCGCCAACAAGTAGTACAAGTAGTCAGATTATGGTCATCCGTGCCTTTTATGCAAGTATAGCAACATCATCTCTTGTCTCTTTCACCTATACTCCTTCAGAAAATCTATATTTCTATAACAGTGGTTCTGATAGTGCATGGACCACCACATCAAACTGGTACAGTGATAGTGCTCATACAACACATGTGAGTCGTATACCACGAGCGGGAGACAAGGTTACTGTTGTTGGTTCGACCGCACCCGCTGTAGATCTTGCAACATGGGTACAACCATCACTTATAAATGCTGGTTCTGTGGGTATTACGTTCACGAGCGCAACAGATGCATCATCAACTGTTCCTATCAACGGACGAGTGACGTACAACGGTTCAGCAAAAAATAATGGCCTGATTACAGGTACCGTTACATTCAATGACACCGCATCAAACGTGGGTACGATCCGTGGCTCAGTGGTACTTAATGATAGTGCATCAAATACAGGCAGTATCACGGGTAATGTGCGCTTCAATGAAAATACCGCAACAACAACTGGTACTATTTCAGGTATAAAAACTCGCTACTATACAGCTACAACAACAACGACGTACAATTTTTCTGGATGGACAGTCGTAGCTGATGCTGCTCAAGTAGATATATCTGGAGCGTCATATGCTTCATCTACGATACTCCGCACACTCAATGGTGGATCATTTGTTGGAGGACCTACGCCGGTATATTGGTACAGTGAAGGAGTTGATACCGCATGGTCAACAGTGACAAATTGGTATTCTGATAACAGCACATCAACACCGCTCGGACGTTTGCCATATGGAAGCGAGACTGTAGTTACGCTTGGTTCATATGCACCCACAATTGACCTCGCTACATCAAGTTGGGTTACACCTGCAGGTATTGATGCAAGTCGAACAGGTCTGGGTATTACGAGTGCAACAACGAAGCATATTGAGACGGGTATCACTGGTACAACAACTATCACTGGTGCCGTAATAAATGATGGATATATTATCGGTAATACAACTATCAGTAATACTTCAAGTAATACAGGCACGATTGCAGGAAGCGTATCATTCTACAATACTGCGACAAATAATGGCGGTGTAATTATTGGTGATGCAGCATTTTATGATTCGACGTTTAATACGAATAGTAGCTCAATTACGGGTGATGTAACGTTTTATAACAGTAGTTACAATGCAAGTAGCGCAGGATATATTTCAGGCCTTTCAATATTCAATGATTCAACTCGTAACCTAGGCACAATATCAGGTGATGCGCGATTCGTTGGTGATTATGCTTCATCAAGTAGTGGTACGGTATCGGGCGTGAAGACACGGTATTACAATTCAGCTACAACAACGGTGCGTGATTTTGTGACAACAGGTCCATGGACCGTAGTTGCTGACGGAGCAGTTGTTACTATGGCAAATGCATCAGCATTCTCAACAACGACAACAACATTTACAACGCTCAATGGCGGTTCATTTGTTGGCGAAGGTCTGCCAGGTACCACAACATGTACCAAGTCTTTGTTCTATCCGGGTACGTATACATTGTCTGCAGATATAAACGTTGCGTGTGATATTCAGAGTGACGGAGTGATCATTGATGCACAAACACACACAGTTGAGTCAACACTCCTAGCATTTCCAAATAGTACTTCAAGTGGCGGCTGGTTCGATATGACAAACGCAAGATCACTTTTCCATATGAATGATGTTTCATTTGTTACGGGCGCATATGATTCGATCACTACTCTTACCTCAACAAGTATGGGTACAGGCATAACATCTGTTACGGGCAAAATAGGCAATGCACTGCACTTGAATGGTTCAGGGTATATACAACTAGACGGCCCTTCTGCTTGGAATGTAACAAGTGGTCAAAATCTTACAATCAGTTTTTGGGTTAATCCTGATAGTACACCTGCGAGTACGGCTCTTATGGTACAACGCGACCCGATAAGTTTTCAATTATATGCTGATTGGCAAGATTCTGGTCCATGGTTCATGTTTGGTGGTGCTACCTGTAGTTTTGGATCTGCACTAACTGCAAATACGTGGACATTACTCACTGTTACGTACAACGGTACCGCTATCAAAACATACAGAAATGGTTCGTTAATTAGCACCTGTAACCAGTCGAGCGCGATGAATTTTGGCGCGAATACTCATACGGTAATAGGTACTGATTTTTTCGGGCATAACTTCATTGGTGCAATTGATGAAGTAGTATTACTTTCAAGGCAGATTACTGCGGGTGAAGTTAGTTCGATATACTCTTCCCAAGGTGCATCATCTGCCATTGTTGGTAATGGCTTCGACTTCGATCTCAAAAATCTCAATACCACTGGTTCGATAATATCTCATGGGGCAACAATCAATATCTCAACTTCAACGATTGGAATGGTGAGCGTGAGCGGCATGGATGCTGTTGGAAATGCAGAAAACGGTGGAAATCTTAATTTGTATAACACTACGGCAGGAGATTTGTATGCGAATGGTGGTAATTCTACTGACTATGGATACGGAGGTGCTGCTGGAGATATTACTATTAGCAGTGGTTCCACCTACTCAACTCAAACTGCAAATGCGGGTACCAATGGTCCAAACCTTGGTTCTGGTCAGCAGACGGGTGGTTCTGGTAGTAGTGGAGGTTCGTCAAGATCTGGTTGTACAGATCCAAGTGCTTCAAACTACAACTCACTTGCAACAGTAGATAATGGTTCATGTCGTTATTCAAGTCTTGTAGTCCGTGGTTGTACTGACCCTGGAGCAACCAACTACAATTCGTCCGCAACAATTAGCAATGGATCATGTACCTATCCAACAATATCTATTAGAAGCAGTAGCTCGGGTAGTAGTGGAAATAGTAATAATTCAGGTGGTGATACAGGCTCGGGTACCAGCGGAGGCACCAATGCATTAACTCGAATTGCTATTCGAGCAGCTATTCTTAACGCACTACATTTGAACGCTCTACCAGTTTTCAATGCTTCTATCGGAAGTATTGGAGACACGGTGCTCGGTAATCCTCTCGCAGATATTCAGATACTTGGTGGTCTCAAACTTTCACCTATTTCACTTTCATTTGGTTTGCCAATATCAAAATTCCTTTTTGCTCCACTACCAAAATCAGTAACTGACGCAATTGGTAAATCACCAAAGTTATCAAATATGATCGCATCAGTCGGTCTAGTGTATGCGCAAGATCTTGCCGGTCTTGAAAAGAAACCTATTGCACTCTCAACAACTGAAATTAGAGAAACCCCAGGACTTTTCAGGGTGAGTGTCGGCACAACTACCTACAAGACGTATCTTTCACGAGATGCTGGACATGAGATCATACAGCTTGTACGAATGAATCAGGGTGAAATTTTCAATATTGATATTACACCGATGAGTACGGGGGATGTGACTGGTATGTTTTCAGACAAAAAATTCAATTTCTTCAAAACACCATATAAGACGGTGACTGCAACGCTCACAGCTCCACTTGAACCAGGTAGATACTATATAACTACGAAGGCTTCACCAATACCTCTTGCAATTGATATCGTAGCTCCACAGCCACCACCAGTTGCACCGCCACCACTTCCATGGTGGAAGAGGGTCGTACAGTGGGTTGTTGGTGCATAAGTACAGGTGTATAATTAAAAAATAATAAAAATAATATGATTAACATTCAATCAGGAGTTCTCGACAAAACAAGACTTGTATCAAACTTACTCATGCTCGTATTGCTTATTGGAAATATCTTTTTCAGTATTCAATATACAGAGAATATGAAGCAACAGGCTCTTGATGAAGGATCAAAATCAGCTCAAACAGAAGAGCGATTGAAGACCGCTCAATTCCTCAAATATTTCATCGACACAGCGCTCAATACTCAGGGAACCATCTCATTCGATGATCGTGTGAAGCTTGAGAACGATGTTCGACAGCTCCATGATCCTGCTATCACAGCTCAGTGGAATGAACTCGTAAACAATAAAGATGTGAAGGCTTCACAAGCAAATGCAGTTAAGCTCATGCTCTTGTTGACCAATAAGCTTATCTAGTTCATGCAGCCAAATACTACTGATATAACAGCAGTGCAAGCTGAACTTGCAGCACAACGTCTATTACTTGAAAGGGTATTTATTTCAGTTGAAAAAACACGCAAATACTTCCTTTGGACAATGATAGCGACTATTATTGCTTTTGTACTGCCTTTTGTTGGACTAATGTTCGTTATTCCGTCTTTTCTAGCAAGTTACGAGGGTGCTTTGCAGGGTTTGGGAATGTAGTATAATAGGCACGTTAGATTATTCGTTTTTAGTATCTTTATGAATCAACTTATTGAACAGCTCGACTTGTATTTCGGTAAAAAGGCCCCACAGCTTCCAACTGCTGCAAAAGAGATTATTGTAAAATTTGGACCATACGTTGCGATTATTGGTTTAATTGTTGCGGGTCTCGGTGTTCTCGCAATTATTCCATTCCTCCTTGGTACATCTATGATGGGTGCTTATGGTGCATATGGTGCAGCATATGCAATGTCTTCGACAACTATCTGGATCGCGCTTATTTTCGGTATCGCAAGTCTCGTACTTGAGGTTATGGCTCTTCCAGGGCTTTTTAAGCGAAATATCACTGGATGGACTTTCATCTTCTATGCAGAGCTCGTTGCACTCGTGCACTCACTTGTTTCATTTAATTTCGTAGGTCTTATTCTCGGAGCAGTGATTGGTTTCTATATCTTGTTCCAGGTTCGACCATACTATACAGGTGCAGCAACGATATCTGAAACTCCAACAGTTACTCCACCAACCCCACCAACCCCTCCAACTACACCTTCGTCTCCAGTTCCACCAGTTCAGCAATAATAGCGTCAGTTTTCCTTATTTTGCTCTAGAAAAAAGTGTTACATAAAGTAACACTTTCTTCTTTTTATATGGATTTTATCTCTGTCTGATAGGATGAAAGTATGAAGAAGAAAAGTGGTATATCTTGGATTATTTTTGTCGGTGTCATTCTGGTGATTATTGCAGGTGTAGTCATTTATTTTGCGCAACCTGCCTCTGGTTTGAACAAGGCTTCTCGTAGAGTTACAATTGATCCTGATCAGGCGTATCGAGTAGAGCGGGTGATTGATGGAGATACTCTTGTTGCACGCGTGAACGGTCAGGAAGCCACTATTCGTCTTATTGGTATGGATACCCCTGAAGTTGTTGATCCTCGCAAGCCTCCTCAGTGTTATGGGCTCGAAGCATCAGATGAAGCCAAGAAGTTACTGTCTGGTAAGTATGTATATCTTGAGCCTGATCCAATGAAGACTACATATGATAAGTATCATCGAGTTCTTGCATATTTATACCTTTCAGAAAAAACTGCCACTTCAAGTACTCGCGGGGCTTTGTATAATCAATTGATGATAGAGCACGGCTATGCTCGTGAATATACTTTTTCACATGAACCGTATACACATCAAGCAGATTTCATTGCTGCGGAGGATAGAGCGCGACGTGATGGTGTTGGGCTTTGGGACAATAAGACGTGCAATGGTGGCCGAAATACGCTATGATAATCTGACATAAAAGCTTATCTATACTGTATGACTGATCTCGACATTGTTATTCTAGCAGCTGGAAAGGGTACTCGCATGGGAGGCGATAAGGCTAAAGTTTTGACCTCTCTTGCTGGTAAGCCTATGATTTCACACCTTATTCAATCAGTTGAAAAGGCATATGGGGTGAAGCCTGTCATAGTTGTCGGTTTCCAAGCTGATACGGTCAAAGAGGCTTGTGGTCCAGAATACCGCTATGCACTCCAAGCAGCACAGCGTGGCACAGGTCATGCAGTACGTGAAGCACTCGCTCATGTGCATCCAGATGCAAAACAGGTAATTGTACTCTACGGAGATCATCCATTGGTGAGTGCAGATATGATTCGCTCACTTCATACTGCACATGTAGCAAAAAAGTCTCCGATAACTCTTGCGACAGCTCAAGTAGAAGATTTCAATGAATGGCGTAAAACATTCTATGAATTTGGTCGTATCATTCGTGATACAAAAGGTGATATTGTAAAAATTACTGAAAAAAAGGATGCAAATGAAACAGAACTCGCTGTAACTGAAATCAACCCAGCATATTTTTGTTTTGATGCAGAATGGCTTCGACACCACATACATAATCTCGATACCAAGAATGCGCAAGGAGAATATTATCTCACTGACCTTATTTCGATTGCTCAAAAAGAGGGATATGTCCTTAATTCAATTTCAATTCCTCCACACGAAGCACTTGGTGCGAATACTCCTGAGCAACTCAATTTCTTGCTTAATTTCGTGAAATAACAACGCTGGTGAAGTGAGGTTGTGCAGTAATGTAGCGGTACGCGCTTAAGCTAGCGGGTTTTGATGTATATATAGATGTCTTCGAGAGCTTTCACTGCATCTCCTGCAGCAATGTTGTTCTGGTGATATATGCCATCAGTACAATCTCCTGCAGCCCAAATTCCCGCTGAACCATCAAGGCTCTCTGCGCGCTGAGTACGAGGGTCAACAATAATATTGCCATATGAATTAAGCTTCACAAGAGATTGTACAAATCCTGTCGTTGGTATTGAACCAATTTCAACAAAAATACCTGTCACTAGAATTTCAACATCAGTTCCCATAGTGGCACTCTTGGGATCAGTATCTGAATATATAAATGATGAGACGAATTTGTCTCCACGAACTTCCTTCGGAATGGCATTGCGAACAACTCTCATACGAGGGTGTGCGAGGACTTTTTCAACCGTGACAGGATCTGCTCGGAACACATCGCTGCGATTAACAAGGGTTACAGACTTACAATATGCGAGTAATTGAGCAGCACTTTCAAATGCAGCATTTCCTCCGCCAATGACTGCCACGTCTTGATCCGAAAAGAGTGGTCCATCACAGGTTGCGCAGTAGGTGAGGCCCTTATTCTCGAATGTATCAGCTCCAGTAATATCAAGCTTGCGACGATGGCTACCAGTAGTGATGAGAATGGTTCGGGCAGTATACGTAGCGCCTTTTGAGGTGGTTATTGTATATACTGAGTCTTTTTTTGAAATAGAAGAACAGAGCTCGCCGGTCTTAATATCAACAATATCGCCCGCATATGCACGAAGGTGTTTCTCGAGAGATGATGAAAGGTCGGTGCCACTTATTTTCACTGTGCCAATCCAATTCTCGACTCCATCAGAAACTGAGCTTTGGCCGAGGAAATCCTTCGTGATGAAAACCGTCTTGAGTTGTTTGCGAGCAGCATATACACCAGCAGCTACTCCTGCGGGACCCCCACCAATTATTGCGAGATCATACATATTGATACACAAGTGGGGCAATGCCACCACGCTTAGCTATTTGATCTTTGAACGTCGGAGAAAAGCAGGAACAGCACCCCAATCATCATCGTCTTCTTTTGATGACACGTCTTTCTTCTCTTCGGGAGTTCGGTCAGCTGGCTTCTTTTCTGATTCTGTCGGCTGTGTAATTGTATTGAAAATCTTGCCTTTTGTTGAAGACTCTTTTTCAGATAGAGTTGATGCACGACTAGAATTGAAAGGAACAGCCTTAGCACCATTCATAGAACCTCCAACACTACCCATTGCTGAGTTTGCCATACCGTGCACCGGGCTACCTTCAGGGAAACCTGCGGCGATAACAGTGACCTTCACTTCATTCTTCTTCAACTTATCATCACGGATGGTACCGAATATGACTTTTGCATTAGGGTCGATAGATTCGGTAATGACCTTAGCTGCGTCTTGAATTTCAAACATTGTGAGATCTTCACCTCCAGCGATTGAGAAGAGAACACCCTTTGCTCCATTGATTGAAACATCAAGAAGGGGAGAATTGATAGCCATTTTTGCAGCTTCGATAGCGCGATTTTCTCCGCTTGCATGTCCAATGCCCATGAGTGCTGAACCAGCATTTTCCATGACGGCACGAATGTCGGCGAAGTCAATGTTGATGATACCGGGAGTAGTAATAAGGTCAGAGATACCTTCGACAGAGTTGCGGAGGATTTCATCACACATTGCAAAAGCATTCTTCACCGTAGTCGTCTTATCTATGATTGAAAGGAGACGATCGTTCGGGATAACGATGATAGCATCAACTTCTTTGCGAAGTTCATCGAGTGCTCCTTCGGCAATCTTCGAACGCTGCTGTCCTTCGAAGAAGAATGGCTTGGTAACAACAGCTACTGTGAGTGCACCGAGCTCTTTTGCGGTACGAGCAACGATAGGAGAGACACCAGAACCAGTTCCTCCTCCAAGTCCACACGCAACGAAGACCATATCAGAACCTTTCACAGTCTCTTGAATGTCTTCTTTGGTTTCTTCTGCTGCGCGTTTGCCCATTTCTGGATTCATTCCAGTTCCAAGACCTCGAGTGAGGTTCTTGCCAATATGAATGCGCTTCTTCGCGAGAGAGTGATGCAAATCTTGCGCATCAGTATTGATTGCGATGAAATCAACACCCTTCACCTTGGAGTTGATCATGTGATTGATCGCATTGCCACCAGAACCACCGACCCCGAGGACTTTTATCCGGGCGAAAGCTTCTATCTCTGGTGTAATGTTAGGCATGGTGGTAGATAAGTAATGTGGTAATAGCTCGCAATTTTGCGCTTATTTCAAAGCGTATGATACGAGTCGTGTGTCTATGATACCCATTCTCAACACTTTACGCAAGACGGTGAAATGATGCCTAGAGGAGCATTTTTATGAGTCGAAAAAGAACAGTGTTATATTCTTTTGTCGAAATCATACCCATTTTTCTAATAAGGCGTTTACTACTAATTGTACGGATTTGAGAAAGAATCACACATCGCTGAATTCTATTAACCTCGATATTTATATAATACGGATTATCTTTTTTGAGGCTTGTAATTGGAAGCACGGTGAGTATACCAGAATAATATTTTTTAATAATAAGCACAGGTCTTTCAAACAGTTCATTTTTTCCATCTTGTTCTGACCCAATATTCAAACCTAATGCACACCACCAAACCTCTCTTTCATGAAAGAGAGTATTGATATCAGAAAATTCTAGTTCTCCTTTTCTTTTTGTCCAATTATTAAAATCTTTTTTTGTTTTTTCTTCCACCACACAACTTTACCAAGTCTCGATAAAATCTATATAAAAAATATGTCAATATTTCTATTGACTCATATTTTATTTTACGATAGTATTAATACACAATGGCTTCGGCCTCCGAGATTCCTCGCTTATTCGTTTGGTAAGCGAGGTTTCGTTTTTTTGATGACATTCAGGGCGTGAATTACGGTAGAAACTGT
>JBEBAU010000023.1:0-9349 GCA_041158765.1 Candidatus Parcubacteria bacterium | reverse complement strand
CTTGGTAAGCGACTCCAGTTTATGTTCATAGTTTGAAACAAGTTTGCTTGGTGCGAGAGGGGTGTAGATGGTCTTGAAGCTTTTCTTATACGCAGCTACAAGCCCTTTTTCAGTGAGATTCTCGAGAATCGGGTATATTGTGGTTCTTTTTACCCCAATTTCTGTAGCCAATTCAGAGGCACTAGATCCACCTGTCTTAAGAAGACCTGTATACGCCGCAATTTCATGAGTACTGAGACCAATGTTGCGCAAAAGTTCCAATTTTTCATCTATTTTCATGTTGTCATTTATTTACGACAGTCTAATAAATATAGTATATACCTCATTATTTAAGGTGTCAAATCACACAATCGTGTCATTACACATTGACAATATAGACAGAGATGCTATAATGTTGTGTAGAAGTTCAGTAAAAAACAAACAACAACCTGACTTCGGAGGAAGCACAACAAAAAGGTGAATTATGAGAATAATGGTTATTGGAAATCCAGGAAGTGGAATCGGGGCTAACCTTGTCGACGAGTTAATAGAAATTGGTCACTATGCTTCATTTGGAATAAGTTCCGGCTGTAAAGTTCTCTGGGAAAAGGCAGACCTGATAATCGTTGTTACTTGCAGTTGTTGCTACGGTAACATCTTCGAACCTCTTGAAGTATTGTCTAATGAGGAGAAGTTGACGAAAGATAAGATTGCAATCTACTTATCGGATAAGAATGTTTCCTTATCATATTGCCGGGCCCAAGCAACGGTTCATGGAAAAATACATATGATATCAGGATTGACTGATGAAGATATCTTCGGAAGTTGGAATAACAAAGAAGAACTCCGGGAAATCATCGATAGGCTCCTAATGAAAAAGGTAAGGTAAAAAACAAACCAGTTCGGAGGAACTGACCAAAATCCTCCCCTGTCCCGAGATGTGTGTCTCGGCTGATGAGTCGGAAACGACGAAACAGAAGTTTTTTGAAAGTAACATAAAACCCGCTTCCCTCAAAAGAAGCGCAACAAAGAAAGGCGAACCTTGAAAGCTCAAGAATTGCAAATAAAAGACCTGGAATCGATTGGTTTCAGCATGCCCACCGCCGCTCGACTCAAGTCACTCGGTATCAATACTGTCCACGATTTGATTATTCGAGAGGAGTCGATAACGATCTCACTCATCGAAAAGACGAATAGCTCGGCACTGCCCGAGCCTGAATTGATGCTGGGTCGCCCCGTGACGACGCTTCCAGTGAGTAGTCACACTCGTAACAGTCTTACCAATTCGAGTATTGATAGTGTCCCGAAACTTCTTAGTAAAAAAGCAGGTGAGATTATGTGTTGCCACGCGTTCGGATGGAAATCCTTGGCCCAACTCCTCGTTTGTCTTGTGAACGAAGGTTATTCTGAAAAGGATGGGATACTCCTCTCGAAAGAGGGTTCATATAAGTATCTCGTTCGCACTGAGATGTATGCAGAGCTTCTGCGGCTCGAGAATGCACATCAGTTGCCTCTTAGCTTCAAGCGCTGGTTCAATAAGATGATTGAAGGGTATGAGATTAGTGTTAAGCGCACCAATCGTAAAATCTTTATCGAACCTTTCAAGATCACTAAGTAACCATAAAACCTCGACTCACCTCGGGGTTTTTTATCTATACACCTCGTGATCACCAATCTTCAAAAAATGCACTGTGTTCTTTCCACCATACTCAAAAATGATTCTCGTCTCATGATCAACAGAAAATGAAAAAAATTCCTTCAGGACACCATGCAGTTTGTGCGCCTTAAGTGAAGGGTGCTTTGGATTGTTTCGAAATACATCAATCTTCTTGATTGCAATTTCCTGTTTTTTGCTCGGTATACGCTCAAACTGAGCAACAAACTTCTCTGAGTAAATGATATTAAGCATTCCTTCGTTGTTTGAGGATATCGTTCAAATCGCCGGTATATGAAATACCTTGCTTGATTTGCTGCGAGGCTTCGAATATTTCATTGATTTCAACTTGTTCACGCATCTTCCTTACTGCCTTTCGTATGGCTTGAGCGCGGTTCTCTGCTTCACCAGAACTAATAAAGTCGTCGATAAACTTAAGCAAATCACTTGGAATTGGTACTGATATTGTAGTCATATGATACTATCATACATTATATGATTATATCATACAATAGGTCTCGTCCCACCTTTCCTTTGCGCTACTTTTTATTGGTGCGGGACGCCAGAATCGAACTGGCGACAACAGTTTGGAAAACTGTAGTTTTACCACTAAACTAGTCCCGCAATACTGAATACAAAACTGAACAGGATTTATACTAGCAAGGATTTACTTATGTAACAAGAGAATCGAGCATTCCCTGCACTTTTCTGAATAATTGAACACCGAGATCAGTTCGTCCTTCTGCTTTGAGATATATCTTAATTGAACCGAAAGGCGCTCCACTGAAACGGGGATTTCCTGTGATTCGAGCGTTGGTAGACAAAGAACGGTCCTGCAGTAAGGTGGTTGAAATATGTCCTATAGGAATTTTGAGGCTTTCTGACCAAAATTGCTTAGAAAACTTAGGGTCAGTTCCAGATGAAAGCACCAATTGTCCGAAAATATGCTTTTCAGGAATATTCAAACCTTTTGTAAGCCAAAGGATGAAAAGTCTGCCCATTTTGGCATCCCCTGTCGAAAGCTCAATTCGCTCATTTGCGCCACCCCCAAAAGAACCTGAGGTATTTGTTCTGTGTGATGGACTCGCTCTGCCGGTTTTTGCAAAAAGCCCGAGGCCGAGAAGAAGCCAGTCGCGATTGGTGGTGGTGCCGAGTTCAGTTGCCGCGACGCGCTTGATTCGGGTGATGGCGTCGCGGCGATTCCGGTTCTTACTCACCGCACTAGCGATACGAGCCTTTTTCACATTCGCTGTCGTGAATTCATTGGGAGAATATGCAATATCTCGTAGCCAATGGCTCAATGTAGCCCTTGAAACTCCCATTTTACCTGAAATATAGCTCAGAGAGTACCCTTCGAGGCGCAAATCTACTGCATGGCGCTTTTCATTTTGCTTTTTCATAAAATGAAATAATTAAAGGATTTTTTATACATGTATAAGTATAGCAACATATGTATCAGCTGTACATATTTTGACAAGACAAAAAAGTGTTTCACAATACCTGCTTTCACCTAACAAAAATCATTGACTTGACCCGAAAACTGTCGTTTTTTATGGTCGGAGCGCCGGGATTCGAACCCGGAGTCACCTGTTCCCAAAACAGGGATGTTAGCCGTTACACCACGCTCCGAAAATCTATTTGAAATAAGAAATTACAACCTAAATCGTAACCCGAACATAGTACCACAAGCTTTGATAAAACTCCATTCTTAGTGCGAACATCCCCACCTATTTCAGATGGCTATATGATCACATTTTCAATCAGATATACCCTCCCCACTCTTTTCTTCATATCAATATATACAACTGCAACACTCACAATGAAATCACTATCCGGATCTATACCCCGCTCTGCTAGGTATGTCATGATCACCCGTCTCTGTCGAAGCTGTTTGGCATAGTGTACCCTATCTTCGGGACGCCACTGTGATCTTTTGGATTCTGACCATTCATTTGTGATTACAGTTGATTTGACCTCAATAAAGTGAATAATCTTGTCTTTTTTAGCAATAATGTCTATTTCTCCGCATTTCTTGAGATAATTCTGCTCCACTATAGAATACCCCTGTTTCACAAGGAAAACACAAGCAATACCCTCACCTATTTGACCTACCTGTCTCGTATTCATACTGAAATACTATCAGAGCTCGATAAAATCTATATAAATTAAGGATAAAGTACCGGTTGTTTTCACGTGAAACACTTTTTGACTGTGAATAAGTCAAACAAGCAAAAAGACGTATATAAGCCATATTTTCTGTCCCTTACCCACACTATCCACAGAGTTATCCACAGTTATGCACACAAATAGGCATAAAACTGTTATTTTAATTACCTTTTACTGAAATATCATTCGACAAACAATTCAAAAAGTGTCAGTCCTTTATGATCGGCCCTTATTAGTCTCTTACTGGACTCGCGACTCCGCTATTTTTGTGCGGGCAGGGAGAATCGAACTCCCGTCTCATCCTTGGCAAGGATGTGTTCTACCACTAAACCATGCCCGCATTCGCTATAATAACGTTCAAGATTATAGCGTACCTTTTTATTTTCTGCTACTGACTGGTGCTCCCGGAGGGATTCGAACCCCCAACAACGGTTCCGAAGACCGGTATGATATCCATTTCACTACGGGAGCGTACGAACATCATACACGACAATATGCAAAAATCAAAAGCTATACTACAATGCACCCATGAATCCATCAGCATTATCAACAAAAAACGGCCTCATTCCTACAGAGGTCGCTAGAGTCATAGAAACCTTGGAAAATAAGGGTTTTGAGGCATATCTTGTTGGTGGATGCTCTCGTGATATCTTCCTCGGCAGAACTCCAAAAGACTGGGATGTTACAACAAATGCAACTCCAGAAGAAATTATTCCACTATTTGAAAAAACATTTTATGAAAACAAGTATGGAACTGTTGGTGTTGTAGATGAAAAAACTGAAAATGAATCTTTGAAGGTTGTGGAAGTCACTCCATATCGTCTTGAAAGCGCATATACTGACTTCAGACACCCCGATGAGGTCAAATTCAGCAAACACCTCGACGACGATCTAAAACGTCGAGATTTTACGATTAACGCCATTGCAGTGGGTGTCTCAAAGGGTGCAATAAAAGACATAAAAGACAACTTTGATGGTTTCCAAGATATAAAAGACAAAACCATTCGCACTGTAGGGAAGCCGGATGACCGTTTCACTGAAGACGCCCTTCGTATGATTAGAGCTATAAGATTAGCCACAGAATTAGGTTTCACGATTAACATTGATACAAAGAACGCTATTGTGAAACATGCTCATCTCCTCGAAAAGATCTCAACTGAGCGAATTCGTGATGAATTTTCAAAGATTCTCCTATCTACAGAGCCAAAGAAGGGTATTGAAATGCTCCATGAGCTTGGGCTACTCAAGTATATTGCGCCAGAACTAGAGAAGGGTATTGGTGTGGAACAAAACCAAGCACATTCCTTCGATGTATGGGAGCATCTCCTTAGAAGCCTCCAGCATGCGGCAGACAAGGGCTGGGCTCTCGATATCCGATTGGCGGCTCTATTTCATGATATAGCTAAGCCTGAAACTCGTAGACTTTCACGTGAAACAAAGCAATTTACGTTTTATGGCCACGAAGTAGTTGGTTCACGTGAAACAGCAAAGATACTAGAACGATTGAAATACCCTAAGAAAATCGCAGAAAAGGTCGTCAAAATGGTCAGATGGCACATGTTTTTCTCTGATACAGAGGAAATTACACTATCTGCAGTCCGTCGTATGATTGTAAATGTTGGCCAAGAGAATATCTGGGACCTTATGAATCTACGAATCTGCGATCGAATTGGTACAGGTAGACCGAAGGAAGATCCATATCGTCTACGAAAGTACAAAGCGATGGTTGAAGAAGCTCTCAGGGATCCAGTAACAGTTGGAATGTTGAAAATAGACGGCAAACGTATATTGGATGTTACACATGAAACACCAGGACCGAAAGTAGGGCATACTCTGCATGCGCTTCTCGAAGAGGTTCTCGAGGATCCCAAGAAGAATACTCCAGAATATCTAGAGGCGAGAGCACTGGAACTCTTCAAGATGTCAGAAATAGAGCTGAAAAAGCTCGGTGATGCAGGGAAGAAGAAGCAAGAGGAGGAAGACAATAAGGATATTGAAAAAATAAACAGCAAATACCACGTTTCATAGAAAAAAGCCCTAAAATAGGGCTTTTTTGCTGTTTATGTTACTCGTGAAACACTTCCATAAACAATTAAACCGCCTGAGCAGTCGAGATTAGGAAGACTGCAAATGCGGTTTATAGATGAAGCTAGTTATGGTGAAGGGAATCAGGCATTCACGCGGGATTCCACGAAATTGACCTATGGTCGATTAAAGTAACGGGAGGCATCGAGATTCCATGTAACGATAGTGGGTGAGAGCACCCTAAATAAATTGTTGTTGTGAAATCGTGTCCCATCAGTCTAAAACTGACACACGGTTATCTCTCTTCAAACTTGCTTCGCAAACTTGAGAAAAGAGCTACTACCCTTAAATTATAGAAGAACAACGTCCGGCACGTCGTTATAAAATCCTCGGTCCTATATCAACAACCGAACTAACCTGGGATCATTGTATCAAGAATAAAGGACACGTAAAGGACAAATATGTGGATAACTATTTTATTTCAAAAAAATACTTTGTCCTTTATAAAAGACATTAGAAAATAAGTTCAATAGGACAATGGTCAGAACCAAAAATATCGTTGCTAATATTGGCTTTTTTCACCTTACCTGCAATCCATGGTGTCACAAAAAAATAATCAATTCTCCAACCAACATTTCGTTCGCGTGCAAATGTTTTCATATCCCAATATGTATATGCTCCGATTTTATTTGGATTTTGTGCACGGAAAATATCTACATATCCACAACTTATAACTCGATCAATCCACTCACGTTCAATTGGAAGGAAACCGGTATTCTCTTTATTTTCTTTTGGTCTCGCAAGATCAATTTCAGTATGTGCGGTATTCACATCACCACAAAAAATAATTTCATATCCTGCACTCTTGTGCTTATTGATATATGCCAAAAACGCATCGTAGAATTTCAACTTATAGTCCAAACGATCTGGACCACTACCGCCATTAGGGAAGTAAGCGGTAATAAAGAGGAGCTTTCGTGGCTTTGATTCTGTTCCAATATACGCAGAATCGAAAAAAACGCCCAAGAATCTACCTTCCGCATCAAGTTCGGGCATGTTTTTCAAGCCAAAACCATAGTCAACCTTGGCTGGAGTGCCTAGTTTTGAGGTATTTTTGAGATATATCGCAACTCCGCTATAGCCTTTGCGAAGCTTCGAGTGATCGAAATAGCTTGTATAACCCATCGGGGTACGCACAGATTCATCAAGCTGTTCTGGGTGAGCCTTCGTTTCCTGCAAACAGAAAATATCAGCCGATTGCGCTCGAAGCCAATCAAAACCGCCTTTTTTCACATTGGCACGTATGCCGTTGACGTTCCAAGAGATAATTCGCATATAGAGGTAAGTATAGAGGGAAGTAGTGAAAAGTAAATAAGAGACAGCGGTGATTGACATTTCACTAGCTACAGATAGTATTCGATTAAACCGTTCCAACAAAAAAGAAAACCTATGAACAAAAACATGACTCCTGTTAAACCCAGTAAAGTGAAAGCTTCCGGTATGCCTTTGTGGTTCAACGAACACGGCAACAGGGTTGCGTGGACTGGATTTGATAACGCTGCATCGCAGAAACCGATCATGCTACTTGGCTCCGATGCTGTAGAAGTAAAAATCTATTCGTATAGTGGCCATGGATATATTGTTGAATACAAGATTGTCCAATCACCTGACGCGCACAATTCGGGGAAAATATGGATGTCCAAAGAACAGATCCGGGAGGCATTTGGGCTCTCCAGTGTCTGTCCTGCGCACAGCAGTCAGTGGTTGGCTGATGAATACGGAGCAGATGTTGCAGCTCAAGGCAAATACATCCGTTACGGTCAATTCCTCAATATTCCTGGTCCGGGCACGGGCAAATATGGTGATGCTAATGTTTCTATTTTGGTTAATGAAACGATGCAAGCCGCGATCGTGGAGATTCTGTTCAAATAACCTCGCCTACCGAGGCAAAACTGAAGATTAATACTCTTCGGTTTTTTATTTCCAACCTCCTTTACCATGAAACTTCTTATGGACATTGCGAAGCTCGCTGTCGGTGATGTGGGTGTAGATTTGAGTTGTGCCGATATTTGCGTGGCCGAGGAGCATTTGTACTGAACGGAGATCTGCGCCATTTCGGAGCAAGTCGGTTGCAAATGTGTGGCGAATGACGTGAGGAGTTACTTTTTTTGAAATACCAGCTTTGATTGCATACTGTTTGAGAATACGCTCGACTGATCGAGGGGTGAGCTTGAGGGAATCACGACTACCTTGAGCGAGTTTTGGGGTTGTATTTGTTTTTTTGAAAGATTTTTTTTCACCTGCATCTGTTTTGCCGAAAATCTGCACAAAAAGTGCATCGTCCATATCATCACGCTTATCGAGATATGCTTTCACAGCCATTTTGGCATCTTCAGAGAGGAAAACGACGCGGATTTTTTCACCTTTTCCCCGAACAGAGAGTTCATCGAGGTGTAGATTGATATCGCGGGGAAGAGAACAGAGTTCAGAGACACGGAGACCAGTAGAGAAGAGAAGTTCAAGAATGGCTCTATCTCGAAGTCCTCGAAGATTCGAGGTGTCTGGGGCCGAGAGGAGGCGACCCAAGTCTTCGATAGAGATAAGGTCGAGAGAGCGCTCAGGGACTTTTGCGAGCTCGATACGATCTGGGGGAAGGGAAATAATCGAACGGCGCGCAAGGTATTTGAGAAAAGCACGGAGAGCAATGAGGTAATAATTCTGTGTGCGCTTCTTTATGGTGCCCGAAGCAAGACCTTTTGTTCGACTACCGGCTTGGCGATTGAGCCAGAGACGATAGTTGCGAAGGATTTCATCGGTAATATCTTTTGGATCTTTCACCTTTGCAAAATCAATGAAACGAGAGAGGTAATGATCATAATTTGAAACAGTACTGAGGCTACGGCCCTTTTCAATTTCAACATATTGAAGAAACTCGGTTTTGAGGGTGTTGATATTGTGCGACATGACATAAGTATACGATATAACTGGATATCCTGACATTGACGTCACTAATTTACCCCCCCCATCTTTCTTATAAGGATTCCTTGGAAACGCCTCATTTCAGCCCCTATTTTCAATACCCTGCCAAAAAAGCTTGCAAAATAAAGGCAATCGTGCTATCATAGTTTCACCATGTTAACGGTAAAACAGAAAGCAAAAGTAATAAAGGCAGTCGCTATCCATGATACGGACACCGGTTCTGCTGAAGCACAGATCGCAATTCTCACAAAAAGAATTGACGAACTTGCTACCCATTTGAAGAAACACAAGAAAGACAATCACTCTCGCCGTGGCCTTCTCGCTATGGTTGCAGATCGACAGTCACATTTGAACTATTTGAAGAAGAAGCACCCTCGACGACACTCTGCTGTCGCAAAGAAGCTCGACCTCAAAAAGTAGTCATTTTGACCGCCACATGGCGGTCATGTGATTTCTGGTATTTTCCCAGAGTTTTTTGAAAAAACAATCGTTACATGGCACTTTTTAATCAATGTTAGTTATTATATTTTATATTTATGTCAGTTA
>JBEBAU010000022.1:0-6629 GCA_041158765.1 Candidatus Parcubacteria bacterium | reverse complement strand
AGAGCATATATCCAGACAAAGACGGGCTATATCGTTGCGCTGCGTGCGGCAATGCACTTTTTGATGTGTCGGCGAAGTTCGAATCAGGAACTGGTTGGCCAAGTTTCGACGAAGCACTTCCTGGGGCGATCAAAAACATCGAGGACATGTCTCATGGTATGAAAAGAGTGGAGATCGTGTGTGCGGTTTGTGATTCACATCTTGGCCATGTATTTGACAATAGTCCCACAAAAACTGGTAAGTATTACTGCACAAATTCTGTGTGCTTCGAGGGTTTTGATACGAAATAGCATGAAATGAAAAAATATATGAATAAAAAAATGGTACTTGCCGGTGGATGCTTCTGGGGACTTGAAAATCTGATACGTAGTCAGCCTGGTGTTGTAACGACAGAGGTTGGCTATACTGGTGGTTCGAATGAGGATCCAACATATGAAAATCACCCAGGACATGCCGAGGCTGTTCTTATTGAATATGATCCAACACAAACATCATATACAAAATTGCTCGATTTCTTTTTTCAAATACACAATCCAACAACACGTAATCAACAAGGAAATGATATCGGTACCTCATATCGCTCAGCTATCTTTTATGGAAATGAAGAAGAAAAAAAGCTTGCAGAGGATTTCATCACAATCGTTAATGCATCAAAACGCTGGAAGGATCCTGTGGTGACGACGCTTGAACCGCTCGGCGTCTTTTATCCAGCAGAACCGTTTCATCAAGATTATTTACAAAAAAATCCAAGCGGATATACTTGCCATGCAATTTGGTTTGATAGTTATCTAAGCTAAAAAATATGCAACAACACATTGATACAAAAAAAGAGTTTTCTATAATAAAGCGAGCGAAGAGTTTTGTGCATGCAGGTCGAGGAATTGTGCTCTTTTTGAAGACAACACACAATGCGTGGATACATGTTGGGGTGTGTATTATTGCGGTGGCTCTCGGTGTGTATTTTAAGATTTCACATACTGAATGGATACTACTCGCACTCACGAGCGGACTGGTTTTCATCACAGAAGCTATCAATACTGCAATTGAAATTGACATTGATCTCACATCACCCGAATATCATCCATACGCTCGAGATACGAAGGATGTCGCGGCTGGAGCGGTGCTCATTGCTGCTATTGTTGCAGTGATTGTTGGATTGCTTATTTTTGTGCCATATTTCAAACCACTACTTTCAGCCACCATATAATCTATTGAAATGAAAATCACCATTCTTGCAACAGGACGAAATCGAAGATATCTCGGAGAAGATACGGTGCTTGAATATACACAGCGTCTCGAACACTATATGCCGATTTCATGGGTGTATGTCGGCGGTTCTACTATCGAAGAAGAATCACGTGCAATGTTGAAACAAATTCCTGATGCAGCGTATGTTGTGGTGCTTGATGATAAGGGTAAGGAATTTTCTTCAGAAGGACTCGCGGAATTCATTGGGAAGCGTCAACTTGAAAGTCACAAAGACATCTTCTTCATAATTGGAGGGGCATTCGGTGTGGGGGAAGAGGTGAAAGCTCGTGCGCAATATGTATGGTCATTGTCAAAGCTCACATTTCCTCATGAATTGGTACGTGAAATCCTTGCCGAGAGTCTGTATCGAGCATGTACGATTCTAAGGGGTGAAAAGTATCATCACGCCTAAGGTTATAAAAACAGCCAATAGCTTGAATAGAGGGGGCTTACGCTGAATATGTACCTGTGGTATAGTTTGTATATATGGACGAGTACGATTACGACACAAATCCGCACCCGCACCCTGAGCTTTTGTTACTCCTCAAGCAACCAATTGGAGGTGGCTGTAGCGAACAGCCCGGAACTTCAGCCCTTAATTGCCAGGCTGATTTTCCAGATGCATTACTTGAGGTTTTCCTTGATCGAATTAGGCTTACGATAACCAAAACATTTGAACTTCCATTCAGTATTATTGATCGTATTGAGTATGATCGAAGAGGGGATTGTATTCTGATACACAGTACTCGTGATGATTTGCCATCGTATTTCACCATTCAGACGAAATCTACTGCGAAGCTCTATCGTCAACTAGTAAAGTTGCACGACACTCACGAAATGCCTTTTTATTGTGCTCCAATGAAATCTTTTGCTATTCCCGGAGCCCAACGTGTGCAGGCAGCGCATCCTGGAACAAAAATCATACTTATTTTCTTATTTGTTCTTGTGGCAGTTTTCATTGTAAGCAAATTTTTGCAGTAATTTTGCAAAAAAGTAATATAAATATCTCGTGTTGTGTTAGAATACAACGCAACACACATGAAAAAATCAGCTCGAGCATCCATGATTCGCAATTATATTAACGCACCAGCGCGAGCGAGCTTTTTTTATTTCACCCTTTCACTTATTTCTGTTGCAAGTCTTGGATATTCGGCTTCGTATTTCATTAATTTTGGAAATGTAATCTATGTAGATAATCTTTCTGGTGATGAAAAAATATCCATACATAAGGCGATACCACTCTATCCACCGCTTGATATCGAAGATTATGATCGTCGCATGCTCGCTCTTGCAAATCGTCCTGCTCCAAAGATTCCCAAAACCGTAGCAAGTTCGACCGCTTCTTCAACAGCTAGTTCTACTGCTATTGCCGCGACTTCGACACCGATTAAGTATTTGTGGCCCGCTGCAACTCCACGACCAATTGATGGAGCCATTTTGCCGTTTTATCGAGTTGTTTCATATTACGGAAACTTCTATTCAAAAAAGATGGGAGCGCTTGGAGAGTATGAACCAGATGAAATGCTTTCACGCCTCAAAGCCGAAGTGGCAAAGTGGGAAGCCGCTGATCCAACAACACCAGTTATGCCTGCAATACATTACATTGCGGTCACTGCACAGGGAAGTCCCGGAGATGATGGGAAGTACCGCTTCCGTATGCCTGATGGTCAGATTGAAATCGCACTTGATCTTGCAGAGAGGGTGAAGGGTATTGTGTTCCTCGATATTCAGCCAGGATTGAGCACAGTTGAAGCGGAGGTGCCAGTTTTTGAAAAATACTTGAAAATGCCAAATGTACATCTCGGTCTCGATCCAGAATTTGCTATGGCAAAAAGCGGCAGGAAGCCCGGTTCTGTTATTGGTACTCTCGACGCAGTAGATATTAATGCTGTTACAGAATATCTCGCAGGTATTGTTCGTGAAAATAATCTTCCACCGAAGATTCTTGTGATACACCGCTTCACGCTTGCAATGCTTACGAATACCCAGAACATAAAGACTTTGCCAGAAGTTCAGATTGTGATTGATATGGATGGTTGGGGAGGTGCCGCTCGCAAATTCAATACGTATAACGTCTGTGTATACAAAGACCCAATTCAATTCGCTGGTTTCAAGCTTTTTTATAAGAACGATTTCCGTGAAAAGGGTAGTTCAATACTCGAACCAAGTGAAGTTCTTAAGCTTCAGCCAAAACCAATCTACATTCAATATCAATAACCCCCTCCAATTTTTGGAGTAGCCAGTAGGGCAGGAATGCGATACCATATCGTGTATGGAAACATTAATTAAGGCCGATATATTCTTTTTTATTACATCAATAGCGGTAGTTATTGTGACGATTGTGCTTGCTATTGCTGGATTTTATTTCATCCGTGTTCTACGCACATTCGGACAAATATCTGAAAAGTTAAAGGATACCGTTGATAGTACCAGTGACGATATTCGAGACATTGTTGAACAAGTGCAAGACAGCTCAGCATTCCGTCTTATGTTCGGAGGGGGACGACGTCATCGAGCAGCGAAGCACACTATAAAGAAATAATTATATGAAAATGCTACAAGGATTCAAACAATTTATTCTTCGAGGAAATGTAATTGATTTATCAGTAGGTGTTGTTGTGGGAGCAGCATTCGGCACCGTGGTGAGTGCTTTTGTGAAAGATATTCTCACTCCACTCATTGCTGCAATTGCAAAAAAGCCTGATTTTTCAAAGCTATTTTTCACCATTAATGGTAGCCGATTTCTCTACGGAGATTTCATTAATGCCCTCATTTCATTCATTATCGTTGCAGCAACGGTATACTTCTTCGTGGTTTTGCCAATCAATACACTAATCGCTAAAACTCGTCGAGAGGATAAGCCGGCGGATCCAACAAATAAGAAGTGTCCAGAATGTTTGAGCGAAATTCCTATTGCTGCAACTCGATGTGCGCACTGTACAACAAAACTCGCTTAGCTCAGACGGAGAGTATATAATACATCACTATGAATTCAACATCATCAATCACAAAGCGTATTCTTACTTGGGCGGGTTTCATTATTGTTATCGGTCTTATTATTTGGGGACTTGTTGTTGCTGAAAATAAGAATATCGCCAAGAAAGCGGCGGTGGTTTTGCGTACACCAGTGAGCTCTGCTGATTGGATTACGGGTAGTACAACTGCTCCAATAGCTATTGTTGAATATAGTGATTTCCAATGTCCTGCATGTGAGGCATACCACCCACTCTTGAAGCGCCTTATTGCTGAAGAGGGTACTCGATTCTCTTTTGTATACCGTCATTTCCCATTGCCACAGCACAAGAATGCATATCCCTCAGCAATTGCGACAGAAGCTGCTGGCAAGCAGGGTAAGTTCTGGGAAATGCACGATATAATCTTCGAACATCAGCGCGATTGGCAAGATCTCGAAGATCCAACAGTGCTCTTCACTGAATATGCGAAGACCATAGGCCTCTCACTTGAACAATTCTCAGCTGATTTCAAGGATACATCTGGTGTACTCCACGCAAAAGCAGAAGCAAGTCTCAAAGAGGGTCAAAAAACCGGCATTCAAGGAACACCAACATTCTTTGTTAACGGCAAGATGATTGATAATCCACGAAGTTATGAAGCACTTAAAGCGATTCTTGAAAATAAGGGTCTATAAGATTCCACATCGGACAACGGTCGTACTCTTTGTTACGGCAATTATTGGTTTTGTCGATTCTGCATATCTCACGATTGAGCATTATATGAATGCTATTCCTCCGTGTGGAGTAGGGGATTGCGAGCTCGTACTTACGAGTGCATATGCAGCAATTGGACCATTTCCTGTGGCGCTTCTCGGTGCTCTCTACTACTTCGCCATTTGTGGGTTACTCTTCGCATACTTTGACACGAAACATCATTGGCCACTTAATGTAGCACTCTTCGCGACGGTTATCGGTTTTGCTGCAGAGTTGTGGTTTGTTTTCTTGCAGTTTTTTGTTATTCAAGCTATCTGTCAGTACTGTATGATTTCAGCGGTAACGGCTATTGTACTATTCGTAGTTGCAATGCACGCTCTTGCGAAGTATTCGTCTTCACCGACTATTTCTGAAGTTTTGTAGAGGTCGCAACAGTTGAACTCGCTGGTTGCGCAAGGCTCGGTATTACTTTTGTGATTGCTTCAATGGTTTGTAGTCCACTGTATACTTTGTCATTTATGATAATTACTGGAAGCGGCGGTTTGATTTTGTGAATAGAAAGAAGCGTTTTCATAGCATTGAGATCGAGGTTGTAGTCAAATGTATAGACGCGGACCTCAGGATGATCTTGTCGTATTGCAGTGAGGACATTGCCTTGGCTTTTGCAATCAGGGCAGTCTTTGTTGGAATAGAAGTAGAGGATTGAAACAGGGCGCACAGCACACTTCTCATATACCTTTTTCATAAGGAGTGAGTCTTTGATTTCAAGAAGAGAATAGTATTTTTTGAGCGTAATCACATCGTCATTGCTGATTCCTTGCTGTTGTTCTGCATATGAAAGTCTTTCACCAAGTGTATTGAGTTCATCAGATATTGTTGTGTTCTTCATACTTTCACATGATGCTTCTTGGAGAAGAGCGAATTCTGTTTCATTCGAAAGAATATCAATAGAAATCTTGTCTTGCGTATTCTTGATATTTGCGACTTTGATATTGCTGAAATAATCACTAACCATAAATGCAATGATAAAAATCACACAAGTGATGAAGAAAACTGATATGTACTTTTTTGTGTTTATCGCCATGGTGTTTTGCGTGAGAGAACAGTATTAAATACGGCTTTGCTGAGCCAGAATGGGGCAATGATGGTATATCCGACAATGAAGTATGCCATATCGAGGCTAGGCTTCATAGTGCCTTCAGCAGCTTGTCTACCGAGAAGCATAATTACAAAACCAATACCAAGAACAAGAACACCAAGGACGACGACAAGTTCTGTATTGATGAAGAACCAGCTCGGTGTTGGCATGTGGAAATGGAAACCAATGAGAGAAATTTCGCGGATTTTTTCAGAAATAAAAGTAATAAAGTGATATATTCCAATAAGGAAAAGTAATACGGTTGTAACAATTCCTACCGCAGCGAATGGAAGAGTGAAGGTTCCAATATTACCGTACTTCTTATTGAGGAATAGGCGGCGATAGTCAATGCAGTTTTGGATGAAACCATAAATCCATCGAGTGCGCTGGCGATAGAGCTTCTTCACCGTGCGGGGTGTGATTGTATAAACTTCTGCCGTTGGACAATTGGCGATGCGATAGCCGTGCATTTGAATACGAAATGCAATTTCCATATCCTCGGTATTGTGTGCGTGTTTGAAAAGCCCAATAGTTTCAAAAACTGATCGACGAAATATTGAAAAAGGTCCAGGTGT
>JBEBAU010000021.1:0-56885 GCA_041158765.1 Candidatus Parcubacteria bacterium | reverse complement strand
AAGGTTCCTGCAGGCACAACTCATGGTGAAATCCTTCGAGTGAAAGGGAAAGGCGTGCCAATGACTGAACGAGGTGTTGATGGACGAAGAGGAGATATTCTTATCATCACCCATGTTGATATGCCAAAAAAGATTTCAAAAAATGCAGCAAAACTTATTGAAGAATTGAAAAAAGAGGGAATGTAAGAAGTTTTGCTATAATACTTACGTATGTCATATAGTGATCGAATGACTCCAACAAAAAAGCATTATCGTAATGCGCTTATTCATGATGTTTTGTTTATTATTTTGGGTATAGCAATAGCAATGGTATTCGTGAAGACCGGATTACTTGATATGGCCATCGGTCTTGTTCGAGATTATTACATGATCGCTGCTTTTATTGCTGGAATCTTTTTCACCTCGGTATTTTCACTTGCTCCAGCATCTATTGCTCTAGTCAAAATCGCTGAGCATGCACCATTTCCGTGGGTTGCTTTTTGGGGTGGGCTTGGAGCAATGTGCGGTGATTTGATCCTATTCTTTTTCATACGGGATCGTTTCCTCGACGATATTCGACATGTATTCAAGAAGAGACTTGCAGCTCGTATTCTCCACACATTTCACTTCGGTTTTCTCAAATGGCTATCTCCAGTACTCGGTGCATTGATCATTGCTTCACCATTACCTGACGAGCTCGGTATTTCACTTATGGGCATGTCACGCGTTAGAACAGCGGTACTTATGCCGATTTCATTCGTTATGAATGTGCTCGGAATTTACCTTATTGTGAAATTAGCGAGTTTTGTATAGCCGCGCCGACAGTCGGCGCGGCGTTGTTTTACCTGTAGAATTTGCTACTATATTCGTATGTCAAAAATCTTACTTTCCGGTGTTAAACCAACAGGACGACCTCATATCGGCAATTATTTTGGTGCCATGAAGCAATTTGTGGATTTGCAGAATGCTCCTGATACAAAAAACGCTGATAAGTTTTTTATGATTGCGGATTATCACGGTCTCAATTTCATCCAGAACGGACAAGAAATGCGAGACAATATTGTTGATCTCGCTCTCGATTATCTCGCTATAGGTATTGATCCGAAGCAATCAGTGATTTTCAAACAGTCAGATGTATCGGCTCATACTGAACTTGCATGGATTTTCGATACGATTACTACAATGCCATACCTTATGCGTGCACATGCATACAAGGATGCTGAAGCGAAGAGCAAAGAGATTAGTGTTGGTACTTTCAATTATCCAATGCTTATGGCTGCAGATATTCTTCTCTATGACACAGATATTGTACCGGTAGGACAAGATCAGAAGCAACATGTTGAATATTCTCGTGATACTGCACAGAAGTTCAATCACATTTTCAAGACTGAAACATTTAAGTTGCCAGAACCTCTTATTATGAAAGAAGTGGCTGTAGTCCCTGGTATTGATGGACAGAAGATGAGTAAGAGCTATGGCAATACCATTCCACTATTCGCAACACATGAAGAAATCAAGAAAGCCGTGATGGGTATTGTCACTGATTCAGGTGGACCAGAAGAGGGGGGAATACCGAAGAATGTATACGCAATTCACTCACTTATCAAAACTCCAGCTGAGCTTGCGCCACTATACGATGCTAATAAGGGTAAGTATAAAGCTCTCAAAGAAGCGCTTATTGCAGATCTTGAAGTTTTCATAAAGCCTATGCGTGAAAAGCGTGCACTTCTTGCACAGGATACAGATGCTATTATGCAAATTCTCTCTGATGGTGCGGCTCGTGCTCGTCTTCAAGCGGATAAGAAGCTCGCTGAGGTCAAAAAAGCTATTGGCGTTTCTGCTTAATCTATGGTGAACTAGATTTTTTTATCTTAATTTTATTAAGATTTTATCTCTGCTCTGTATACTTTTTTTATTATTATATTAATAAAAATACTATTTTTTATGAAAAGAGCTATACCACCAGAGATTTCAGAATATATTGATCAAGCGATAGAGAAGCAGCGGGTTATTTTTCATGCTGAAATGGCACATGATAGGGATATCATAATTGAAAAGTTTCAAAACGATTTGAAGGCTATGACCGAACAATTCCCAACACGCTCTGAGGTTAGAGATATTGTTCGTGAGGAGCTACACGATGAATTGAGGCCAATTCGATCTGATATCGCCATAATTAAGACTGAAATTTCATCAATTAATAAAAAACTCTCTAATCACGAAGTAAGGATAACTCGTCTCGAAAGAAAGGTCGCATAAACCGGCATAAATTAGCCAAAAAACTGCGAAAATCTGTTATACTATATGCATGTCGTTTACGATAAAAACGCAGGTTTTCGAAGGACCTCTCGATTTGCTTCTTTCTCTTGTTGAAAAACGCAAACTGTTCATCAACGATATTGCTTTGTCGAAGGTGGCAGACGATTATGTTGAGCATGTGAAGCAGCTCGGGCATTTTCCTATTGAGGATTCAGCGAATTTCATTCTCATTGCCTCTACACTACTACTTATTAAGTCCAAATCACTTTTGCCAGCTCTTACTCTCACTGAAGATGAGCAGCAGGGAATACAAGATCTTGAAACTCGACTGAAAATCTATCAGCGAATGAAAGACATGAGCGTACACGTGAAGCGTATGTACGGTGAATCTGTTATCTATACTCCCACACAAGCTCGACCAGCTACCGTTGTGTTTTCTCCACATCCTTCAATGACTTCAGCTAGCCTCCTCCATGCTATTCGCGATATTATTCGTAACCTTCCAAAAAAGGAGGTGATACCGAAGGCTGTCATTCGAAAAGTCCTCAATCTCGAAGAAGTAATTGTCTCACTTACAGAGCGTGTGACTGCGGGTCTCCGTATGAGTTTCCGTGAATTTACAAAAGCACACAAAGAAGAGAAGGTGAATGTTATTGTGAGCTTCCTCGCTATGCTCGAACTTGTGAAGCAGGGAGTCATTCAGGTGAATCAAGAAGGGTCGTTTGGTGATATTCACATGGAAACAGGCGAAGTTGGTGTTCCAAGGTATACTTAATATATAGTTATGAATCCAATAACAGCTTCAACATCAGTACAGGCAACACTTTCAGCACAGATAGAGGCGATTTTGTTTTGGAAGGCTGAACCTATTTCAATAAAAAAGCTCGCTTCACTTTGTGCTACTTCTGAAGAAAAAATTCGTGAAGCTATTGCTGAACTCAAAGCATCACTTATCACAAACAACCGAGGTATTACGGTGATCGAAGCCAATGATGAAGTAACACTCGGTACTGCAACAGCTCTCTCAGGTCTCATTGAGCAGCTTACAAAAGACGAGCTCATGCGTGATCTCGGCAAAGCCGGACTTGAAACCCTTTCAATTATTATCTATCAAGGACCAATTACTCGTGCTGAAGTTGATTATATTCGTGGAGTTAATTCGCAATTTATTATTCGTAATCTCCTTGTTCGTGGTCTCATTGAGCGACGTGAAAATCCAAAGGACCAGCGTTCATTCCTCTATGCTCCAACACTCGAACTCATAGCGCATCTCGGCATTACTAAGGTCGACGAAATGCCTGAATACACTACCGTACGGAATGAAATCACTAATTTCAAAACAGCAACACAAGATGAGACTGGAGCAATAGATAAAAGCAATGAGGCTCAGAACAATTGATAAGCCATTTTTGGCATCAATACTATTCCTTACGATAGGTGGTTTTGTTATTTTTAGTTCAGCATCTCTTGGTCTGCTTGCTCGACAGGGGGCAGTATATGAATCAGTAACAACGTATCAGTTTCTCGGACTCATGATTGGTGCGGTTCTGTTCCTTGTAATGTCAAAAATTCCGTATACCTTATGGAGAAAATACTCTTTTTATATTTTTATTGGTGTTTTGATACTCAACTTACTCGTATTTGTACCAGGGGTGGCACTACATCACGGTGGCGCATCGCGTTGGATTAATCTCGGTTTTATTACATTTCAACCTTCAGAATTTTTGAAAATTGCTTTCATTATTTATTTTGCTGCATGGCTATCAGGAGTGAAAGATCAGATACGCACTTTCAAAATGGGTATACTCCCGTATATTCTCCTTGCAGCAATTGTTGGTGGCATTATGCTCGGGCAACGTGATACTGATGCGCTCATTGTTATGCTCGGAGCAGGTATCGCAATGCTCATTGCCGCGGGTGCTCGATGGAAACATATCATATTGCTCATACTAATTGGTCTTATTGCAATTGCTTCAGTTGCAGCAACGCGACCGTACGCTCGAGCGCGCATCATGACATTCCTGAACCCTCAGGCGGATGTACGCGGTGCGGGATATCAAGTCAATCAGTCGTTGATTGCAATTGGATCTGGAGGAATGCTTGGCCGTGGTTTCGGTCAAAGTGTTCAGAAATTTAATTATTTGCCAGAACCAATTGGGGACTCTATTTTTGCCGTAGCGGCTGAAGAATTCGGTTTCCTCGGAAGCATAATACTCATTTTGGGGTATCTTCTCTTTGTATTTCGTTCCTTTCAGATTTCAGCTCGATCACCAGATTCGTTCAGTGGACTCGCTGTGCTTGGTATTGCTATACTTATTATTATAGAGTCCTTCATGAATATTGGTGCGATGCTTGGTATTGTGCCGCTTTCGGGACAACCGTTATTGTTCGTAAGTCATGGAGGTACCGCACTTATTATTACACTTGCAGCAGTTGGATTTATTGCGAATGTGTCTAGACACCGAAATTAATTTATTACCATTATTATGAAAATTGTATTTACAGGAGGGGGAACCGGAGGACACTTCTATCCAATGATTGCTATTGTTGAGGCAATCCGGAAGCACGCACAGGATCGCAAGATTATTCCACCAAAAATCTACTATTTTTCTACGAGTCGCTATAATCCTCGAGCGCTTTTTGATAATGAAATTGAATTCGTACAAGTCCCAGCAGGGAAGATTCGCAGATATTTTTCAATTCTTAATTTCACCGATATATTCGTTACAGCAATTGGTATTGTGAAAGCAATCATATCGCTTTTTAGTGTGTATCCTGATGTTGTCTTTGGAAAAGGTGGCTATGCGAGCTTCCCAACGCTTTTTGCTGCACGATTACTTCGCATTCCAGTTGTTATTCATGAATCAGATAGTCATCCTGGACGAGTGAATGCATGGGCCGCAAAATTTGCTCGTTATATAGCCTTGTCATATCCAGACGCAGCAGATGAATTCAAAAAGATCTCTCCCAAGACTGTTGAAAGAATCGCGTATACTGGTAATCCAATTCGTGATGGTATTCGTTTACCACTTTCAAATGGTGCTATTGAATTCCTTAATCTCGAGGAGGGTGTGCCATGTATCATGATTCTTGGCGGTTCACTTGGTTCAGCGGTTATTAATGATGCAGTGATAGATAGCTTGCCAGAGCTTGTGAAGACGATTCAGATTATTCACCAAACCGGAAAAAAGAATTTCAAAGAAGTGAGTGCTACCGCAGAAGTTGTTCTCAAGGATAATCCTAACGCTTCTCGATATCATGCATTTGAATATCTCAATGATCTCGCTATGCGAATGTCGGCAGGTGTGAGCTCAGTTGTTGTTTCAAGAGCTGGCTCAACAATATTTGAAATTGCAAACTGGGGCTTACCATCAATCCTTATTCCGCTTCCAGAAGCAATTAGTCATGATCAAACAAAAAATGCTTTTGCATATGCGCGAACGGGTGCCTGTGTCGTTATTGCTGAACACAATTTGAGTTCACATATTCTTACTGCAGAGATAAAAAAGATTATTGAAAATAAGAACACACAAGATAGCATGAAGTCAAAAACCCAAGCTTTCCGCCGTCCTGATGCCGCTCTCGCACTTGCTGATGCGTTGTTAGCTATTGGTCTTGAACACGAAAAATAAAAGGTGCTATACTATAGGGGTCGATGTATTACTCGTTTATTTATTTTTTTCTAATTATTTATGCAAGAGAATCAAGGAATAAAGCCGGCTACATGGGGTATTATTGGTATCGTTGTGGTGATTATTATTGCGCTCGGTTTCTATATGTTCGGTGGTAGCAAGACTGTTGCTCCAACAACAGACGGAACAGATCAGTCTGACAACTCTGGCACAGCAGCATCTGTAAATCGAATTATCGTTTCAGACCAGTTCCCAGGTAACGTTGTATACGTGTCATCAGTTCAGCTTGCAGCTCCAGGTTGGGTTGTAATCTATACTGATGCCGCTGGCGTACCAGGCAAGATCATTGGTCAGCAGTGGTTTGCAAAGGGTATCAATCCAGGCAAGGTTAACCTCACTCAGTCTACAGTTGAAGGAGGTACCTATTACGCAGTTCTCGCAAATGAAAATGGCGACAATGCATTTGATGCAACAAAAGACCTTCCTCTGAAGGATGCTGCAGGCAATGTCATCATGAAAATCTTCCACGCTACATCAGCAGCTGCTGAAATCAAGGGCTAACAGAAATAAAAAGAAAACACCTTTTTGAAGAGACTCCCCGGACGTCTCTGAACAAAAGGTGTTTTCTTTTTGTTTTCCAAAAAAGGCTGATAAATGCTATACTTATTTCACACATGTCTGTAGAAAAAAGCACGAACAATTCAAAGGTTGTAACCCGATTTGCACCGTCTCCAACGGGACTTTTTCATGCTGGTAGCTATCGTACAGCGGTTTTTGCGTATCTATTTGCTCGTAAGCACGCTGGACATTTCATCCTTCGCATAGAAGACACAGATAAGATTCGTTCAACAAAAGCTAATGAAGATAATATTATTGAAAGCTTGAAATGGCTCCATCTCGATTATGATGCAATGTATCGACAGTCAGAGCGTACTGAGATTTACAAGGAGTGGCTCAATAAGCTTATTACGAATGGCACAGCGTATATTTCAAAAGAGACTCCAAAAGAGCCAGGTGGTCGCACCGAGGTTATCCGTTTCAAAAATCCAAACAAAAAGGTTCTATTCCATGATTTGATTCGTGGTGATATTGAGTTTGATACGACTGAGCTTGGTGATTTCGTTATTGCAAAATCTCTTGAAGAACCGATATTCCACTTTGTTGTTGTGCTCGATGATTACCTTATGGGTGTGACGCATGTGATTCGTGGAGAGGATCATATTTCGAATACTCCACGACAGATTCTTATTCAGCAGGCACTTGGAGCTACGACCCCATTCTATGCACACTTGCCGCTTGTTCTCGGTGAAGATCGTTCCAAGCTTTCTAAACGCAAAGGCGCATTACCACTTACTGAATATCGTACTCGAGGATATCTTCCTGAGGCTGTGCTCAATTTCATATCGCTTCTTGGTTGGAATCCGGGTACTGAACAAGAACTTTTTTCACTTAATGAACTTGTACAGGCATTCGATCTCACAAAAGTCCAGAAGGGCGGAGCAGTTTTCAATGATGAAAAGCTCGCTTGGTTTAATAAGCAGTACATTGCGAAGCTATCAAAGGCCGAGTTTATTTCTCATGTGAAAGAGTGCGCTCCAGAAGTTGTGGATCTTCCTTCATTCACTACTATCGCACCACTTCTCCAAGAAAAAATCAGCTCTTTCGGAGATATTCGAACATTGCTTGCACCAGGTGGAGAGCTTGCATTCATGACTATTGATTTCAGTGGTGGTGCAACTGGTAGTGCACTTCCATACGATCCAACAGCGCTTCTCTGGAAAGGGGAGACGGATATTTCAAAGGTCAAAACATCTCTGAAAAAAGTCATTGAACTTCTCTCTGTACTCGATGGTGATTCCGCTACATTTTCTGCTGAAAAAGTGAAAGCCGCGATTTGGGATTTTGCTTCAAGTATTCCAAAGGAGCAGGGAGGTAGGGGAAGTGTTTTGTGGCCTATGCGCTATGCCCTATCTGGTCAACAAAAATCCCCAGATCCATTCATCATCTCTGAAATCCTCGGAAAGGACGAGACGCTCGCTCGTTTGAATCGAGCATATAATGCCCTCTAAAAAACTCCAAATACAAATTCCGAAACAACACACATATATTTTTGCTTTGCTATTGGTGATAGCAGTTGCTGTGTGTGCAGGGTCTTTCACATATTCGGTACATGCGGATACCGTAACTGATATTCAAGCCAAAATTACTGATAGAAATGCAAGTATCTCTAAGCTCGAAGCTGAAATAAAAGGTTATCAAGCTGATATTGATAGTCTTGGCAAACAAGCAAATTCGCTCAAGAATACAATTGCCGAACTTGACCTTTCACGCAAAAAACTCGAAGCAAATATAAAAGTAACTCAAGCAAAAATCGATCAAACAAACCTCGAAATACAGCGTCTTGGTCTCGATATTAATACCAAACAAAACAATATTGATACTGATCGCACCATCATTGCGCAATCGCTAAATAAGCTCTATCAATCATCAGATCAGTCTCTTATTGAAACTGTTCTTGAGCAGAAAAGTCTTTCACACATTCTTGCTTCAGTAGATAGTCTTGCTTTTTTACAGGATGGAGTTCGTTCGAAGATTATTTTATTGAAAAATGTAAAGCAACAACTCCAAACAAATAAGGCTGCAACCGAACAGAAGAAGGCTGAACTCGTGACGCTCACCAATCAATTGCAAAGCCAAAAAAAGATCGTACTCGACACCACAGCTCAACAGAATTCACTTCTCAAGCAAACAAAAGATACTGAAGCTGGATATCAAAAAACCCTCGCAACAAAAAAGGCTCAACAAGCAGCTCTTCAATCTGAAATTAATGACCTCGAATCTGCACTTCGTATTGCCATTGATCCAAGCAGTATTCCGCATACAGGCTCTGGAGTGCTTTCATATCCACTTGATAATGTTCGTATAACGCAGTATTTCGGTAATACACCTTTTGCTACACTTAATCCTCAGATTTATAAGGGTCAAGGGCATACTGGTGTGGACTTTGCTGCATCTATTGGTACTCCGGTGCGAGCTTCGCTCTCAGGTACTGTTGTTGGCGTCGCTAACACTGATCTTGCACGAGGATGCTATTCATTCGGAAAGTGGATCATGGTGAAGCATGGAGACGGTCTATCAACACTCTACGCGCACCTTTCACTCCAGAGCGTGAGCGTCGGTCAAGCAGTATCAACGGGTCAAATCATCGGATATAGCGGTAATACTGGATACACTACAGGCCCGCACCTCCATTATGGCGTATATGCAACTCAAGGAGTTCGTATAACGACCCTTAGCGCTAGCCAAAGCCGCAATTGTGTCGGAGCAACTATCCCACTCGCTGATCCAAAAGCGTATCTGAATCCACTTTCATATCTCTAGTCTTTCACACAAATAATTCATGATATAATTTCACCATGAAAAATTATTTCAATGCAAATAATGGGGGCCAGAAGGGAATAGTGAAGATTATTATCATCCTTGTTATTGCCCTCCTTGTACTCAGTTATTATGGTTTTGATCTTCGTAAGACAGTAGAGTCACCGACAACGCACAGTAATTTTAGTTATGTAACAGAATTTGTGTCAGGTGTTTGGAATACATTTTTGAAAACACCGGTTATGTATGTTTGGAATGAAATTTTTTTGAAATATATTTGGGCAACAGCGCTTGATGTCATGCAACATGGTTCAAAAGGTATTATGAGTGGCAGTGCTGGTGGACCAAGTGCTCAGAACGGCGCAGGAGGAGATCTCATTAACATGGCTCCACAGTTGCCAATGCCAAGCGCGAATTAACCCGAGTATTCAAAGATAAGGAGAAGATGTGTGGCAGGCTCCAATAGGTATAGACCTCTTTGGAGCCTTTTCTCCTCTATAGTAGAGTCGTAAAAGATATATTGTGCGACACGACCACAATAGAGACGGCGGGGTTAGTTTGGCTCGATTTACATTGCCCTTCGGGTGTTTGGGTGTATCTATATGTGTCGCTTTCAAAAATTCGGACAGTTAATTCCCCACATGATCTATCACTCGTTGCGATACGTGTACTGCAGCAGAATATTTTTGAAGTCATTCGTATCTCTATAAAATAGTTTGGACAATTCGATATCGTATAAATGCAAATTAGTTGCATTTGGGTTTCATATCATGTATTCTTGTACATAATTATACATTTATACAAATAATAGACATCAATTATGTTAGAAATTCTTATAACAAGCTGTATTATAATGCTCGCTTCTTTGGTTGGAATATTCACAATTTCTACCAAGGTTCATATATTCGTTGAAAAGAATCTTAGTTTACTTACTAGTTTTGCAATTGGCGTATTTGGAGTGGTCGCTTTCCTCCTCTTTCAAGAATCGAGTGGGCATGGAGAATTAGGGATAACAGTAATTTGGGTATTAATTGGTGCGCTTATTTCAATTGGACTTTCAAATCTTATTCCAGAATTTCATCACCACCACACAGAAGATACAGAACACCCACACTCACGCAGAAGTGCTACACGTATTCTTGTAAGTGACGGATTGCATAACATTGCTGACGGTATACTTATTACTGCTTCATTTCTCGCTGGCGGATCAGTTGGTATCGGAATTGCGCTTTCGGTTTTGATTCATGAGCTAGTTCAAGAAGCAACAGAGTTTTTTGTTCTCAAGCAGTCCGGATATAGCACAAAACAGGCATTGATTCGAAACTTCTTGGTTTCTACAACAATTCTGATTGGTGCAGTCGGATCGTTCTATTTTCTTGATTTCTTTGAGCAATATGAATCTACCCTTTTGGGCTTAGCTGCCGGAGGCTTTTTGTCAGTGCTTCTTCAAGATTTAATTCCCTCTACTGTGCGATCGATCAAGTCTTCAAAAAAAGTTTTCATGTATATCTGGGCAATTTTGCTTGGAGCAGCAGTAATGATTGCCGTCGGTATGCTTGGCGCTCATGAACATGGACACGATGAAAGTGTTAATAGTGAAATAGAGACGCCTCTTACAATCTAGTTGCTTTTGTTGAACTCTTTGGTTAAGGTTACTGCTGGATTAACACCGGGTATACCCTGGGTCCAAAGATAACAAACCTCATCTATACGATAGGAGTAACTTGAAAACTAACAAATACAGAGTCCTCGACAATAAATTCGGAATGTCCTTTTTCCGACACCCCATGATTGGTGGACCATGCATTGGCATCTGCCATTGCTGGATGTCCGGTGAAGAAAAAGCATATTACGACAAGCTTGCCGCAAATACGTCTTTTGTTGCGGTTCGACCATTCGAAAACCTCAACATGGAAGCAACGAGCACTTGGAAGATGAATGCGAGGTCGCGAAAGTGGCTTGGCAAAAGTAAATACGGGAAAAATTTCTTCGATTCAGTGGGCGGTCTCATCCCCGCCTTCATTGGAAATGGAGTCCTGTATGAGGTGATTTATCACTTACCCAAACTTCTGCCAGGGATATCCCGTCAATCGTGGTCACCAATTACCGAAAAGATGTCCGTAAAGGATGTCATAAGCACTGCCAATACCTTCTATGATAGTTGTGGTGCTGTAGGCTTTGATTACACAGGATGGAAAATTCTCTTCATTATGAGAATCACTTGGAAAAAAGAGAACCCCGAGCGTCGCGGTTATGAAATTTTTGTGCCGCCAGACAATTGGAAACCCAATCATACATCATAAAATGTGTGATTTTTTATTATATATAAAAGAAAACCGGCACACATCACTGTGTGCCGGTTTTCTTTTTGTTTAGGGGGTTTTATTTTTCTGCCAAATTATTTCATTGCAATTGAAGCATCTGTTGGTGAATACTTTGACCAGCACTTTTGTGAAGCTGACCAAGGAGCACCTCCCTGTTTTTCGTATATGTATTTTGCATATGCGAGGTTGCCTTCAACGGTATATATGTCGTAGCCGAGTGACTTCGACTTTTCGAGGTGGTATTTTTCATTAATTTGCATAATACCAACATCTTGATCATTTACTCTGCCACGAATGAGATTTCCTTGGCGATCATACTGTCGGAATTCTGATTCACAGCGTGCAATGTCAATAAGCATTGGTGTATCTGCAAAATAAGCTGTTACGTGAGTTTTATAAGATACGAGACGTTCAACCTGAGTCTGATCCATGGTTTGCTCCTGTACGGTCGTCGTAGCTGTTGTAGTTGCGGCGTCTGTCGTAGAAGCAGTCGATGTTGCTGCGCCAATAGCGCTCATGTGAAGCGATACCGTCGAAGCAAGGATCGAAATGCCGGTAATAAGTTCAATCATATAATTTAAAACGACGTATCCAGGCAACTGCCCAGTACGTCATCCATGGGTATATAGTAGCATTTTTGAAAACGCGTGTCAAGTGCTTATAGTCCCAAAATCATGATTATACGTTGTAAAATATAGGTTTTTGGACAATACTATTTGGGACTTTTCAAGGGGTGGCTTATTCACTTTGTTGAAATGAGCAGAAATCGCTATTTCAGCTTCCGGCTATTGCTTTTTTTGGGCTCTCTGCTATACTATTCCCACTATGGCAACCAAAAAAGCAGGAGGATCAACAAAAAACGGCCGAGATTCGGGACCACAGTATCTCGGTGTGAAGGTTAATGATGGTGAAATGGCACAGATTGGTTCTATTATCGTGCGACAGCGCGGTACTGACGTTCTTCCTGGCCGAAATATCGGCATGGGCAAGGATCATACCCTCTTTGCTCTCAAGGACGGTATTGTGAAATTCGGAAGCAAGCGTAAGGTTCACTTCGACAATACAATCATGCGCAAGAAGATTGTTCACGTCGTTCCAGCAAAATAACACAACACACAGAAATAGAAATCAAAAAAGCCTCCATTTCAGAGGTTTTTTTGTTGTCTACCACTTATTTTTGTAGGCGATTTCCTCTATTACTATGATGTGTAAATTTTCGGACAACTGAAACCAAGTCAGTTGTCCGAAAATTTCCTTATTGCTACTATCTCATATTCCCGGAGGTGTAGTCGCAAAAAACGTCGTACCTTTAGTGTTTTGCTTGGCACTTGCTCGTTAGGCAGCCTTCACCGTGAGCTTGAACTTGGCGGTTTTGTTAGCTTGATCCCCTGCTTTCACTTGAATAGTGTATTCGCCAGTCTCTTTGATTGGTTTGTCGAGCACAATATAGTCTGGGGCGATTTGAACACGTGTCTGCTGTTGAATCTTGAGAATAAGCTCAGGCTTGTGAATACCAGCGAAGAGGTGACCCTTTTCATTGGCCTTCTCTGAAATAACAATGCTCACCCCATCAATCTCCTTGAGATTCTTCATGAGAAGCTCTTCGTGAACCTTCTGCTCACCCATCAAGCGTGCCTTTTCAAGATCAATTCGCTTCACAGCGGCAGGAGTAGCAGCTATTGCGACACCTTTTGGTATGAGCATATTGATCGCATATCCATCAGCGATTTCTTTGGTTTCGTATTTTTTGCCTATTTTCGGCACGTCTTTCAGAAAAATAACTTTCATATATGTGTGAATGATTAACTGTGTAATTGATATTTGTATGGTACTGCTATTTTTTGAGGATTTCAATAGCTTTGTCTTGCTGAGCATCAACTTTCAAATTGGCAGCTTTGACTGACGCTGGAGTTGTTGATGTGGCGCTTGCATCAAGCTTAGGATCAGCAACGATGAAATCGGGAACGAGGCCGTCATGAGAGAGATTGTGACCTGCTGGAGTGAGCCATCGAGCAACAGTAACCTTGAGGGATGTGTTTTCGGTAATTGGTATGAGTTCTTGAACTGAGCCCTTACCGAATGTTTTGGTTCCGACAAGCTGTCCAATTCCATTCTCTCGAAGAGCTCCAGCAAGAATTTCGGCTGCTGACGCTGATCCTCCGTTTACGAGAATGGCCATACGGAGATTGTCATTGAAGATGTTATAGCCCTTGCTTCGATAGAAAACTGGATCCTGTTTGCCTCCAAAGTCTTCGGTCACAACGATTTTGCCTGCAGGAAGGAACCAACTCGCCATATCCCATGCAGCATCAAGATATCCACCTGGATTGCCTCGAAGGTCGAGGATGAGCTTATTGGTATCTGAAAGTACGAATTCTCGAAGTGCTCCACGGAAAAGCTCTGGAGATTGAGCGGTAAAGCTAAAGAGTCGAATAATGAATACCCCATCCTTCTTCTCTGTTTCAATTGTAGGAATATTGATAATCTGGCGAGTAATGGTCTTCTCGATTGGAGCGGTAAGCCCTTCACGAATAATAGTAAGAGTTACTGTAGTGCCGCTCGGGCCTCGGATGAGTTTGATAGCGGCATTGGTGG
Organism: Candidatus Parcubacteria bacterium; assembly: GCA_041158765.1. Taxonomy (GTDB): domain Bacteria; phylum Patescibacteriota; class Minisyncoccia; order Phycocordibacterales; family PALSA-1337; genus JAQBRD01. The sequence continues at coordinate 42,718 of JBEBAU010000021.1, read as the reverse complement.
TCATGTTTTCTGTTGAGGTGCCGTTGATTTTTGAAACAATATCACCGGTGTGTATGCCGGCTTTTTCGGCTGGGCTACCTTTGAGTGGTGCTACGACAGTGAGTACGCCATTTTTTGAGTCGATTTCCATACCGACACCTTCGAAGTTACCACTGATCTCTTCCTTGAAAGCAGTATTTTCAGCTGGAGGGAAAAACACCGTGTATGGATCACCTTCTGCAGCAGCGAGGCCTTTTATTGCACCCCAAATCTTATCTTGAGCTGTTGTGCTTCCTGCTGTTACGAATTTTTGATCGAGAATTGCCCATGCCTTCCAAAATGGTGCAAGTTGAGCCTCGGTAACAACTGTGTTTGACGCGCTTACCTTAGGGTGTTCAATTGCTGCAACCTTTTCAGAATATTTGCCTGTAGTAAAACCTACCCAAAATAGAATTATTGCGATTAATATTCCAACAGTCCAAACGATGATTTTTGTTTCTTTGTGTGTATTCATACTATGTATTGTGCGCCTTATTATAGTATACTTATGAAATATGGTACACACATACAGCTACAATGATCTTGTTTGGATAGATCTCGAATCTCCAACGCAGACCGAAATCTCAGATATCATCAAGAAGTACGACCTCCACACAACAATTGGAGACGAACTTGCAACACCGAGCTCTGAACCTCGTGTCGAATTATTCAAAAATTGTGTGTACGTTTCCCTCGATATTCCTTCTCGCACAAAAGAAGGCAGCAAAGGTCTCATATCAAAAAAGGAGATTGATTTTGTTGTTGGCAAAGATTTCATTATCACAACAAGATACAGCACAATTGAGCCGTTGCACGCTTTTTCAAAAGTCTTTGAAACAAATTCAATTATTGATAAAAAAGGCATTGGCGAACATGCAGGTTTCGTCTTCTACTACATGATGAAAAAACTCTATACGCATGCGTATCGAGATCTCAAAAACCTTCGAGATGACCTTTCACATGCAGAGCGACGGATTTTTGAAGGACAAGAGAAGCGCATGGTGCTCGTACTCTCTAATATTGGTCGTGAAGTCATTGATGTACAGCAGATATTCCGAACTCATGATGAAGTGCTCGAGCTTGTCGGTCTTGCTATGGAGAAATTTTTCAGTCCTAATTTTAGATATCACACTGATGATATTGTTGCTGAGTACAAAAAAGTCTCAAGTACCGCCGAGAATCTCTATGAACTTGTGCGTGAGCTTCGAGAGACCAACGATTCCCTTCTTTCAACAAAACAGAATGAGACAATGAAAATGCTCACCCTCATGGCATTCATCACATTCCCTCTTTCCCTTTTCACTGATATTTTCTCAATGCCGACATCACGTACGCCGATTATTGGAATGCCATTTGATTTTGAAATTATTTTCGGAGCAATGATTATTGGTGCATTTGGTATGATTGCATTTTTCAGGTATCGTAAGTGGATATAATCGCATTCTTTCATGGAAATTTTCATACACAATACTGCTAGTGGCAAAAAAGAGCTTTTCAAACCAATCGAATCAGGGCGAATGGGTATGTATCAGTGTGGACCAACGGTCTATGACACTGCACATATTGGAAATCTCCGTACTTTTGTCATGGACGATATTATTCGCCGAGTTTTTGAGTATCAGGGTTATTTTGTGACACAAGTCATGAATATTACTGATGTTGATGATAAGACTATCAACCGCAGTCGCGATGAACACACTACGCTCGATGAGTTAACTCGCAGATATGAGAAGCTTTTCCTTTCAGATATACAATCACTTAATATTCTTGAACCACATCGAGTGTTGCGAGCGCGAGATCATGTGAAAGATATGATTGAAATGATCAGTATCTTGATTGAAAAAGGATTTGCATATCCAAGCAAAGACGGCATTTATTTCAGCATTGGTAAGTCTATTGGTTATGGTTCGCTTGCCAAGCTTGGAGGTCTCGCGACAACTTCAAGTGAATCTTTGCGAGAGCGTATTTCGAATGATGAATATGAAAAAGAGAATCCTCGAGATTTTGCGCTTTGGAAGTTCAGCGATGGTGAGATAAGTGAAGCAGTTTGGGAGGCGCCATTTGGTAATGGTCGTCCAGGATGGCATATTGAATGTTCAGCGATGGCTACTCGAGCGCTTGGCGATACTATTGATATCCATACAGGTGGTAGCGATCTCATCTTCCCCCATCACACCAATGAAATCGCTCAATCCGAAGCCGCAACAGGCAAACCCTTCGTGCATTATTGGATTCACGGTGGCTTCATGAATGTACAGGATGTGAAAATGTCGAAGTCTAAGGGTAATTTCCTCAAGCTCGCAGATATTGAAGCTGAAATTATTTCCCCACTCGGATATCGATATTGGCTTCTCACTTCTCACTATCGTTCACAAGTAAATTTCACTATTGATGCGGTGAAAGCTGCGCAACAGGCATTCATTCGTCTCGCTGAGCATTTTGTTGGTTGGAGTGAGGGTGGCAATGTTGCTCCGGCATATATAGAGAAGTTCGTGCATTTCATCAGTGATGATTTTGATATGCCTCGAGCAATTGCTCTTGTGTGGGAATTGGTGAAAGACAAAACAGTATCTGACGCTGATAAGCGCGCAACACTGCTTGATTTTGATCGAGTGTTCGGTCTTGGTTTGGCCGGATTGAAACACATTGAGGGTGCTAGTGCAGACGCTGTCCTCGCTACCGGTGATATTCCTCCAGAAATATTGGTACTTGCCGAAGCCCGTGATGAAGCTCGCAAAGCAAAAGACTGGTCAAAAGCAGATGCTCTCCGAAAAGAGATTGAGGACCGCGGTTATGGCCTCAAGGATACTGAAGATGGTTTCCTAGTGCGCGAGCTCTGATTTTAATGTGGCTATTTTCGTATCGATTTTTTTGTCGATAATTTCAGAAAATTCTTCAAAAGCTGCGCCAATGATTTCTATAACATCATTACGAACATCTTCACGGATGATTTTTCTAAACTTTTCGAATTCTCTGTGCGTAACCGCCTCAATAATTGGTGTTATGTTTTCATACATAATTCTAATTGTATCCTCACGTACAACATTACGTACTGCTTCAGTTAGTTTGTGTTCCTGATCCATGAATTTTTTTGAAATTATACCAATAATAAAATAAGCATAGCAATTCGAAATGAATTTTCTATAAAGAAAATCTCAATTTTCAATAAAATGTACGCTTGAAAATAGAGCCTTTTCACAAGTTATACACAATCTATCAACTTTTTTAGTTTGCGCGACTGATTGCACATTTTTTCTTCATGTTAGAATGATTACATGAATGAAACAGCTCGCACAGCTTCACCCTATTTCAAAGCGAAGGATCTTCGCATCCCTCCGCAATCTCTCGAAGCTGAAAAAGCCCTCCTCGGTTCTGTGATGATTCGTCCAGAAGTCTTCCATGAAATTGTCGACGTGATTCATGAAAGAAGTTTTTATGCCAATCGCCACAGCAATATTTGGGCAACTATGCTCGAGCTTCAGAATAAGGGAATTCCAATTGACCTCCTTTCCCTCTCATCTCGATTGAAAGAAAAAGAGCTTCTTGAACAATCTGGTGGTATGAGTTATCTCACGGAGCTCGTGAATAGCGTTCCTTCTTCAAGTAATGCCAAGCACTACGCCGATATTGTCCAGAAAAAGCATCTCATGCGTGATCTTATTAGCGCATCTGAATACATTGGGAATCTTGGATTCGACGAAGAGGGTGATATCGAAGAAATCCTCGATCAAGCTGAGAAGCGTGTATATGATGTTACTAATTTCACCGGCACACACAAATTCGTCGCAATTCGTGATGAACTCGTCTCAGCAATGGAACGTATTGATACGCTAAGCAAGTCTCAGGGTGAATTGCGTGGTGTACGTTCTGGATTCAGAGATCTCGATAAGATGCTCTCTGGTTTCCAAAAGTCTGACCTCATTATTCTCGCTGCTCGACCATCTATGGGAAAGACATCGCTTGCTCTTGATATTGCTCGCAAAGCTGCGATCGAGCACAATGTCCCAATCGGTATATTCTCTCTCGAAATGAGCTCACAGCAGCTTGTTGATCGTATGCTTTCGGCGGAATCACAGGTTGATTCATGGAAGATTCGAACAGGTGCCAATCTCTCAGTTGAAAACGATTTCAAGGCTATTCGTGAGGCTATGGATCGTCTCGCGCACGCACCTATATATATAGATGATCAATCAAGTAACAATATCTTGAAAATGCGCTCAGTTGCGCGCCGTCTCAAGAGTGAAAAAGGTCTCGGTCTCATCATCGTGGACTATCTCCAACTTATGGTGCCGACTGGTCAACACAAAGCCGACAATCTCGTTCAGCAGGTTACCGAAATATCTCGATCGTTGAAACACCTTGCCCGAGAGCTTGATGTGCCTGTTATCGCACTTTCACAGCTTTCCCGAGCTGTTGAACAGCGTGGTGGTAAGCCTCGTCTCTCCGACCTTCGAGATTCCGGTTCTATCGAGCAAGATGCCGATGTTGTTATGTTCATTCACCGCGAATCGAATGATGAGGGTGGAGGTCGCAAGCAAGAAGCAGAAATTCTTATTGAAAAGCACCGAAACGGACCTACTGGTGTCGTCAAACTCTTCTTCGACAAAGAAAAGACATCATTCATCACTATGGAAAAGGGCGAATTCGGTGATTTTGATGCGGGTAGCTCTGGTGGCGGTAGCTTCTGATTCTGACAAGCGTTATAATTTCCTGCATGGATCCTATTTCTCGACTGACTGAATATTTCCGCGAATTTCCTGGTATTGGCCCACGCCAAGCGAGGCGTTTCGTCTATTATCTTCTCACACGCAATACTGCCGCTCTTGAGGAACTTTCACGTCTTATACTTGAAATAAAGAAGCAGGTACATGTTTGCAATCGCTGTTTTCGCTTTTTCAATACGCAATCAAATGCCTCACTCTGCCCTATTTGTACTGACCGAAATCGCGATCAATCAGTCTTGCTTGTTGTGAGCAAAGACGCTGATTTTGAAGCAATTGAAAAGACGCATGTGCATCAAGGTCTCTATTTCATTCTTGGTGGTGTTGTTCCAATACTTGAAAAGAATCCAGAAAATCGCGTGAGGTCACGTGAACTAATCGCTCGACTTATGAGTTCATTTGAAACTGGTGCTACGCCAATCAAAGAACTCGTGCTTTCATTTTCAGCTACTCCTGATGGCGAACACACTACTGATTTCATTCGATCTATCACAAAAGAGATTGCACTAGAAAAAGGCATTACGGTCACTATTCTCGGCCGAGGTCTTTCAACTGGAAGTGAGCTTGAATATGCTGATGGAGAGACCATTCGAAGTGCTTTCATGAATCGCGCGTAACTGCTATATTGAGCCGTACTTGCATTATACAGAAATATGTGCTATAATATGTAGCATACGACCTGCCATATGGTAGGCCGAAACTGTTCAAAACCTTAAACTCAACGAACTAAAGCAGTTCCTCGACATCTGAATACGGAAAAAATTATGAAAAAGTCCATCCTCCTATTGGCCTTGGTTATCCAAGGGCTATTCACCATCGTCACGAACCTCGCACACGCGCAACAGTTCATCCTTCAGTCCGGTGCCCTGCTCGACAAAGACGGGACTGTTACTTCTGGTAACATTCCGCCTGATTCGGATCAGGCACTTGTGGGTCGGATTATCGTTAATGCCACTACGGTCATTAACCCCACCCCGGTTGATTCACTGTCTGTTGTAGTCGAAGGCACGTTAGCCGAGATTACGAATCTGACAGCAGCCTACCTCTATCAAGGTTCAACCCTGCTCGACGCTGAACAGCTTATTATCCCCCAGCGAACGCTTGTGGTTGATATGCAAGTCGGTTCGACGGGACTGCAGGTATTCGAGCTTCAGCGAATCTTAAATACTGATACGAATACACAGATTGCAGCTTCTGGTCCACACTCGCCGGGCTATGAAAATGCGATCTTTGACGCTGCGGTAGAAGCCGCTGTGATTAAGTATCAAACTTTACATAGCCTACCGGTAACAGGATTTGTTGGGCCACTGACTCGTGGCAGCATGAATTCGTTGGAAGCTGTGTCCCCGACTTATCGGCCACATGCAATCACAACATTTCGCGACTTGTCGCATGTGGTTGCAGTTGGGCAAACAGCCTCCTTCTCGGTGAAAGTTGATACGGGCGCAGTTGGCGGTGAACTCGCATTCAATGTTTACGATGCAAGTCCACTTGCTGCGAGCCCTTCGGCAACGAATCAACTCGCCCGCATCGAGAATTTTTTCTTGATGGATTATGATGGACCAATTAAATTGGTTGCAATGTTTGGTGTTAAAAGACCGAATATTGCCTACAGTGTCGAAGCAAGCACCAACTTGGTTGATTGGGAAGATGTCGGATTTATTTCAGCTGACAACACTACTGTGCTGAAAGAAATGCCCGCTATGGTGAATATGACCAAATACGGAGAAAAAGCCTATTTTCGGCTCCGCGAGAGTATCCCATAATCAATAACAATTCCGATTCAGAAAAACCGCACGTACCATCACTGGTTCGTACGGTTTTTTCTTTTGTCTGAAAGCTCTGAGAGAGAGCTTATTTCACTGATTCAATCTTGACCTCGAAGAATGGTTGTCGGTGGCCGTTTTTCTTGAAATACTTGCTCTTCTGCTTGTATTTGATGACATTAACCTTAGCTGCTCGGCCGATTTTCACAATCTTGCCTGAAACAGAAGCCTTTGCGATGAAAGGAGCACCAACGGTTGTCTCAGAACCATTATCCACGAGCAAAACGTTGTCAAAAACGATAGCATCGCCTTCCTTATATTCACCGATCTTCTTCTCTATCTTAATAGAATCGCCAACAGAAACTTGGTACTGCTTACCACCGTCCTGAACGATTGCGAATTCCTTTGATGTTGTTGCCTTTGCTGATGTAGCCATAGTGGGAGTCATTCTATACTATATGTGTTGAAATGGCAAGCCCTTTCACGCTGCTACGCCCTATCACTCTATTATTCCTCAATATCTGGCTTATCCAGTTGCAATGATTCGATACCAGGAGCCTGTCCAGTAATGCGCAAAACGTCTTTATCTACCTTTTTGAGCTCTTTTGATGAACCATTGTAGTGATTTATCGCTGTGCCGAGCGTTGTGCCCAATTTCGCATGATATTCCTCGTATTTTTTCAAATGATTGCCGAGTTCTTCGACACGCTTCACAATATCCTTGGCTGTCTCCTCTATTTGGAGCGCTTTGAGACCCTGAAGGACAGTTTGGAGATATGCAAGGAATGATGTCGGTGAAACGATGATGACTTTGTATTTGTGAGCTGCTCGTTGGATGAAATTCTGATTTTCTTCATCACTTTCACCAATCTTATTCACAAGGAGATCATAATATATTGCTTCATGCGGAATGAACATGAAAGCGAAGTCCATAGTGCCCTCATTTGGACGAATGTATTTTGCGGTTTCGGTAATACGAAGCTTGAGATCGTTGCGAAGAGCTTTTTCGAGACGCTCACGTTCAGCTGGATCGCGTTCATCAAGCATTCGCTGATAGTTTTCGAGTGAAAACTTCGAATCAATTGGTATTACTTTGTCTTTCACAAAAACTGCTGCGTCCACAATTTCACCATTTTTGAATGGATACTGCATTTGATAATTGCCTGGAGGAAGTACGTTCTTGAGAAGCGTTTCGAGATAATATTCGCCGAGAATACCACGCTGCTTTGGATTCTTGAGAATATCTTGGAGGCTTTGGAGTTGATCTGCGAATGAAACCACTTGGCGATTTGTTTCGTCGAGCTTCGCAAGCTTCTCAGTGACGTCGGTGATGAGCTGTTTTGATTCAGAGAATTGGCGGTGAACACTGTCGCTCATATGGCGATTACTTTCGGAGATTTTTTTGTCGACAGTACGTGAAAGCTCATTAACTTGCTCGAGAATAAGCTTGAGGCCGATATCATTTTGATTTGGTTGCCCAGCTGTCGCCTTTTGTTTCAAAAAAAGCACAACAAGAAGCCCAATAATCACAAGAAAAGCCACAACTACAAGTACGATGAGAATTGTCGTCATATGTGATAGTATATCAGTATATGACACTACATGAAACCATCAAAAATCAAATAAAAGATGCGATGCGCGCCAAAGATAGCGTGCGTCTCGATGTGCTTCGAAGCCTTGTTACGGCTTTTTCAAATGAGCTTATTTCAAAAGGTACTACTGTTGCCGACAAGAGTAATGCTGAGCTTATTAATGATGAAAACGCCCTCGCAATTGTGAAGCGTAGCGTGAAGCAACACAAGGATTCGATTGACCAGTTTGAAAAAGGTGGCCGAAAGGATCTTTCAGACAAAGAACGCGCAGAGTTGGTGCACCTAGAAGCATACCTCCCTGCTTCTATGAGTAGAGATGAAATTCAAAAAGTCGTCTTGGCAAAAATCGGACAATTGCCAGGTGGTAAGCTCGATAAGGCTAGCTCAGGCAAATTCATGGGTGAAATCATGCGCGAATTCAAAGGCAAGGCTGACGGTGCTGATGTGAAGGCTGTGATTGATGCGATTGTTGCTGCGAGTGTATAAAAGGATTTTTTGGGCTATCCGTAGCCAGCTAGTAGCAGTATTGTAAAATTCGGACAACTGAAATAAATTCTAAAAGGAAATCAAGTCAGTTGTCCGAAAATTTCCTTTTCGTGAAAATAACAAGCTTTTTTAGGCTTGTTTTTCATATATAACAACAACTTGACATATAGTGTCAATAGTAGTATACTATATATCCAGAAGCCTGAAATTCTAAATCTCTGAAAGATTGAATGCAGGTGACCTCTCCTTAACCCCTTTTACCTAACCCTCAACCCCAACGTTTGCACTTTGTTATGAAGACAATGACTTACGGTGAAGCCTCTCGCGAGCACTATGTTTCGCGATGGACGTCTTCAGGGTCTGGAAAACCTTTTGAAGACTGGATGCGCGAGCTGGGCATCAGTATTGTGTCCCGGTTCACAGCATCTGCACAGCAACAAGAAGCGCAACCTACTAAGTTGCAGCTTGAACCTCAGCCTTCTCAGCCTCGGCAACAAACTCCACCTGTTTCAAAACAGGCAAGTCTTTTCGGCGAAGAGCCTCAGCTCCCTCGCAAAAAAGCTGTTGTCGATGGCCGAGTCCATCGCTATCACGGTGGTAGAAACTGGGAAAAGATTCCCGGACGCCACGAATTCGTGGATACTCCACCCGAAGATTGAAAGTGGAATTGATTGAGCACAAAAATCCCTAGCAAGTCCAAAAGACATGCCGGGGATTATTTTTTTGTGTGATCACACTATTTATACCGCTGGCAATTCAACAATGAATGATGAACCCTTACCTTCTCCGTCTGATTCAGCCCAGATTTTGCCGTTATGAGCCAAGACAACGTCTTTTGCGACGAAGAGACCGAGACCAGTTCCGTGAATATTTACTGCATTTGCATTTGAAGCGCGAGTAAATTTGCTGAAGAGCTTCGGCATGACTTCAGGTAGAATACCGACGCCAGTGTCTTTCAAAGTGAATCTAATGCTGTCACCTCTATGCTCAAGTGTTGTGCGCACACTACCACTTGGTGTGTATTTGAGTGAATTATCAATAAGATTTTCGATGACCTGCTTGAACTTATCACGATCGGCATTAACCATGTAGCTCGTTGCTGGAACGTTTGATAAAGCTGTCGAAGAAGTCACTGAATTATTTTCAGGCAAAGTAGTGAAGCTGAATACAACGTCCTTTTTTTGATCAATATTAGGTTTGATTTCAGCAATAACAGATTCAATCATCTTCTTGAGATCGAGCTTCTCGAGCGTGTACTTCATTGTGCCAAGCTCAATACGAGACACATTGAGATAGTCATCAACAACCGATGCAAGTGTCTTCGATGAATCAGCAATACGCGCCACCGCATCACGTACAGGTGCTTCTACAGGCCCGAGATCACCCTCAAGAATAAGAGATGCATACCCTTTCATCGCAGTAAGCGGAGCGCGGAGTTGGTGTGTAGCAAATGAAACGAATTCTGACTTTTGTTTGTCTAATTCAAGGAGTCTGCTATTGGCTTTTTGGAGATTAGTAGCGAGTTGCTCGATTCTTTCACGCTGAGAGACCTCCTTTTTCACACCGTTACTTAATAAATATCCAAGGACAATTGAAACAATTAATGTAATTGCAACAATGATTTTGGTTGTACTAATGTCTTCTATGAATAGTAATGATCCAATCGCAAGTATGAGTGCACCGGTAAGCACATTCGCGCCAATTATCTTGATATTGAAGAGTTTAAACTGAACAGTCATGTATGTGAGAATCGATATGAAGAGCAAGATTCCTAATGGGCCAAATAGATTGAATTCATATATGTAGGTTGTGTCACCAAGAATATTTGTTGCTGAAAAGATACCCAAACAAAGCACAGAAGCTATACCAATGAAGAGAATTTGCTTTTTGTCGAGCATTTTCGTCGCTTTGTTGTAATAGGTGAAACAAAGATGCGCAACAAGTCCAATTAGAGATATTTGGATAACATATATATATGACCAGAGTGCTCCATTTGTACTTTCACATTGTGATATATCGAAGCCAGACATATTCAAGGTTGTTGGGGCTAGAATTATTATCGGTAGTGATACAAGTACGAGAAGTGCTTTTGATGAAAATGATATGTCACCTTTGTGAAAATATGTCCACACAAAATATACTATTGAAAGAGCCACCAGTGTCTGGAGAATTGCAGATAATTGCCACTCGAAGTGTACAAGATCAGCTTCAGAAGTAATCCACATTCCTATTTCATTTATGATAAAAATAGAAAATAGTAGCGCAATCGCAATCAAGGATTTTGAATGAATTGATGTCCTGTTTTTTCTAAACACAAACAAACCAAGGGCTAGAGCTATGAGAATTATCGGTAGATATGAATAGTACAAGAAGCTTGGCGCAATACTTGTATCAAATAACCCATATAGATTAGGGGCGGCATCATCGCACATGAGAGCACTCCCTTCTGTAGTGAAGCTATGCTTAATAACTGTTGTGTAGAATGTTGATGCAATTGAAATTAAAATTGCGAGAGTGAAAAAAATAATCAATATATTATTCTTTTTTGGCATATTTTTAATTATACACCAAAACATGGTATAGTACTCGTGTCGTGAATATACTGTTTATTTCCAAAAATCTGATTGCAGCTGATATTGCAAGAATCCTGAAGAATGAAGGCCACGAAGTAAAACTTTTTATTGGGTCTAAGTCGGATAGAGAAAATTTTTCTAATATAGTAGACAAGACAGATGATTGGAAAAATGAGCTAGGCTGGGTTGGAAAATCCGGTCTTATTGTCTTTGATGATGTCGGGTATGGTTCTATCCAGAATAAGCTAAGAAAAGAGGGTTATACGGTGTTTGGCGGCTCGAGAGGTGCTGAAAAGCTTGAGATGGATCGAGAATATGGACAAGAGGTCTTCAGGAAGCACGGTATGAAAACCGTTCCTCTTAAGGATTTTGATACGGTATATGATGCGCTTGAATTTGCAAAAGCTAATCCAAATCAGTGGGTAATCAAACAAAACAATGGTAAAAAAGCCTTGAGCTACGTAGGAGAACTTGCTGATGGTAGTGATGGCATTAGTGTATTGCTCAACTTCCTTATCACAAAAAAGATAAAGAATGAGCGAATTACTCTTCAGCAGCGAATTGATGGTATAGAAATAGGAATTGGTCGTTATTTCAATGGAACAGATTGGGTTGGGCCAATTGAGTTCAATCTTGAGCATACCAAAATGTTCCCTGGTGATGTTGGACCTACAACAAGTGAAATGGGTACTCTTGCTTGGTATAGCAATGATGAATCAATCCCTTTGTATATGAATACGATCGGGCTTTTCAAGGATTTTCTAAAAAAGACAGATTTTAGAGGAGATTTTGAAATAAACTGCATTGTAAATGCCGACGGTGTGTTCCCACTTGAAGCAACAACGAGATTTGGTTCACCAATTATCCATTTGCACGATGAACTCAATATATCTCCGTGGGGAGAATTTCTTCATGCAGTTGCTAGTGGCAAGCACTATGATCTCAAATGGAAAGAAGGCTATGGAATCGTAGTTCTTCTTGCAGCACCTCCCTTTCCATTCAAAAATAAGCTACCAGAGGATTCTACGTATGGAATTGGCGTTTTTTTCGACCATCTTTCAAAAGATGAAATGAAACATGTTCACTTCGAAGGTATTTCAGCTAGAGTTAATGATCCATCAAAATACTTCGTAACTGATCGTAATGGTTTTGTTTTGTATGTAACTGGCGTTGGCAAAACAATTCAAGAAGCTCACAAAACCGTCTATCCAATTATTGAAAAAATCGTATTACCAAGAAAAATGTATCGAAATGATATTGGTAGCAAATTCGACACATCTCATAAGGCCAAACTCATAGAGTGGGGTTACCTAAAGTAAGTATGTTCCAAATACAATAATTGCTATTGCAATTCCCTTTTGTGCGAGAGCTTTGATCCTAATATCCTCTTTGACTAGATGTGGCAAGAATACACTGAGTGCCGTTCCAATAAGAAGAACGAATACTGGTTGATATGCGGATACGAGCATAACGAGGGCTACTGTAACAAAAAGTGATGCATATGCCATAAGCCAATTACCAGCTATTGTCATCATTTCACTCGCGAGATTAAGACCAATAATAGGAACAGAGTTTTGTTTGAATAATGAAAAGAACTCTTTTCTATATGATGATATACAGAACAACACAATACCAAAAAGAATAAGACCAACAGCTTCCCAGAATGCTCCCGCCCAAAAGCCGTCTGATAAGCTGACAAATTTGAATAGCACGCCATATAAACCAAAAAGTATCGAAGTTGCAATCATGAGAGCAGAAACTTTCCACTTAAAAACCATTTTCATCCCTTTCTCTTTCACAAGTGACAAAATCAACACTCCGATAGTGATAATACATCCACCAATTATTTGAATTGCGCTTAGTGTTTCACCAAGAATGAAGTATCCAAATACAAATGTGAAAAAAGGTATGAGTTGCATGAAAGGCACGACTACACTTGTTTCGTCCTCTTGAAGAGCGTATAGATATAGCAAAATTGCCAAAGCATTGAAGACTCCAGCAAGCATGAGGATAAGTGCGCCTTGCGGATTGATCGAGAGAATACTCTGATCAAAAAAGTAAATTATCGGAAGTAATACTATAGAAAATAGCGTTGATAGAATTGCCAATCCTCCTACACCTCCAGCTTTGAAGTATTTTGAAAGAAGGAATTTATCCGCATGATTTACTATTGACCACAGAAATGGCGCAGCTAAAGCAATAAGAAAAATGGCGGTGGTCATACAACAATATTAACTACTTTTCCTTTTACGACGATGATTTTCTTCACCGGTTTTTCGCCAATCCACTTGATGGTTTCTGGAAGCTTGAGTGCTTGTTCTTGTATCTCATTTTCGGTTGCGGTGGCACTTGTTTCAAATGATGCACGCATTTTGCCATTTACTTGAACAATGATAGTTGAAATAGTGTCTGCGATTTTTGTCGGATCATAACTTGGCCATGCTTCGTCGTGGATAGATGTTTTGTGCTTGAGTGTTGTTTGCCAAATCTCTTCAGTTACATGAGGTGCAAATGGAGCGAGTAATTTCAATAAATTTTCATAATGTGAAATAGAGACCGCTGTTTCTTTTTCAAGTTCATTCACTGCAATCATCATGGTGCTAATGGCAGTGTTGAAACGCATCTCTTCGATATCCTCAGAGACTTTTTTGATGGTTTTGTGAATAAGTGTGTCTTTTGTTCCAGCTGCAGTGGTATCGGTCGCAATAATTGTCGCTGTTGCAAGCTTTTCCTGGAGACGCCAAACACGCTCAATGAAACGTCGAGTACCCACAATGCCGTTTTCATCCCAAGCAATATGTTGGTCAAAAGGCCCCATGAACATTTCGTAGAGACGTAGACTATCTGCACCAACTGTTGTGACCGTAGCGTCTGGATTTATCACATTACCTTTTGATTTTGACATCTTTTCTCCACCGGCTGCGAGAATAAGCCCATGTGAGGTTCGCTTCACATACGGTTCTTTTGTAGGAACAACACCAATATCAAAGAGGAATTTGTGCCAGAAACGAGAATATAGGAGGTGAAGCGTCGTATGCTCCATACCACCGTTATACCAATCTACCGGAGTCCAATATTTGAGAGCTTCAGGTGAAGCAATAGCCTTCTTGTTCTTTGGATCAGCATAGCGAAGATAATACCAAGAAGAACCAGCCCAATTTGGCATTGTATCCGTCTCTCGGCGAGCCTTGCCACGACATGTTGGGCATTTTACATTAACCCACTTTGTTATTGCAGCCAGCGGCGATTCGCCATTCTCTGTTGGCTTATAATTCTTCACCTTCGGAAGCTTCACGGGAAGGTTCTTCTCTGGAACAGGGACAGTGCCGCACTTCTCACAATGAATAACTGGTATTGGTTCACCCCAATATCTCTGTCGTGAAAATATCCAATCACGAAGTTTGAATTTTTCAACCCATTTTCCTCCAGCAAATTCTGTAATCTCTTTCAATATCTCTTGAGATGAACGACCGGTAAATTTGCCAGAATTAATAAGCTTGCCGTCTCCCTCATACGCAGACTCTTTTTGAATGATATCCCAAATGTACTTTTGATTGATATGAGTGAGGAAATCACGTGCTTTTATTGCATCGAGCCATACAATATCATGCTTCTTTTTTTCATCCTCAGTTATTTCGACACACTCTTCATTTTCAAGTTGAAAGAATGCACCTCGAGCAACCATGTAGCGATTTTCATTCTTATGCTCAGCATAAAAATACGAGTGAATCTCCCAAGAACTTCCAGAAGTATCAATGAAACGGGCATTTTTATATCCAGTTTCTTCGAGAATTTCACGCTTTCCGGCTTCAGCGAGGGTCTCATTATTTTCAATACCTCCAGTGATGAGTGAATTCCACGCATGATCCTTCCATGAAATAAAAAGATACTTATCTTGACTAGGATGCTTCACAATTGCGTGTACAATAGCTCGTTTTGAAATAGGCAAATCCTTTTTTGGAATAAGATCAGTGGTATTTTCAAAATACGGCGCAATAACTTGGCGTATTGGTAATCTGTACTTTTTTGCAAAAGCAAAATCACGACTATCGTGTGCTGGCACGGCCATGACTGCACCTGTTCCGTAGTCGGCGAGGACATAATCAGCAATCCAGACAGGAACCTGCTCCCCATTTGCTGGGTTTGTTGCGGTAATTCCACGAAGCTCAACACCGGTCTTCTCTGCCCCCGCATCCGTGCGTTGAATTTCAGACTTTATTTTTGCTTCAGCAATATACTTTTTGATTTCATCTGCGTTTTTTGTATGTGAAAGAAGTGAAGCAACAAGCTTATTTTCAGGTGCAAGCACAATATATGTCACACCGAAGAGCGTATCAGGTCGAGTTGTGAAAACAGTGACGCTTTCGGCTGTACTCACATTACTATCTGATTTTTTGTCACCCGCTGTGATTTTGAAAGTAATTTCTGCGCCCTCGCTCTTACCAATCCAATTTCTTTGCTGGATTTTTATTTTTTCAAGGAAATTCACATCATCAAGATCACGATCAAGACGATCCGCATACTTGGTAATAGCAAGCATCCACTGCTCTTTTTCACGCTTCTCTACTGCCGTACCGCAACGCTCACACTTGCCATCAATTACCTCTTCATTAGCAAGGCCAATAAGATCCTTCGGGCACCAATTGATGAACATCTTTTGTTTGTATGCAAGGCCTTTTTTCAAAAGCTGAAGGAAAATCCACTGTGTCCATCGATAGTATTTGGGATCAGACGTATCTACTTCACGTGACCAATCAAAAGAAAAACCGAGTGATTTGAGCTGACGGCGGAAATTATCCGTATTGCGTTTGGTTACAACTGTTGGGTGAAGCCCTGTCTTGATCGCATAGTTTTCTGTAGGAAGACCAAAAGCATCCCAACCAATCGGATAGAGCACGTTATACCCCTCGCGACGTCGCTTACGAGCAATAATATCCATAGCGGTATTGCTGCGAATATGTCCAACATGGAGACCGTCACCAGATGGAAATGGAAATTCTATCAAACCGAAGAATTTCTTCTGTTCATCACCTCCATTTTTCTTCTGTGAAGGAGTTTTGGCTTTGCCGGCCTGTGCTTTTTCCCACTTTTTTTGCCATTTTGGCTCAATCTTTGAGTGATCGTACGGTTGCATGATATTGGGGCTTTATATGGTGCTTAGTATATCATTTTTTGGTAAAAAAGGATTATCCTAGTATTTCATTGACAATAATTTATAAAAGTTGTATTTTTTTATTATACAGTTATTTTGGGGTTGAAAGGACCCAATAGTATGTTCAACCGAGCAGAACGTGAAGCAGAAATGCGCAAGAATTATCCAGCAATGTTCGATGATCCGGAATTACAAGAAGGCGAAATCTGGATTGGAGACGAGGCTTGCGAAGTTCTTGGCTTCAACGTTAATATGATGCGCAAGCAAGGACTCTCAACTTTGCGGGTGGGACCGAATGATCGTCTTCATACGCCAAAAGGCAAGGATTACCAAATCCGATACCGGCCTATTTTTGCAAATCGGGACCAATACTTCGCACTTCTAGAAGCACACGAAAGCAAAACCGCCCTCGAATGAGAGCGGTTTTTATTATTTATCGTCCTTTTCGGAACTTCTTTGCAGCTTTTGCTGCATTGCGAGCGTGCTTTATAGCTAGACGCTTCTTTGTTTTCTTTGAGCGAGAAGTTTTATTCTTCGCATTTGTTCCTTTTCGTTTCATTTTTTTGAAAATTACAGATTATGAAAGGTGCTTTGAAACGAGCTTTGTCATTTCAAACATGTTTACTACGTCCTTTCCACCAAAAACCTTCTTGAGAGCAGCATCAGCATTGATATTGCGCTTGTTTGAAGGATCCTGAAGATTGTTCTTCTTGATATATACCCAGAGAGCCTTAACAACCTCTGATCGAGGCATAGGACCCTTTCCTACAACAGCAGCGAGGTCAGCGCTTACAGTCATTGGTTTCATAAATGCAGAAGTTGCCATATGTGTTTGATTTATTTATTACTTTACTAGTGGGGTGATTATACCATAGTCGCCTATCCCCTGCATAGGTCTTTTAATTGTGTTTTTTGATTGGTAATTAACTAAAAAAAGTTAATTCAGATTAAATACCAAATCCTATCTTCTATGTTGTAACGATAAACTCTCTCATCGTTACCTACTCCCAGAATCATATTATGTCTTTCTTGCATGTTAAAAACCTGAACTATCACCGTCAACGGAGATTTCTTAATCTTTATTTTCATTCTCCTCTTTTAATCTAATAAATGTGATGTTTCTTTTACTATAGACTCTTAAATAAAAATAAATAGGTGGAAATCTTATTACTTATATTCGAAAGGAATTTGCTTGTGGAGAGAGTATCACAGTAACTTCGCTGTAATAAATTATGAGCTAGATTACTCTGGCCATTCAGAAATCATGAGTAAGCCAACTGTCCGATTTTTTGATTTTGGTATATGAGACCAAATCTCCTCCGTCACAAACGGAATGAAAGGATGTAGAACACGAAGCAAGCGATCGAGCGCTCGCAAAAGGAATTGTTGACGTGAACGTATCGCAGCTGCATCTCCTGCTGCAAAAATCTTCTTGCTATCCTCGAGAATATCAGCTGCGAGCTTATCCCATGCATAGTGATAGAGCTTTTCGGCAACAATATAGAACTTGTACTCCTCCATTTCCTTTGTAATTTCAACAATAAGCGCATCAAGTTCTTCGATAAGCTTGCTGTCTGCATCTGAAAACGCGCTGAAAGCCGGATCATAATCAATTGCAGGAGGAATGAGTATGCCAGCAGACGGCTTATTCGTCTCGCTTTCTCCTGTGGTATTCGAAAGAATGAAACGCGCAATATTCCATAACTTATTTGCGAAGTTTCTGTATCCTTTAATTTTGTCATCTGAAATACGACTGTCATTACCTGGGCCAGTGCCGATAATGAGTGAAAGTCTGAAAGCATCGGCGCCATACTTTTCTTTCATGGCAAGTGGATCAATGACATTTCCAAGGGATTTTGACATTTTTTTGCCAGCACCATCGAGAACAAGACCATGAAGATACACAGTTTTGAAAGGAATTTCACCAATCAAATACGTTGACATGAGAATCATACGCGCAACCCAGAAGAAGATAATGTCGCGACCAGTCTCGAGAATATCGGTTGGATGATAGAGCGCCAAATCTGTACCAGGACGTGCTCCACCCTTGCCACCATTTGCTTGTGGATCCCAAGCGTCTGGCCAACCAAGCGTTGAGAATGTCCAAAGACCCGATGAAAACCATGTATCAAGTGTATCCTCGTCTTGTTTCCATGCACCAACACCATCTGCACTATTTTGTGGTGCTTCTACTCCAACAAAAACTTCTTCTTTGCCAGAAGCATCAGTTCGATACCAAACCGGAATCCGATGCCCATACCAAATTTGTCTCGAAATACACCAATCACGAAGATTCTCTATCCAGTGAAGATAGGTTTTCTCGAAACGATCTGGAATTATTTCAATTTCTCCACCATTGGCACGTACTGCGCCCAACATGAGCTCTTTGAGAGAGGTTTCTTTGCCAGCATTCGGCCCGAACTTCTGAGTGAAACGCTTGGTTGCACTTACAAACCACTGAAGCTTCGGCAATGGTTCGATAACACCTCCTGTTCGCTCAGCAGTTGTGACATTTTGTACAATATCCTCCTCTTTTTCCAGTAAACCCTCAGATTTGAGCCATTCAACAATAGTTGTGCGAGCTTCTGCGATTTTTTTGCCGGCAACCATAGGGCCCGCTGCTTCGGTCATTTTGCCAACTTCATTAATAACAATGAGATCTTTTCGCAAACCGTGTCGCTCTGCAATATCCCAGTCCGTCATGCTATGACATGGTGTAACACCGACAGCTCCTGTACCGAATTCAGGTTGAGCAGCCTCATCACCAACAACCTTGATTGTAAGTTGTGTACCAGCAAAATTAACTTTGTATTCTTTACCAATATATTGCTTGTATCGAGCATCATCAGGATGAACAGCAACAGCTACGTCGCCGACTTTTGTCTCAGGTCTTCCTGAGGCAATAGGAATTGGAAAAGGCTCTCCGGTCTCGGTTTTGCCGTATCTGAATGTGTATAGTTTGCTCTTTTGTTCAACGTAGACAATTTCATCATCTGAAATTGTTGTCTGACCTTTCACATCCCAATTCACAATACGATATCCTCTATATATGATGCCATCGTCATACATTTGTTTGAAAGCTGTGCGCACGGCTTTGTTTCGAATTTCATCAAGGGTGAAAGCCTCTCGAGACCAATCTACTGATGAACCCATAGCCTTCACTTGACTCACGATAGTGTCGTGGCTGTTTTGTGCAAATTGCTCAACGCGCTTGAGAAGTTCTTCGCGCCCAAGGTCGTGGCGACGTTTTCCCTCTTCTTTGTAGATAATTCCTTCGACTTTTGATTGAGTAGCGATTGCGGCATGATCAGTTCCAGGAAGCCAGAGGGTTTTTTTGCCACGCATACGTTCAAAACGAATAATGATGTCCTGCACCGCAAGCATCATTGCATGTCCCGCATGAAGTGTCCCTGTAACATTCGGCGGCGGAAGAATAATAGAAAAAGGCTTACTGAAGCGTGGCTGGCCGTCACTATCGAGTGCACCGGTATTAGTCGGAAGATTATCTGGATTGAAAAAGCCACTCTCATCCCAGAGTTTACTGATTCGCTCCTCAGCTTCAGCGGAGTTATAGGGTTTTAGGAATTTTTCATTCATATAGTGTGTTGCACAGTAAATATAACAGAATATAGGGTTTTTGGAAAAGAATTTTGACCTCGTCGAGGTTTGGTATGAAAAAATGAAAAAGGAAAAATTCGGACAACTGCATATACACGATATGCAAATTCAGTTGTCCGAATTTTTCCTGATAGGCAGTATTACCCCGAAATCACGACGAAAAATACCCTTATTTGTGCTATATTTAATCTTCATGAATATGAAACCCAAACAGCCAACAAATCCGAGCCTTTTTGGTATTCTCAAGCCGTACCGATCACTCATGATCGGCCTTATTTTGCTTGGTTTTGCGACAAATGGCCTGAACTTACTCTTGCCGAAGATAATTGCTCGCGGTATCGACACCTACACACAAACAAATACTATTTTGTGGGTGCTCGTTTGGGAATTCGCACTTATATCCTTTGGAACATTTATTTTTGCGTATTTTCAGAGTATTGCGCAAACCTACGCTTCAGAAAAAATCGCTCGAAATCTTCGAGAACAAATTATTTCAAAAATCGCTGAACAAAGCTATAGCTACGTTGCCAAGCTCGGCTCAGGCAAACTTCTCACTAACCTCACTTCAGATATTGATAATATCAAGCAATTTGCAGGACAAGCAGTAGTTACCCTCATTTCATCACTATTTCTTGTAATTGGTGCTGCCATACTTATGCTCATGATTGATTGGAGACTTGCAACTGCCGTACTTGCTACGCTCCCACTTATTACTATTGTATTCGCTGTTGTTTTCAAAATCCTCGGCCCTGTTTTCAAAAAAAGCCAAGAAGTTATTGACTGGCTCAACAAAATCATTAATGAAAGCATTCTCGGAGCAGCTGTTGTTCGCGTCCTTGATTCAAAGAACACCGAGAACACAAAATTCGCTGAAGCGAATGGTAAATCAGCTCAAATTGGTATTCAGATTGCCCACGTCTTCGCTTTCACATTCCCTTCTATTGGTTTTATTGCTGGACTCTCGACACTTGTTATCTTGATACTTGGTGGGCATTTCATTATTGTCGGTTCAATGACTATTGGTACATTCACAGCATTTGTTTCATATCTTGGAATCATTATATTCCCGCTCATTATGATTGGCTTTCTCATGAATTCAATCACTCGTGCAGCAGCTTCATATGGTCGTGTTTCTGAAACACTCAATGCTCATGTTGAAAAAACAACAGGCACCGTCGTCGCAAATCTTACTGGTGATATCGAGATACGTGACGTATCAATTGTTATTGGGGAAAAAACCATATTGAAGGATATTTCATTCAAAATAAAAGGTGGTTCTCGTACAGCTATTCTTGGGCCGACCGCTGCCGGCAAAACTCATCTCCTCTACCTCCTCACCGGCATCCTTCCTCCAACATCCGGTCAAGTCCTCTACGACGGTCGGCCCATAACTGAATACGAAACCGAATCGCTCCACCAACATATCGGCATCGTATTCCAAGACAGCATTATGTTCAATATGAGTCTTCGAGAAAATATCGCTTTCAACACTTCGGTAACGGATGCGAGTTTGAAAAAAGCACTCGATACCGCTGAACTAAGTGAGTTCGTTGATACACTCCCAGGTCGCCTCGATGCTATGGTTATGGAGCGAGGCACAAGCCTTTCTGGAGGTCAAAAACAACGCATTATGCTCGCTCGAGCACTTGCTCTCAATCCCAAAATCCTTTTGCTCGATGATTTCACCGCACGTGTTGATAGCGCAACCGAAACAAAAATTCTTGCAAATGTTCGCGCTAATTATCCCGATATCACACTTATTTCAGTAACTCAAAAAATCAATTCTGTTGAAGATTTTGATCAGATCATTCTCCTCATGGAAGGAGAGCTTCTTGCAAAAGGCACACACGAGGAGCTCATGAATACTTCACCAGAATACGTACAGATATACGATTCACAACGTAGCACTACACAACATGAACTATAAACTCAATACAACTAACGATTCTGAACTTGAGGCGAAGACTTCGGTCTGGAAAGCCTTCGCAAAAATGATAGGGCTTCTTTCATATGAAAAGAAGAATATTGCTATTGCAATTGCAGCTATTATTGTGAACTCCGGTATGACCCTCCTCGGCCCGCTCCTTGTGGGATATACGATTGATACCTATATATCTGGACGAGATTTCCATGGAGTACTGGTATTCTCAGGAATTCTTGTGGGAGTATACGCAATTGCATTTTGTGGAGGATATGTACAAACCCGCGTGATGGGCGGTGTCGGTCAACGCACCCTTTTCCGATTAAGGGATAGTGTTTTCACAAAATTGCAGGAACTTCCTGTTGCATTTTTCAATCAGAATAAGACCGGAGATCTTATTTCACGTATCAATAATGACACTGACAAGCTCAATCATTTCTTCTCACAATCACTCATGCAATTTACAGGAAATGCCTTTACCATTATTGGTGCTGCCCTTTTCATTCTCATAATCAACTGGAGACTTGGACTCGCTGCACTTATACCCGCAGGAATACTCATTATCTTCACACAATTCGTATCTGGTTGGGTGAAAAGAACCACGCTTCGAAGTCTTCGGGCTGAAGGTAATTTGAGTTCTGAAATTCAAGAAAGCCTCGGTAATTTCAAAGCAATTATTGCATTCAATCGACGCGATTATTTCAAACAGAAGTTTTCTATTGCAAACCTTACTAATTTCCGCGCATCAGTGCTCGCAGGACTCGGTAGTAATCTCTTCATGCCGGTATATGATTTTGCTGCAAATATCGCTCAGCTTATTGTTTTCATCTATGGAATATATCTTATTACACAAGGACAACTCGCTATTGGTATTCTGATCAGCTTCCTCATTTATATCGGACGCTTCTACGATCCACTTCGTCAGTTTGCGAGCTTCTGGTCAACAATGCAGATTGCCCTCGCAGGATGGGATCGAATTTCAGAAATCATACATATGAAATCAGATCTCGTAACTATTCCGTTACAAGCAAGTGACACAACAACACAAAAAGGCTCAGCGTCATCAACACCACTTGTACAGTTCGAGAATGTTTCATTTCAGTATTCACCTGAGAAGACCGTATTGAAAAACATTACTTTCAACCTTGAAAAAGGCAAAACATATGCCCTCGTAGGACCCACTGGTGGAGGCAAAACTACCACCGCATCACTTATCGCACGGCTTTTTGATCCAACATCAGGTGTAATACGCTTTGACGGACGAGATATTCGTACGTATACGCCAGAAGAACGCGCTAGCAAGATTGGTTTCATCCTCCAAGATCCATTCCTCTTTAGTGGTACAGTTCGTGAAAATATTCTCTATGGAAATTCTAAGCACATTGGTGATTCAGCCGAAACACTTTCAAAACTTTTGAAAGAAGAAGGTCTCGATACCCTTCTTGATAGATTCGAAGGTGGTCTTGATACCAAAGTCGCTGGCAATGCAGAGACGCTTTCACTCGGACAGCGCCAACTTATTGCTTTCATTCGTGCAGTACTTCGTCAGCCTGATTTGCTCATTCTTGATGAGGCAACTGCTAATATTGATACAGTTACCGAACAGCTTCTTGATGCAATCCTACGCAAACTTCCTGCACATACGACAGTCGTTATTATCGCGCACCGTCTCAACACTATTGAGAATGCCGATGAAATATTCTTCGTGAATAGTGGCACAATTACTCCAGCAGGTTCTATGGAACACGCTGTTGAAATGTTGCTCAAACAGAAGAGAAAGAGCTAATTATTTCTTCGCATTAATCTGATTGATGAGTTTGAGTGTAGCAACTCCTACGGTACCTGATTCACCTACAATACCGCTTGGATCTGAGAGAACAGCAGAATATACTCGCTGAAATTGTGCGACGGCCTTGGTTGTGGCGGCATCATAGGTGTTACCAGATGAAGTTACCGTGAAGCCACGGGTATTGAGGAATGTTTTGAGTGCGAGCACATCAGCACCCGTTGAGCCTTCTGACATAGTTCGAGTAAATACTGTTGTTGTGGCGGTTACGGCTTTTGGTACGACAATTGGTGAAGTTTTTGTGGTGGTTGTTGCGACAGTTTTTGTTGTTGTGGTTTTTGGTGAAATAGTTGGCGCTACACTAGTTGTATTCGCTTTTGCTTTGTATGCATCAAATGCTGCTTTTGTGAGTTGTCCATAATATCCAGTGACATACGCAGCATTAAGATATCCAGCTGAAACGAGGAGCTTTTGTAGTTCAGTTACTGCCGCTCCTCGTGAATAAAGAGGAATTTTTTCATATGATGTCGGTATTACAACAGTTTTAGAAGGAGTTTTTGATACTGTAGCTGTTTGTACTGGTGGTTGCGTAATGGTATTTGAAGCAGAACTACCAAGAGATTGCTTATATTTGACCACAGCAATTGCAGTCATTTCACCGTAATAACCAGTATTGAGGCCTGGCGCTAGATACCCGCGAGCTATAAGAGCATTCTGCAAGATAACGTTGTCTGCTGAGCGTGTGTATTTTGGTAGGTTGATATACTGTGCAGGTATTGGAGAGATAGTAACTTTTGTTGGCGTTGTTATTACTGTTGTTGTAACTGCTTTTGTAGAAGTTGAAACAGATGAAGTTGCTACAGTTCGTGTTACGACTGATGTTGTATTTCCACTAGAACCACCTCCGCTACTTGAGCTTCCTCCTCCGCCCCCACCTCCACCACTACTGCCACCACTAGACTGAACAACTGCAGCAGAAGTTGTGAATGTTTGATCAGCAGAAACAGCGCTATTTGCATCACTATCAGTCGATGTTATTCGATAGTGATACACGGTGCTAGCTGAAAGGCCACTCATTGTTGCTTCGTGTGATGTTACGAGAGCACTGCTACTTCCTGCACTATTCCCATATGAAGTAGTAAGTCCGTATTCAACAAGAGATGAAGCAGCTTCATTTGTTGTCCATGAAATCACTGCTCCAGAAGTAGTAATAGAACCCGCACTAATTGATGAAATGGTCGGTGCGGTAGTGTCTTGTGCTGGAATTATGACTTCTGGTGGTGCTTCAGGTAATGGGTCTGAACCATCACAATTAAGAGACTGACTTTGTGCAGTAAGACCGGTGAGTGGGTGCGGGTATGTATATGGAGTGTATCCTGCAGGACAAGAGCTATTATAGAAATCTCTATTCTCTATTGAGTGTGGTGAAGCACTTTGCATACCAACTGCAACACCATTCTTGGTATTGTCCCAGAGATATGTAGGTTCTGAAATTTGAGAAGAAACAGGATTTGTTGGAATACTCTGTCCATTTCGTGTGAACAGTGTTCCATGTCCACGACCTGTTTGATCGAGACAAGAAGTTGCTCGCAAAATCTTATATCCATCACCCTGACTCCACCGTATAGCCCCACCAGTTCTATGTGTGCCGCTATTTGAATCGGCATCGACGTTCTTTAGGGTAATAGTTGTCTCGGTGTTTTCAACAATAACACTTCCAGCTCCACCTAGAGTTGTATTGTGTAATGAATATCCTATCCACTGATGCGGAGTCCATGAAGCAGTTGAATCTGTAAACGTAATATATCCACCTGAGACCGCACTCGCAATAGATGCAGTACCGGTTCTATAAATCACATTGTCATTGATATCGTACGGACTTGTTCCATCACATGCTCCCCATGGTGCAAAGTCGGCCCAATCTCGATAGTTATCAGTATAGAGTGGTACTGGCGTTACTCCCTCTCCGTTGAATTGATTACCCCAGATGACACCGTTACCCGAACGAAGAGAAACTCCGTTTGCGGCACCCGGAGCAGATGTTGTTACATAATTAAATATGTTTTTGTATATTTCAAATGAACGCGAACCACGAAGAACGCCGCTTGAATCTAGGCCGTGATTATTCCATGACATATTGTTGAGTGTATTATGTCTGAAAACAACACGCTGTCCGGTTTCACCATCGCTTGCACTACTAATATAGTGTGACGGATCGAGCTGATTGAATGTATTGTCTTCAACAAAGAAGAAATTATCTCGCGTACCAAGATTAAGTCCTTGTGACCATGCCACATCTCCATAAAAATCTCCGCCTGTCGCAGCTCCAACACCATTGAAACTTCGAATTACCTGATGAGCTCCGGTAACATCAAATGTATTGTGATCAATAACTCCGCCTGATGAATATATTTCAAACACCGCACCGGCACTGTTTACAACCTTAATATGATCAACACGCCAATCCGAACCATCAACCTCAACTTTGATAATACCTTTGTTGTAGAGATCAGTTGTTCCGTTGGCGGTGATTGTTAAATTGGTCAAACGTGTAAGTGCTCCAGAAGGTGTTGATAGATTGAAAACAGCGTGAGATATAAGTGTGCTCGAAACATCAAGTGCATCAATAATATTGGTTGTATCAATACCCGAACCTTGAATAGTCATTGGTCGTGTAATATGCAGTGGATATGTCCACGTACATGTACCAGCGGGAATAATGAGAGTTCCACCAACCGCTACCGTGTTCATTGCGCTTTCAACATCTGCTTCTGCGCACGACACCGCTGTCGCTGTTTCAAGAAATTGATCAGAGTAAAGCGCATTTGCTTCAGAGTCACTCAGAGCACGATTAAAAATTCGGAGATTATCTGCAAGACCTGTATATGCCCACCAACCGTAATACCCACCATCCCAGTGTGCACTATTACCATTACCAACCTGTAGATATCCTGTTGCAAGTGTACCCGCCGCTTCTTCACCCACTAGTGCTCCATCAAGATAGAGCTTCTGTGTTGTGCCATCATTTGAAACAACACCGAGGTGCCAATCACCATCATTCACTCTTGTTGTTGAGGTGATTTGTCGCATTGGATATGAATTGCCATTATTCCATCCTCCGCCAAGATATCCATCACTTCGTACAATAAGAAAAGGGCTGAAAGTAGTTGGCTCAGTTCCAGAATCTTTTGATTGATTTGAATCAGAGAGGAGATTTCCACCAGCTGTTGTCTTGAACCAGATAGCGTATGTTACCGGAGTAGCATTGAGATTTGCCGGCACGATCACATACCCGCCGTTCCCTGCAAAAGAAATTGCACCGGCATCATTGCCAGAGGCAGACCATGTGATGCCGGTGCCAGTTGCTGTTCCTGAATTGTTATGTCCACTGGCATCAGCTACAGCTGTCCCTGATGTTTCATCAAACTTATACCAAGCAACGAGTTCGGGACTTGCATTGAGTACATCTAGAACGCTCGCAGTTTGATTTTTTACTTTTGTGCCAAATAGTTTTTGTATACTAGATACTTTCGGTGTATCAGATACTTTTTGTGTGTTTGTCGCGTTTTGTGTGTCAGCGACTTTTTGTATATCAGGCAGTACGTTTGAAATATCAACTGGCGCAAAAGGCAGCCTTAACAAAATCGCTGCTACCGTGAGCGCGATTATGCTACTTATTAAAATAGGTATGGTCTTTTTCATGCATTCTTGCGCAATAACACTCGAGCAACTGCTGCCTTTATATGTGATTCGCCTAGGCCGTAATGTTCAAGAAGCTCTTCGGGTGTTCCAGACTGACCAAATTGATCACGGACACCAACAAATTCAATCGGTACTGGCTGATGTTGAGCGATACACTCAGCTACAGCTGAACCCATTCCTCCAGCAATCTGGTGCTCCTCTACCGTGACCAAAGCACCGCTCTCTTGAGCCATTTTCCACACCGCTTCTTCATCAAGGGGCTTTATGGTTGCCAGATTGATTACCTTAACAGATTTACCCTCTTTTTCAAAGGCTTG
The DNA here is from genome assembly GCA_041158765.1 of Candidatus Parcubacteria bacterium. GTDB lineage: Bacteria > Patescibacteriota > Minisyncoccia > Phycocordibacterales > PALSA-1337 > JAQBRD01. The sequence goes on along the minus strand of JBEBAU010000021.1, from coordinate 15,066 downwards.
CGCAACTTTGAGAGCCTTATAAACAAGCGCTCCAGTTGCGATGATTCCGACGTCAGCTTTCTTGTTTTGTGCTGGTTCAAACACAATTTGTGCTTTTCCAATAATAAACGGCGTAGCGTCAGTCGTAATAACTGGAGTATTGTTACGAGCAAGACGAATATAAGTCGGATCTTTTGTCTGAGATGCTGCAATAGTTGCTTTGCGAGCTTCGATCGCATCACACGGAGAAATAACCGTCATTCGAGGGATTACACGAGTGATTGCAATGTCTTCAACTGCTTGGTGTGTTCCTCCGTCTGGTCCGACCGATATACCCGCGTGAGAACCTGCAATTTTTACTGGTCTATCATTGTATGCAATTGTTGTACGGATTTGTTCCCAATTTCGACCCGGTGAAAACATTGCATATGATGTGATGAATGGAATTTTACCCATTGCAGCAATACCGCTTGCAACGCTTGCGAGATTTTGTTCAGCAACACCCATTTCAATGAAACGATCTGGGAATCGCTTCTTGAAAATATCCATATGTGTAGATTCGGTAAGATCAGCGCAAAGGCCGACGACTCGAGAATCGTGAATTGCCGCTTGGAGGAGGCCTTCACCAAAACCTTTTCGTATCGCAACAAGCTCGACATCTGTGTCAAAAAGTTTTGGATTGAGTTTTTGTAATGGGTTTATCATAAAATATACAGTTATTTCATACCAAGAGACTTTTTTGCGATTGCTATCTCCTCTGGTGTTGTCGGGGGTTTGCCATGCCATTCGTATTTTCCTTCGAAAGCAGGTACGCCTTTTGATGAAATGGTATACGCAAGAATCACAGATGGTCTGTCAGTCACAGCACGTGCTTGTCCAAATGCATTATCAAGTGCACTGAAATTATGCCCATCAACTTCCTGAACATGCCAATTGAAAGCACGCCATTTGTCTGCGAGAGGATTGAGCGGCATGATGTCCTCGGTGAAACCATCAATTTGAATATTATTGCGATCAACTACCACCGTGAGGTTGCCAAGCTTTTCACGAGCAGCAAGCATAATTGCTTCCCAATTCTGACCTTCATCAAGTTCACCATCACCGAGCATACAAAAAAACTGTTTCGAACCAGTGCGCCCCGTATCCATTCGCTCTGCAATTGCCATACCAACAGTCTGTGAAAGTCCTGAACCGAGTGGACCAGATGAAGTTTCAAGCATTGGCAACCACTCTCGATGCGGATGGCCTTGGAGTCGTGAACGGAATTTTCGAAGTGTCTTAAGCTCGCTTACTGGGAAATATCCTGCGTGCGCCATTGTTGCATACAACACAGGACAGATATGCCCATTTGAAAGAACGAGTCTGTCACGATATGTCCAGTTTGGATTCTTTGGATCGTGATTGAGGCCGTGTGCACCAGTTTTTGAATTTGTGAAATAGAGATACGTGAAAATGTCAGTCATATCGAGTGCACCGGCAGTGTGGCCAGATTTTGCTGCAATCAGCATCTCAATAATAGATCGGCGGATATCAAGCGCCTTCCCTTCGAGCTCTTTTATTTTTTGATCAGTGAGAGCCATGTTGATATCTATTATACCACCTATATGTTTTCAAATGTGTGGATTGCTTCAGGGATATTGTCAGATTCAAAAATCGCTGAGCCAACAATGAGGCGATTCACGCCTGCATCAATAAGTAATGGAGCTGAGTCTTCGTTCACGCCCCCATCAACTGAAATAAGCATCGTAGGATACTTTGTGCGGATTTCTGCGATCTTTTCAAACACTCGTTCATCAAAATTCTGCCCTTGGAAACCAATACGTCCAATACCCATACATTGAATGAATTTCACTCGCTCGCCACCAATTGCAAGAGCTTCATCGAGAGCCTCTATTGGTGTATTGAGATTAATTGCGAGACCGATATCAACGAGTTCACCTGCGTGTTCAAAAACTTTTGCGAGATTATTTGTGGATTCAATATGAATAACGATGCGCGCAGCACCTGCTGTCATCCAACGCTGAATATCTTCTTCAGGGTTTGAAACCATGAGATCAATTTCATAATCAATATCTTCCCAACCTGGCAAACCACGCTCTTCATTGAGAATTTCATCAAAATTATGATCGTGCTTCTTGTATGGCCAGCTGAAACTCGGCACAAAACGCCCATCACAAATGTCCACTTGAACAAAAGGTACGAGTCCTTTCACTTGATTAATACGATTTTCAAGATCAGTGAAATCGTGAGGCAAAATTGCGGGGATTATTTCCATAAATAATTATTCAATTGAATCAATGAGCTCATTACGTCGTGCATGACGCGCTTCTCCAGAAAATGGCGTCGTAAGCCACAAATCTACAGCTTCTTTCATGATTTTCTCATCAATGAAACGTGCACCGAGTGAAAGTATGTTCGCATCATTGTGCTCACGTGAAAGCTTCACGATTTCGAGAGGTCCACCATAGTATACTGCGGCACGCACTTCTGGAAATCGATTACTAACCATGGCTTCACCGTTTCCTGAGCCGCCAAATATAATTGCTCGCACATTTTGTGGATCAGCGAGAACACGAGTAGCTACGGGCACCATTATCTTAGGATAATCATCCTCGGAATCAAGCTTATCTGCACCCATATCCTCAACATCGTAACCTTTTTCTTTCAAATATATACCGAGGATATTTTTGAGTTCAAAGCCTGCATGATCGCTCGCTATTAGTATTTTGCTCTTTTTCATGTGGTGATTATAGCACTTTTGCTCAGGTATTGTCCTCTATTATCCACCAGTTCCACTTTGAGCAGTAATGGAGAAATGTTTCAAAATAAGGTCGAGTGTATTCTCTATTCGATCAAAACGTTTATCCATAGCGGCGAACTTACTCCATACTTTTTCGAATTGAGAATCTACTTGTTTGAACTTCGAGTCTATCTTTTCAAACCTAGAGTCAATCTTATCAAACTGAGCCCACATCTTATCAGAATCAGCTTGTATACGATCGAAATTCGACATCATTATCTCGGTCAGCTCAGTGAATCTATCATCAACCTCACAAAACCGCTCATCAATACGCGACTCCAACCTCCGAAGGTCTTCGTGTGTCACAAATATGTGGTGATTGTGTATATTCTGCATATTGGTGTGTTCAAAAGCGTAAACTAACAACACCATCATACAAAATTGAAATAAAATCTCTATAAAAAAGTAATAAAGATTTGATAAATTTGTACACACTAATTATCTAAACTCTATAAAAAATAAAATAGACACCTCGTATGAGATGCCTATCGCAACCTGAGACCAGTCACCTGCTGATTATCCGGTAAAAACCGGTATCCGAAGACATGGTCGAGTCAGTTATTGTCCCCTGAACCGATCCGCCAACTACAATGTTGGTAAGAATTGGAGTCCAATTGACCATGTCAACTGAACGCTCGAACACATTTGTCGTTCTAACAGATGAACTTCCCGCCTTAACAACAAGAACTCCATTTGTGTATTGAATAGCATCGAGTGCCGTGACAGGAATAGCGTTTGAGCTATAGCTCGTTCTCGTTTGACTGAAACCTAGACCATATTCAGCCAACTGGCTCGCAAACAATCCTTGCGAAACCATTGTTGAGGGGTTATTCCATTTTGGTTGACCAAGCGTAGCTGGAGTGTTTGAAACGCCGGTAGTGTATGGAATTTCCATTGTGCCAGAAACACCGGAGCCACCAAATGAATTGTCCCGCCCGAGAATGATCAGAGCGGCATACATATCCGTTTCAGGCAGACTCTCGGCGTTACTAGCCTTCATCGTCACCGAAGCAACGTTATTTGTTGACGGCGGAGGTGTCGGAGGAAGAACCTTTTGACACAAACGGACCATTTTGATAATCACAATGCCGCCAACAATGATGACCACAGCCGCCAACCCGCATTCTGCAAGAAGGTTTGGCTTAGGCTGTGTGTTTTCTTCAGTCTGACTGACTTGAATATCACTCGCTTTGACCTGAATGAACGGAGTGAGGAATAGAGCGAGTGAAGTGACCAATGTAAGAATCATTTTCATAACGATTCGCTCCACATTTTGGCAAGGATCTCCATCACACCCTCATGGGTAATGGTGTGGTAAGCAATCACCATGCCAATCGCGATGCCAACCACGCAACCAGCTACACCACCGATGGTGAGCATGGGCAAATTATGCCACAGGCTCTTACATGCCCGCTTAACAGCAGATACAATTTTCATGTATTTTCTCCTTCAGTTTTGTTTGTTTTCCGAGACTAAGTTCTCCTTTGTTAATTGAAAATTGACAAAGGCCTATTTATGAACTTTATACCAATGTTTTGCTTAAAAGTCAATGATGCGAAATTATGATGTGTAAATTAAAACCGCTAATGAAAAACGGCACCCATCTAGGATGCCGTTTTCTTTTTGAAGCCTAACGCTCTGTGTATACCCCGTCATATTGCCACACCGTGACAGCCTACTGCTTACTTTTTTGTATCCTTTGTATTGACCCAAAAACTAAACATTGCAATTGAACCAATTGCTGCCAAAAAAATTGATGTGAGCTTTGGAATAAATGTAATATAGTCAGCCAATGCTCCAATAAACAAGAAAACAACTGCTATGCTTAGAATGATCTTTTGTACACTAGTTAATTTTCTCCACATAATATTTTATTAATGATAATAGTTACACCAACTTTCCCGCCTCGATCACACGCCTCACCAAAGCACGTATATAACTTACTTCATTATCGTACCAAACCATAAATCAATAATCCTATCAATGCGGGGTATGAATTCGCCATACAAAATACTGAATTATTGTATTCGTATGGAGGTACAGTATTCAATCTGTTGAGACTGTGGCAGTAAGAACTTTCAATATAACTTGATATTATCAGCAGCACTATTATTACTACAAAGCCTACAATAATTTTTTTCATAATTATATTAGTTTCCCCGCCTCGATTACATGCCTCACCAACGTATGCGTATACCCCATTTCATTATCATACCACCCAAGAACTTTGACGAGATTGCCGCCGACGACGCGTGTCATGGCGAGATCAGCGATTGAGGCGTGAGGGTTACCGACGATATCGTGAGAGACGAGTGGCTCTTCGGTCACAGTGAAAATACCCTTCCAACGAGGGAGAGCGGCGGCGCGTTTCAAAATAATATTCACTTCTTCTGCAGTAGTGCCACGCTTCGAGATGAACGTAATGTCCACAATCGAACCCGCAACAACTGGCACACGAATAGATATTCCATCAAAAAGTCCCGAGAGGCCCTTGAGAACCTTGGTCACTGCAATTGCAGCACCAGTTGAAGATGGCACGATATTCTGCGCAGCGGCTCGACCTTCACGGAAGTCCTTCTTATTTGGGCCATCAACAATACCTTGGCTCGCAGTGTATCCATGCACTGTATTAAGTACGGCCTTTTCAACTCCAATGGCTTCATCGAGAATTGCGAGAAGCGGACTGCCAGCATTGGTCGTACAAGAAGCATTAGATGAAATAGGACAAGATTTGAAACCTGCAACCACAGCTGCTTCGTCCATTCCCATGAGCAAGGTCGCACCCTTCACGGTTGAAGTCGGCTCATCCTTGATTGGAGCTGAAACAACAACACGCTTAGCACCAGCAGTAATATGCGCCATTGCTTTTTCACTTGATGTGAAAAGTCCGGTAGATTCAACAACCACATCAACATTGAGAGATTTCCATGGCAACTTCGTCGGATCTTTTTCACTCACAAATATCACCTCTTTATTCACCGCAACCTTTTCACCCTGTGTATCAAATACATACCCACTGATCACTAGAGATGGCCACACAACAGAACCAGCGGCGCCCGAAGTTGGCTGCTTCACTTGCACATCAAACGTGCTCACACCATATGCAGTATCGTATTTCAACAAGTACGCCATATCCTTGATATCACCGAGATCATTCACGGCAACAACATTGAGAGCGGAATTTGCTAATGATACTTTCAAAAAAGCGCGACCGATTCGGCCGAAGCCATTAATGGCAACAGTTGTATGTTTGTTCATATGGTAAAATTATAGCACGATACAAAAAACCTGAAATGGAAAAGTAAAACTCCCAACGATCCAAAGGATTGTCGGGAGTTTGAGCTAAATGTGCGAAGCGGGTTTGTGAGGTTCTTTAGGCCGTCGGGTAATACTCACGCATTACACCAACGATTTTTTGAACCTCACCTGAGCCCTTGGGCGTCGAGTAGCAATGATCTTTGCCACCAGCATCCATCTGACGTTCGCCTTCGGTTGCCGAAAGCATAAACATCGGTGACTTGGGATTTGCGGCACGGAATGCCGGAATCACAAGGTGGGAGGCTGAGCCCTTGAGCTCGAGGTGTTCACCCATCACCGCAGCATCGAAGTGTTCGAGCTCGATAAGTCTGAGCGCATCTATTTCGGTGGTTGCTGTGGTGACTTCCCAGCCGTGTTTTTCGAACACTTGTCGATACATATCGGCTAGGTTTGCTTTTTCAACAACGAGCACACGAATGTGACTGGTCACGCTCGCTTTTACTGCTGAACCATGGTTTTGCTTGGCTTTGTGCATTTGAAGATAATTAAAGCACTAAAACAAGCATATGTCAAACACTATTACACGCTATCACTTGAACATCTTCTCGAAGTCACTGAAAGGCATATCATAGTTGAAACCCGGGGCCATTTCTTGAAGTCGCCCGTAGCGAGCTTTGTCATATTTCGGTGTGTGTGCGAGCTGACCAAAGAGCACCGCAGATGTGCGATATGGCTTCTCCCCCACGTGAGGCTTGGCAATCACACGATGACATGTGGCTTTCAGCATCCCTTCTGAACGAAGTTGCATTTGCATTGAAGGAATAATCACCGTCTGCCCACAGGTAATCGGAATATCAATCCACTTCCCAGCCGCAGAGAGAATCTGAAAACCCGGTTCGCTTTCACGAAGATGTAAAGTGAAACCACTCTGATCCACATGTGGCACACAGATTTCATCACCGATTTTTGGATTCGCGACATACTGAATAAATCGAATGAAAAATGTGTCCGGATTATCTTTCACCTCATGTCCAAAGCCCTTGAGGCCAAAAGCACGCTCCGACTCTTCCGCAAAATGCGCAATCGTCGGCGTCACCGCAGCCACGAGTGCGAGCGCATCATTCACGAATTCCGTCACGATAGGATTATTGATCGCTACAATTCGTTCACGAAGCCATGATTCACCAATGAGTGCGATGTCAAAGTTGATTTTGAAATCAGCAGCTGCACCCTCCCCTTTTTTTATTTCACAACCAACACCAGCTGCCCCATTGCTATACCCAATTGCCCGCTTGATTTCCTCAGGTAATTCACAGAATGCATCCCATGACCGCGATGCTTTGTAAACAGCATCATAAAGTGCTACTGGATAATTCAGAAGTAAATAGCCATTTGTGAGCAGGCTAGTGATATTCGAAAATGAGTTTATTTTCATAGAGTTTATAGAGATAGTAGTGTTGGTTACTGGGTTTGTTTTGTTGCGATAATTTGCACGAGCAAATCTAATATAACTATAACCATATGAAAAAACCGCGATAGTGAGGACATCCTCGGCAAATCAGTTGTCAGAATTTTACCTACACGTCACTTTGCACCTTTTCTTCGTAGAAGAATGGCAATTTTTTGATAGCATCCTTACCCTTTTTTATTGAAAGTAAAACGTCGCGAATCTTCACGAGCGAATCGAATTCCGCTGATTCATGCTGTATCGCCTGATCAATATCAACCCACATATTTTTGCCAAATTTTGTTTCGGCCAATAATTCACCGCGCGTTTGATCTGAATAAGCAATTGGAAAAAGCACATCTGAAAAAAGCTCATGTTGCACATACATCATTCTTCGTTCGAAACCGAGCAAATTAAAGTCAGCAACGAGCCCCGTCTCTTCCTCGAGCTTGCGAGTGGCAGCAGCGAGAACTGGCTCGCCTTTGCGAACAACGCCACCTGGAACGCCGATTTTGCCATATGAAGGATGTACGCCACGAATTTGATTCAAGATTTGAATCTTTTTTGAACCTTTTCTGCTTTTTGATCGCGGACTCGCTGGATCTTGCACAACTCTTGAGACAATCGTTATGACATTTATTTTGAAAAGGCTCGCATTCTTTTCTTCTTCTTTGTTGAGCGGATATGCATCAGCGACGTGTCGAACACCAACCTCAGACAAACAATATGCACCACTTCCAGCAGTTTTTGCAGCTTTGGCAGCTTTTTCGACAGTTTTTCCGCCAGTTTTTTCAACAAAACCCTTTTTCACTAGAAACTGCAGGTGATAATTGAATAGATCATTAGGAATGGCCTTAGGCTTCATTTCACTATAGCGAAGCGATTTGGCGTTTTTGAGCTGCGTCAAGATGTGATTTTGTATTGGGGAAAATGAAATCGGCATGTACGCGTATGGTATACTATTTGTATGAGTTTCGCATCTTCGTCAGCTACAGCTGCCTTTTTTGATACTTTGAAAGACCATTTCACTGGCGACATCGATTACAGTGAGAAGACGCTCGCAACATATTCACATGATGCAAGTCTTTTTGAAATAAAACCGCAAGTTGTTGTATTCCCTCGAAATTCTGTTGACGTACAAATGCTTGTACGTTGGGTAAACAAAAACCGAATTCATCACCCCGGACTTTCTATTACTGCTCGTTCCGCGGGTACTGATATGAGCGGTGGTGCAATCAATTCTTCTATTATCGTAGATTTCACCCGCTACATGAATACGATAGGTGAAATCAACGACGAAACCGCAACCGTAGAACCCGGCTGCTTTTATCGTGATTTCGAGCACGAGACCATGAAGCGCAAGAGATTCATGCCGACATACCCTGCTTCTCGAGAAATATGCGCAGTTGGAGGAATGGTTGCAAACAATAGTGGCGGTGAAAAAAGCATCAAATACGGCAAGACTGCTGATCACATTCGCGCACTCAAAGTTGTTTTCAGCGATGGCAATGAATATCACATTACGAAGCTCTCTCTCGCTGAACTCAAAGCAAAAATTCAGGGTACACAACGTCTCGGTGTGAAAGTCTTTGAAGCGACGCTCTATCAGAAGATGTACGATCTCATCATCAACAATCTCGACGCTATCAAATCAGCAAAGCCTACTGTTTCAAAAAACTCAGCCGGCTATTATCTCTGGGATGTGTATGAAAAAAGCCCTGATGGCAATGATGACAACGCAACTTTTGACCTCTGCCGTCTTATTGTTGGTTCTCAAGGCACGCTCGGCATTATCACCGAAATAACCTTCGAACTCACTCCAGTACAGCCGTATTCTAATATGCTCGTTGCTTTCCTTCCTGATGTACGACGACTTGGAGATATGATAACTGAGATACTCCCTTTCAATCCTGATAGTCTCGAATCATATGACGACTACAGCATGAAACTCGCTTTCAAATTCTTTTTTGATTTTTTCAAAGAGCTCGGTCTCTTCGGTGCTCTCAGCCTCGGTCTTCGTTTCATTCCAGATATGTGGAGCATTGCTGTTGCTGGTCGTATCCCTAAGCTCATTCTCATGGTTGAATTCACCGGTTCTTCTGAACAAGATATTCGTGAGCGATTGAATCAACTGAATGCGAAGCTTATTCATTTCAAATACAAAACACACATCACTCGCAACAGTTTTGAAGCTGAAAAGTATTGGCGTGTTCGTCGAGAAAGTTTCAATCTTCTTCGTAAGCATGTTCACGGCAAGCGTACTGCACCATTCATCGATGACATTATTGTGAAGCCAGAATACTTGCCCGAATTTCTTCCACGCGTGCAGAAATTAATTGATGAATATAAGCTTATTTATACAATTGCAGGTCACCCTGGTAACGGAAATTTCCATATTATTCCTCTCATGGATCTCAATAATGCATATTCTGCTGATATTATTCTTGAGCTTTCGAAGAAGGTGTATGACCTTGTGCATGAATATCATGGCTCAATTACCGCAGAGCACAATGACGGTATTATTCGTACACCGTATCTCGTGCAGATGTTTGGTGAAAACATCGTGGCACTTTTCAGACAAACAAAAGATATTTTTGATCCAGAGCATATTTTCAACCCTGGCAAAAAAGTCGGTGGAACTTTCGCAGATATCAGAGCTGCAATTCGTAGGAACGAATAAAGTGAAAAGCATTGCAAAAACAAAAACAGCCCGTCTTGCAGCGGGCTATTTCCATTGTATTTCAGGCTATTTTTTGTGAAGCGACTGGAGGATAGTAATCTTCTCTTGAGAACTGAGTCGTGGAGCAGTAGAAGTTTGGCCGAGATGTAGAAGAGTGCTGATTTTTTGTTCTTCGGTCATGCGAGTTGATGTAGCGGGCACAGGCTGTCCAGAAAGAGCCGCGAATCGTGATTCTCTCACAAGAATATATCCACAAATTGAGAGTGAGACGATAATAACGAGAATCAAAATTGCAATTGTGAGTTTGTGTTTCATATTAGCTACATTATAACGCACTCTTTCATCAAATAGCGCAAGTTATCCCCAATCGGCAGTTATTTCATGAACTTTCGCTTATTAATGAAGATAGTCATCACCGTATTCGTACAAATCATCGCAATAGAATGAAGCATTGTTGCGGTATTGTATGAACCGAGCGCAAAAAGCGTGAGTATATGTCGAAGCACATTCATTTCATATAATGCAGGCTTTTCTGAACGAGGATCCATCCATGTCTTGCGGAGTGCAGGTATGAATGCAATTACATCAATTGTTACCACAACAATAACTGAAATCGTAGGGTCTTTTGTAAGTGCCCACGGTATAAGACCAAGCAAAGCAGCAACAAGGAAATAATGATCAGACTTCTTGATATTTTCAGCGGTATTCTTGAAAGCGTATTTGAGTGAAATAATGAAAATAAGTATTGTGAAAGCCTCAGCAATTCCTGTTGGCAATGCGCCAATTCCAGCACCCTTCTGTAATTGACCAAAAAAGGTGACGAGAGAAACAATGCTCCAAATAAACCATGTATACGGATGCGGACGAACCTTTCCTCGAAATGCATCTTTTAAGTACGAAATATTTCCCAAAATGGCGAGTAATGCTGCAACGATAGCAATTGTTTCTTTCATATATACATATATGGTAGCATATTTGATATGAAAGATATCCAAGGAAAAATCAAAAACAAGCTCAGTACACCGGTATTTATTGGTAGCTTGTCTGTAATTTCAATTATCCTTATCGGATACTCGATATACTCATACGTAGCACTTCGATCACTCACAACACATGTCAATGACCTTTCATCACAAGTGACACATCTCACCCTCGATAACGCCTCTACAACTCAAGCCCTCTCGGCTGCAATTGCTGATACACATACATCCCTCTCAGTTGCGCTCAATGCTGAGAAGCAAAATGTCGGCGCTATTGCTGAACAGCTTGGAGATTTCCAAAACAAAGTTGGAGATTTCACCGGAACACTCAATACCCTCCAGAAGCTTTCGAAGACTGACCCAGAACTTCTCAAAAAATATTCAAAAGTCTATTTCCTCAGTGACACGTACATTCCAGCACACTTGAGTGAAATTCCAAATGCATATGTCTATAGCAATACTAAGCAATTCTTATTTCAGAGTAATGCACTTCTCCAGCTTAAGGCCATGATTGAAGCGGCTTCATCAACGGGTGTGAAGCTCTATGTTGCATCTGCATATCGTTCATTTGCTGAACAGCGTGCGCTCAAGGGTGATTATACGATTACGTATGGTGCTGGAACTGCCAATTCATTCTCTGCAGATCAAGGATATTCTGAGCATCAGCTTGGTACTGCAGTTGATTTCACGACTACCGGTCTTGGAGGAGGTCTCGATGGTTTTGATGAAAGTCCTGCATATCAATGGATGATTGCAAATGCATACCGTTTTGGTTTCATACTTTCATATCCAAAAAATAATGGATACTTCGTATTCGAACCATGGCATTGGCGCTTCGTTGGTACTTCTCTTTCAACCTATCTTCATGAAGAAAATAAGAATTTCTACGAACTCGATCAGCGCAAAATCGATGCATATCTCGTGAGGATTTTTGATTAAATATCGCGTGCCAAAATAAAAAACCACTTGTTATAAGTGGTTGTGACGAGCAATCAATGAACTCCCTCGTGGGGCTTCGCCGCTTGGAGCAAATCAGCGAAGGCTTCCTTAAGGGTCGGGCTTGAGTCGGCGGTGTATAATTCCCCCGCACGTCCGAGACCCTCGAAGACTGCACCCTCAGTGATTTCTGCCAATTCGGCGATTTCCGCAACGCTGAGTTTGCCGGTGTTACGGGCAAAATACACGAGCCGGACAAAGATGTCACTCGGCACGGTATCTACCTTTGCCACAGCACGCGGTTTGCGCTTGTTGACCACAACCTTCTTCGCTTTGATAACGCGTTTCTTGCGCACAACAGGAGCAGTAGGCTTCGGTCCAGCCGGAGCCGGTTCGTGGCCATTCGCCGATTCAGCAGGAACTTCTGTGGCCGAGGTGGCGGTGATGCTGTATTCCTTGCGGAGTTGAATGACGGTGTCATCAACCCATTCTTTTAATTTCGCATCAGTCGCGAGGTCCTTGTTGCGACATTTGTTGATATTGCGGTAAACATTGCCTTCGGTGTCCTCGAATTGTTCCGCGCAGGCTGTGACTGGCTGACCCAACCCTTCTTTTGAAGCGGCAATCAGGCAAACCAACCGTCGGGCTTTAGCATTAAGATGGTTGCTACCCTCCTTGATAGATTGGGGATCCTCAATGCCAAGCTTTGCGCAAACAAACTGCATGATTGCGGTGAACAGCTTCAGATTGAATGCTGTTGATTTTTTCATCGGTTCTCTTTCTGCCTTCTTTTCAGTTGGCTTTGGTTGTTGCGGTTGTGGCGGTGGAGCCGCCGTTGTTTCAGATTTCACTACTTTTTGCTGCGAGTCTTCGACCACAGGTGGTGGCGTAGACGGTGGCAGTGTGGGTGGTGTTGTAATTACCACCACAGGTTCTGGCGTTGCTGACACAGGAGGTTGCGGAGCGGGCTCAGGCTTTTCAACCGGAGCCGGCGAACTGGTTTTTTGCGAAGCCGGCACATCGTGAGATATGCAGGTGATTTCCCATGAACGGCCGCGAGCGCCATTACCATGGAAACGAATTCCAATTTTCCCTTCAGGAAGTCCTGCAGCAGCTTTGATCTCTTTTTCAACGATAAACAAGGAGCCTTCATCAACAGGATCCTTTGCGGTTCCGTGATGGAGGAACAGTGCAAACCGTCCCTTGGTGTATTTTTCTTCCCCTGAATGTTCAAGGTTCATGCTGTAGAAGCCTTCCGGTGCGAGGCCGAAAATCCAATGGTTATCGGTGCGAGTTGTTCGCAATGATCGGAGTTGAATATCCCGAACAAAGTTAAACAAGCTTGGATTCGGTCCTGATTTCCCGTGGTGATCTACGGTAACTTCGATAGAAACAACCTTATAAGTCTTAGTCCCCAAGGTGGGTTTCTCCGTCGAGTGACCTCCGCGATGTTCGGTGTGACGCATTCGTCCTGGAACATGCGGTGGCTCGTTTTCATCATCTGATGGCATGGATATACCGCTCCTTTCAATGGTTAGGCAGTTGGTTAGAGTTGTGAGTTCATTGTTTGTAGACGTCAAAGAACTCGTATTACTAGAGAGTAAAGCACGTGGTGATATGTGTCTGCAATACTAGACAGGATTTTGTTTCAGTGTCTTGTTTTTTGACTAACAATTCTCATAAGCGTACACTCAATGAGGCCGTTCATCGAATTTCATAACCACTATCATGAAAACAACACTACCGATACATACGGGGTGTCGTCATGATACTCCGAATACACCGAGAAACCTCGATCCCTACTTCACACCGACGACTGAATTTGATTCAGTGGTCGGAGCGGGTGAAGCCGCTGCGTGCAAGGTCTACGATCCAATCATTGATGTGAGGCTCTACAAAGCCGCACAGCCAATTATGACTGCACTGGGGATGATTAGGGTTTTCCCTGTCGAATATCCCCAACGCACGATTGACCTCTTTGAGGGGACGTATGGCTTGAATGGCCGAACAGTCGTGCCACTTACAACAGCAGCTGCCAAGGATCATCTGAATGAAATTTGGCTCATGCTTCGTATTGTTCATTCACCGCTCACCGGACCCTCTGATCTCAAACAAAGACAAAAAGACATTGCTTCGCTCGAAAAGTTGCGTGGCAAGTCTTTCAATCTTGGTCCGATACTGCCACTACCTGAACACGCTCGGCGTATTGAAGAACGCATCAAAGCTGACTTCGACCGTTCCAAGCTCACTGTCCGGATTGTGGAGGAGACGGAGCCGATTCCAGATCCGAATGAAGCTCAGACGCTCAAAGAAACGCTTGTCTATGCTGCATGCAAGGCTGCGGGCATCACGCTTCGTGAGTTCTACAGCGCGGACACCAATGCGACTCTCTCACGAACGAGGAATATCGTCGTCTATCTATTGGAGAAAGACGTGCGAGCTCGTTTGTTTGAAATCCTCAGTGTGACAAGGTTCACCAAGAAGCAAATCGCGCACGGTCAACGACACATTGCGCAATTACTTGAGGAAAATGACGTCGCTGCGATCGAAGGTGTCGCCGAAGTCCGATGGTTATATCGACAAGCAGTCAACCCTACACCGGAACTGCCTTTCCCAATCCCGCATATTAAATAGTGCGGGGTTTTTATTTGTATATAAGTATGGTATTGTTTCCCGCAAACACATCTAAGATATGTTCTCACAAATTACACACGCTGTTCGCAAAGACGCGGCGCTCTGTGGCTTTACTTCTGATCCACCAGATCGTTGGCCAGAAGGCCACACTTCAGCCAGTATTTTCGCTTGTGGGGTTGTAAACTGCCCCGGTTGTATGAAAGGCATGCAGCGAATATGGGAAAACACTCTTCGCTCAATTGAATTAGCTGAATGTGGCTTGCCACAACCAAAACCTCGATAATATATCGAGGTTTTTTATTATATTTTTACCAACTTCTCTGTATATCCAAGCTTGATCAGTTGTTCATAC